>JAGCZO010000209.1 GCA_017959965.1 Clostridia bacterium | reverse complement strand
TAGAAATTGACAAAAATACCCTGAGCGGTCTCAGGTCTCAGATAGATCTGAGTCTGGGAGTCCTCGGTAACGCCCTGGAAGGTCTTGAACATCAGGTTGAACTTCCTGATATCGGTAAAATCGGACTTTCCGCAGTAAGGGCAGGTAACGCCCTTTTCCCTGATGTAGGAAACAAGTTCCTTGTCGGTCATGCCGTCCACCTGCATGGAGATACCGTTTTTCTCGTTCCAGTCCTCGATGAGCTTGTCTGCGCGGTAGCGTGACTTGCAGTTTTTGCAGTCAAGCATAGGATCGTTGAAGCTTCCCACGTGGCCCGAAGCGACCCAGACCTGGGGATTCATCAATATGGCGCAGTCAACGCCGACGTTGTAGGGATTCTCCTGTACGAACTTCCTCCACCAGGCGCGTTTGATATTATTTTTGAGTTCAACGCCAAGGGGACCGAAGTCCCATGCATTGGCAAGCCCGCCATAGATCTCGGAACCGGGATATACGAAGCCTCTGTTTTTGCAGAGAGCCACGATCTTTTCCATAGTCTTTTCAACCATAATCAGTAACCCCCGGTATCAGTCTTCGACCTTCTTGAATTTGAGTCTGCCCTCGTAGAGCTCATAGACGCTTTCGGAAACTGCTTTTCCGTGCTCAAGATTGAGCTTTTTGTTCTGGACGTCCTTGCAGTCCTTCTCTGCGAAATACAGCTCGTCCTCAAGCTGTCTTGCTCTCTTCGAAACTATGGAGCAAAGCGTGAAGCGCGAATCAATACCGTCGATGGAGAGCAGTTTTGATATCTCGGGTTCAGTCATTCTAGTATCTGCCATTATAATCGATCTCCTTTTTATCGCGTCGGGATAATTCCCGTCCGTTTCAGATCATGTCCGCCTCTTTTTTGAAGCGGTCCACTATTTTTTCCGCAAATTCAGCCGAATTCACGGTTTTTAACTTTTCCGCGGCTTTCTTAACGTTCTTATCGCCGGTAGTCAGCGAGTCGTAAATGAGAAGGATAGCTTTTTTCGCGTCCTCGAGAACGTCGTTGTAGATAACGTAGTCGAACTCTCTGTATCTGTCGATCTCGCTTTCAAGAGCAAAACGCATCCGCCTTTCTATCACGTCCATGGGATCGGTGCCTCTGGCGATCAGCCTTTCCTTCAGGATCTTCATTGACGGCGGTATGATAAAAACGGTCTTGGCTCTTTCCCCGAATTCCTTTTTCAGGTTCACCGCGCCGGGGACCGTAAGATCCAGGACAACGTTGTCGCCGGCAGCAACACGCTTTATAACGTCAGCCTTGAGTGTGCCGTACCTGTTTTCCCTGTAGACGTCGTGCTCGTAAAATCCGCCCTCTTCAACAGTCCTTTCAAACTCGTCGAAAGTCATAAAGTAATAAGCGACGCCGTTTTTTTCATCCCCCCTGGGGGCCCTTGTGGTGGCAGAAACGCTGTGGGAGACGTTGTCCCGGTTGTCAAGGATGCAGCTGATCAGGGTATTTTTTCCGGAGCCGGAGGGACCGGATACCACCAAAAGTAAATTGTTCCGCTTTTTACTCATTCCTTTCTCCTTTTCCAAAGCATCAGGATCAACGTTGTTTCTCCGACCTTTGGCGTAATTATCGCCAACGTCAGTCGTCCATCCCGTCTTCGCCGTCATCCTCATCGTCAAAGGCAGCGGGTCTGCCGCTGGCTGCCGCGTCGATACGCGCCGCAATAGTCACAACGTGAAGTGCGGAAAGGATCACGTGGTCGCTGTCCATAACGATCACGGATTTGGTGCGTCTGCCTTGTGTGACGTCAATGCACCTTCCGGTGTCCTTGGCCTCCTGTATCATTCTCTTTGAAGGTGCGGAAACAGCGGACGAGACGGAAACTATCCTGTCCGCGTTCACGATATTACCGTAGCCGACGCTGATAAATATCATAGGTCTCTTCCTTCTAAGTTTGATGGCAGGTATGATCCGGCAGCTCAGAACCGCCGCGAATAATGCTTTACTCGATATTCTGGATCTGCTCTCTCAGCATCTCAAGCCTTGACTTTACCGTCAGCACAGCCTCAAACAGAGCGCCGTCGTTGCTTTTCGAGCCAAGGGTATTGATCTCCCGTTTAAATTCCTGGAGAACAAAGTCTATCTCTCTGCCTGCAGGCAGGCCGGAATCAAGATATTTACCGATCTGCTTCAGATGACTGTCTATCCTCGCGGTCTCTTCGGTTATGTCGCACCGGTCCGCGAAAAGAGCCACCTCCTGAGCCAGACGCTGCTCGTCGATCATATTGGCGTTGTCAAGAAGCTTTGACAGTCTCTCGGTGAGCTTGTCCTTGTATTCCGCACTGACGTAGGGAGCCCGGGTTTTTATCACCTCAAAAGCGTCCTCGATCTCGCCCACAAGCCTTCTGATCTCTCCGTCAAGATATTCGCCCTCCAAAGACCTCATTTCAAGAAGTTTTTCGACAGCCATCGAAGCCGCGCCGGAAACGCAGGTCTCAAGCTCTGTTTCATCGGGTTCGGCCTTTTCAACAGTGAATACGTCCGGAAGTCTGAAAAGCTGTGAAGGAGAAAAATCAAATTTAACGCCGAATCTTTCGCAGGCTTCTTTTTCGGCTTCATAGAACGCGTCGGCAAGTTCCCAGTCTATTTTAAGGCCGGTACCCGCCGCCACGGATCTCTCAAATCCTACGTAAACGTCGACCTTTCCTCTGCTGACCTTATCACGCAGCGCTTTTCTCACCGTGGTCTCAAAAGCCGAAAGCTCCCTCGGCATCTTGATAGAAAGGTCAAGGCTTTTGGAATTGACTGTTTTGATCTCAACAGTGACGGTTCCGCTGCCGCAGGCTGCTGTTCCTTTACCGAATCCGGTCATGCTCTTAAGCATCTGGAAGGCTCTCCTTCTTCGTTCAAAAGCTGCGTATATGAGCACTTTCCGAAAGCCCGTGAAGAGTCTTTCTTCTGCACGTATACATCTTTAGATTATAACAAAATAAAAAGAGGTTTCAAGTGTTTTTTGAACCTCCCGTTTGATTTCGGCATTCCCGCCAATTGTATTTCGAAACCGGATACGACCGTACGGTATTTTGCAGCCGACACTAAAAGCTTTAGGCCGTCAACTTGACGCAAGGTGGGCAATGCGCTTTGCGAATTTCAGATCGCTCATGGAATAGGCCTCGATGACAGTTATGTGGTATTCCTTTGCCCTCTCCTTCAGACTCATTGAAAATACTGCGCCTCTGGGAGCAGCGAGAACAAGGACAGCCTTGGCGTATTTGCCGCCGAATCTTGCGGTCACTGTTCTTAGCTTGTAAAGCTCGTCATTGTCGACGTCCCCGTTTTTGCATGAAACGAAAATAGGTTTGAGCCCCTTCTGGATGATCACGTCAATCTCATTGGTCAGAAGCATGGAATCATCTTCATTGCCGTCGATATCGATAAGGACACCTGTAAGCGCATCGTTAAATATTTTTTTGCCCGCGTTTTCGGCTCTTTTGGCAAGTCTGTAGACCTGAAGCTCCAATAAATTGCCTGATTTTGAAAGCACGCGTTCGATCGTATCGGTGGCAAAAGTCACTGTCTCGCGGCCGTCAGATTCCTCGACCTTGATAAGGCCTTTATTATTAAGTCTTTCGAATACCTTCTTGACCGGAGGCTGAGAGTCGGCTATAGAGGACGGAAGCTTAGGGTCGCCGGATCTGACGCTTTTTAAGGCTCCGTCATCAAGACGAACGAATCTTTCAAGGACGCCGACTGCGGAATTCCAGGCGGTGGGAGAGCTTCTCATTATCTCCCACATAACGTCCACGTCAACGTCGTCAAGAACGCTGTCGTCCCACCTGTGAGTACCTCCCGTTCTTTCGTCTTCATATACTATCCTTCCGCCGTTTATGGAGATAGTCTCTTCGACAGTCAATGAAGGGGCACTGCCGGAATCAAGGATGGTTTTCCCGTCCCTGTCCAGGTCAATGACGTTCCCGGTGCTTATATTGATCTTCTGGAGCTGGATCCTTCTTTCCGGATACCGGGTGGCGACAGCCGTCGCGGCGACGATGTAGCTTTCATTGCCCCCTGTAAGATCAAAAACACACTCATCGTACTTTTCTGTGATCCGCTCAAAAGCGGCTGTGACTTTATCGATCTTAAACGGATTGAGAGACATTCCCTCGCAGATTATGTCGAGACCTCTGCCGGCGAAAAACCGCTTGTATCTGTCAAGAAGGTTTAAGCTGATACCGTTTTTGGCGCTGCTGACAAAAATAACACGCTCGGGAGCCTTGATCAGCGACGAGCAGAGGTTGTCGATATTGGATTTGTCAAGAAATTCAACTATGATCATCAGTTCTGCCTTTTTCTTATCCGGGAAATATTGCAAAACGCCTGAATCCGGTACTGCCTCACTAAGAGCGGTCAAAGGCCGCTTACGTAGTCCGCAAAAACCTTTGCGGCGTCGATTCCGTATACCGCATAAAGCATCCTTGTGCCCACAACGTCTTCTATCTCGTTGAAGAGAAGCCCTTCCTCAGTAACCAGAAAGTCCGCGCCGATAAGATCGGGAGACTTAAGCTCACGGACGATCTTATACACGGTTTCTTCCTCCTCCGGACTCAAGGTATATGGCTCCGCCTTGCCGCCGAGGCTGAAATT
>JAGCZO010000023.1 GCA_017959965.1 Clostridia bacterium | reverse complement strand
GGCATCTGCTGCCGCCCGTCTCCATTCTATACGACCTCTTATACAAAGTAAAGCACAAAATAATCATCAAAGAACTATTAACAATTGACAACACGACCGGATTATGATAGTTTATCATCCTGCAGAGCATTTGAAAGAGGGGACAGGTTATATGGCTGACATCAGAGCATTTGTAAAATTCAGGACGTCCGCGACCGACGGGACGGATGCCCGGCTCATTTTGAGAAATGCCACTCGTCCGGAACATCACAGAGGCTTCGACGCAGTGGTAACTGACGGGACTGCCGAATTTGAGATCAATGGCCTTTCCGTGGGCAATGATTATGTCTGGACCTTTGTCACCTGCGCTGACAGCGGCGCGGTCCAGTTTGAAGAGCATGGACGAATAACTGTATTTCGCAAAAAATACAGTATGATCGCTTCCGATGGATGTGCAGCCGGGGACAATGACGTTTTCGGCGGTGCCGTGATCAGCGGTGATCTTACCGGCTGTAAGGTGTTGAAATTTTCCGTCCGTTAGTGTAAAATTTATATGTGTTTTGATCACTTACCGGAGAGCCGTCAGAATGAACGAAAACGAATCGTATATAACTGAAAATGATGAAATGCTCGTGACAGATGAAGCGCTGGCCGTTATCGCCGGTATGGCTGCCATGGAAGTCAACGGCGTAGCCGGAATGAGTACCGGATTCACCGGAGGACTTGCCGAAGTACTCGGGCGGACGAACCTGGCCAAAGGGGTTAAAGTGCTGTCCAGAGACGGTGTCACGACAGTAGACATATATGTGATAGTGAAATACGGCGTCCGGATCCCTGAAGTTGCGTTCGAGATCCAGGAATGCGTAAGGGGAAATATCGAGAACCAGGCCGGAATACTCGTTGACGCAGTGAACATACACGTTCAGGGCGTAGATTTTTCAGATGCAAAGGGGGAAGAAAATTGAACTTTTTCTTTCGCGTTTTGACCGCGATATATGCGATAATAGCGGCTGTCCTCAGCACTTTCGTAATGATCTCTCCTTTCTCGGATAAGGGGATCATGAAAAATTTCCTTGACTGGGCAGACGTGACGATCTACAGATCGGATAAATACAACGTGGTCGTATTTCTGCTTGGGCTTGTCCTGCTGCTGGTAAACCTGTTTATCCTGTTCTCCGGACTCCGTTTCAAGGGAATAAACAGATATATCTGCTTTAAAAACGACAGCGGTCAGATACGTGTTTCCGCAAACTCTGTGGAAAGCATCGCTCTGGGGCTTGCCAGGAAAAGCAAGAGCGTAAGGGAAGCAAAATCAAAAGTCCGTTTTAAAAACGAGACTGTAGAGATATTGATGAAGCTCTCGGTGTATCCGGACACTCATGTTCCGAATCTATCAAGGCTCCTTCAGAATCAGATAAAAGATGCCGTGGAAAGTATGACTGAGCTTCAGGTAAGCAACGTGGATATCAACATTGAAGGAGTACACGCAGCTCCGGCAGATAAGGAGTGATCCTGACATGTTAAGACGGTTTTACAAGTTTTACAGACAGAATTATCTTCCGATAAACGGAGCGCTGGCAGGGTTGTTTATCGGTTTATCGTTTCATTTTCTTGGTATAATCGCCACACTGTTCCTGGCATTATGCACCTTTGCTGGTTACTGGATCGGACGCCAGCTTAAAAAGGACAAATCTTTCCTGCGCAATCTGCTTGATAAAATACTTCCGCCGGGAAGTTACAGGTAACTGTCAGAGAACGTATCTACAGGTGATCTTCGATCATTATTCATGGAGGATATTGACGTATCATGAGCCGCAGAGATTCCAGAGAGGCAGCAGTTAAAATAATATT
>JAGCZO010000208.1 GCA_017959965.1 Clostridia bacterium | reverse complement strand
CACTGCCGCCATCTCAGATTCAGGCATACAGATCGCATCGCTTTGGCAGTTCCAGGACTATACGGACGAAGGGCCTGCGGGACAAAAGCTTGAGGTCCTGTCGGAGCTCAACAAGAAACTTGCCGCGGAGGGAAAGCAGGCCTCCGAGGCAGACTGGCAGCCGCCCACGGGCAACGAGCCTGTTTACAAGCCGGAGGGTGCCGACGATATAACTCCGGCGGTCACGGATCCTGCAAAGACCGACAGCGGCTGCGGCAGCGTCATCGGCACGGGGGCCTGCGGGGTGACTGCCGCTGCGGGGATCGCCTGCGCCGCGATGAGAAAGAAAAAAGAGAAGCCGGATGCCCGCAGAAGGAAGCCCTGAAAGCCTTCTTTAAGTTGTTTTCCGGAGGTTTTTCGGTTAAAATGACGGGGTGGCATATTATGAAAATTACCCCGTTTTAAGGAGAAAATGAGATGAAAAAGTTTTTAGCGCTGCTGCTTTCGGTTTTGGTTATTGTTTCGGCTTGCTTTGCACTGGTTTCCTGCGACGTGAACGGTCCCGACGGTCCGTCAGAAGGTACTCCGGCAGACAGTACGGACGCACCCGTTCCGCAGTTTACCGTGGCGGAAAACGGGGCAAGCGATTACAAATTTGTCATCGGAAACGTGGCCGAATACGTGGCGGACAACGTTGAGCTCGTATCCGAACGGCTCACCAAGAGCGGGATCAATATACTTGTTGCGGGAGAGGGGGAGACCCCGGCGCACCGCATAACCGTGGAGACCTCGGAGGACTACAACGACCCCGAGGGGGGAGTGCTCTCCTTTGAGGGCTACAGGATCCTTGCCGGGGGCGCCAATGATCTCAAGATCGTCGGCGGAAACATCGAAAGCACCTGCGCGGCTCTTGAGTATTTCGAGAACCTGTTTGTGAACGGTTCTCTCAAGCTCGATGAGAACTACGAATATAATTTCCACCCTTTTAAGAAGTTGGACGGTTTTTCGGTATGCGGCGTTCCCATTGGAGAATTTTCGGTGGAAACGATCGCCGGAGACTCTCTTGCGGAGACCGCCGCGAAATATATAAAGAAGATACTTTTCACTCATGCCGGAGCTTACGTGGAAGACAACAAGGACGCCGCTAACAAGATCATTCTGAAGTACGGCCCGGAGGACGCGACGGAAGGAAGCGTCGCCGCGGAAGAGGGCAACCTCATCGTTACCGGCTCTAAGAAGATCGGTTTTTACAGAGTGTTCAGAGACTTTCTGGACTATCTGGCCGCGGCTCAGCCCGTTGAAACTGACATACAAACTGATTTCGGCCTTGACGTGATCGGCTTGAGCGGAGACGCCAAAAAGGAGTTTAAAGTCGACTACGGTGATTTTATAACCTACGAGGACTACGGTGCCGCAGGGGACGGTACAACTGACGACGCCAAAGCCATATTCGACGCTCACAGCGCCCAGAAGGACAGCGGACGGGTGATATTGGCGAGGGAGGACGCGGTATATTATATCGGCAAGTCCGCAAAGATCGCCAAGATCACTGCCGACGTCGACTGGTCCGCGGCTCACTTCATCGTTGACGACAGCGAGCTTAAGAGCACCGGCGGCAACATTTTCTCGGTACCCGCTGCGGGCAAGAGCGTTTCCCTGAAAAACGACCTTAAAAAGGTCTCCGAAGGACAGGAAAGCCTTGGCGTGACTCTTACCGCCAAGTCGCTTGTCACTCTTGTCAATGACGGCGTTAAGGAATACATCAGAAAGGGCGCCAACCAGGACAGCGGCTCATCACGGAAGGAAATAATAATCGTTGATGAAAACGGCAGCGTGGATCCCTCCACGCCTGTGATCAGGGAGTTCAAGAAGCTCACCAGCGCCACGGCAATACCCGTGAACGACGAGGTCCTCACCGTTCGCGGCGGAATATTCACCACGATCGCCAATCAGGCCGCCAGCAATTACAGCTACTACAACAGAGGCATTGAGATACAAAGATCCAACGCCGTCATTAAAGAACTGGCCCACTATATCACGGGCGAGGGGGAGACGGGTGCTCCCTACAACGGCTTCCTCATGGTGTCGAACACTTATAATCTTACCGTGAAGGATACCGTCCTGACGCCCCATTTTACGTATTACACCATGGGGACCGGCGGCTCCGTGACGCCGATGGGCTCCTACGACTGCCAGGTGACGAATTCCGTCGGCCTGAACTTTATAAACGTTATCCAGTCCCGCAGTATAAACGACGTAATGTACTGGGGCACGTTTGCCTCTAATTATTCGAGAAATATTTGTTTTGACGGATGCGTGATAGGCCGATTCGACGCCCACAAGGGAGTGTGCAACGTGACCCTGAAAAACAGCTCCTTCGGCCACCAGGGCATCAACCTCATCGGCCACGGAGAGGCCCTCATTGAAAACTGCAATATTTATGGGAAAAACATCATAAATCTCAGGGACGACTACGGCTCCACCTGGGAAGGAAATATAACCATAAAGAACTGCCGCTACTATCCTCTCTTCGGAACGGCAAACTATGACGCCGCGCTCATTGGCGGGACCAATACCTTCGACCACGACTTCGGATACACATGCTATCTGCCCAAGAATATCGTGATCGACGGGCTCTACGTCAACGACTCCAGGTCTCTCTCCGGCGACTCCCCCACGGTCTTCGCGGATATCAATCCCCAATGGAACAAAGAGGACTACAAGGGCAAATATCCCATGGTGATGACGGAAAGCGTCAAGGTGAAGAACTTCGTTTCCTATTCCGGCAAGCCTCTGGAGCCTTCGCCGAATATGTATATGTTTGAGGATCTGAAGATCGATTTTGAGTGACAAAAGGGAGTGCCGGGTATGATAACTGTTTTCAACAGAGCGAAGCTGTGCAATGAAATGTCCGCAACCGAGGCGGCCGATATGCGGTCCGTTCTGGAGGCTGCCGGGATCCCATGCATTACAAAGCGCGTTTCTTACGGCGCCTCGAAGCCGGGGGTCAGGATCTCAAGAGGCGGAAGGACCGGAAACATGTTCTCGGGAAACGTTTACGCGGGCGGAGCGGTGCCCCATTCCTGGGTCGAAGACACTCCGACTACCGGCTCCTGCGCGGTATATGTGCGCAAAAAGGACTACGCCAACGCAAGAAAACTCTGCGGGCTGGATTGACGTTTGCGGACCGGGTACGGAAATCAACTCACAAGAAAGAAAAAAGCTGTCGGACTGCAGGTAAAAATACGGGCGGCCCGGCAGCTTTAATGATGTCTTAACACAGCGGTTATCCCAGCAGCAGTGAGAGGACCGCCAGGGCGGCGCCTGCCGTGGGTACCGAAACGAGGACTCCGTACTTCACGAATTTCCCGAAGGAGAAGGGCACGTCGTGCTTTTTCAGGATCGACGACCACATCATTCCGGCAAGGGCTCCTATCGGCGTCAGGAAAGCGCCAAGATTGGAACCTATTATCGAAGCGAAAAGCGCTCCTGTCCTTGCACTGCCTTCAAGGGTCCCGGATATGGAGCTGAAGAGGACGCTCATAGGGATGTTGTTGATCACGTTAGATGAGAGGAAAGAGGCCGCGCCGTACTTCCACACAGTCTGATCGGTGCCGAAGAACCTTGCGATGCTTTCGGTGACCCCGTTTTCCTCCAGGGCAAGTATTATCACGAACATGGAAAGCACAAACGGAATGAGCTGCCAGGGCGCTCTCTTAAGGCAGGCGCCAAGCTCTGAAGGCTTCTTTTTCCTTGCCGCGGAGATGACCAGCGTGCATATGAAAAGACTTACGGCAAAGCCCAGGGCAATGTACCACATCTCGAAGCCCACGTAGGAGCTGACGGCCAGCAGCACGGTGCAGAGGCCGAGGTGGACAAGACCTGTTATGAGAAGAGGTTTGTCCTTGATGAATGCCGGCGGTGCCGTGCCGACGATCTTTTCCGAAAGCTTTTTTCTGAATATGAGGAAGAGTACGCCGAAGGAGACGATGCCTGCCGCGACCGTGGGCAGTATCATTAATTTTACGTATTCTCCGAATCCGATGCCTCCGGCGGTGGCGAGGTATATATTTGTCGGGTTGCCGATGATCAGAGCCATGCTCCAGGTATTGGCGGCAATGAACTCCGCAAACAGGTAGGGCACCGGGCTGATCCCGGCGTTTTTCGCAAAATAGCAGATAAAGGGCGTGAACGTAAGAATGATTATGTCGTTTGATGTGAACACCGTGAGGACGGAGACCGTGACGTAAAGGCTTACGAACAGTGCGATCTGGCTGCTGCGGGCGATCCTGAGAGCCTTGGCGGCAAGAAAAGCGAAAAAGCCCACCTCGTCAAGAAACACGGACAGCACGGTCATGGATATGAAAAGAACAAGTATTTTCAGCGGATTTATAGGAGTATTTGAAGTGAGCTCCCGGGCCACGTCCCCGATCTTTGCGGTGCCTGTTGCGAGTACCAGCAGGGCTCCTGTCAAGGTTATTAACCAGTAGGAATCCGCCCTGAGCTTTCCCAGATGTACCTTCGGGAAAAACAGTATCGACAATATCATAGTTGCGCAGGTAGATGCGCCAAGGATCCACGCGGCTGCCATTGATGTTCCTTCTTTTTTGTACTTGATCTGCGCGGCGTGAACGTCGTACGGACAGGGTTTTCCGAAAACCCGCGGAATGATAGCACTTTGAAAGAACTAGCGCAAGCGTTTTTAAGAAAATAATTATTAACCCGGTGAAAACCGAAAACCGCAGACCGGCGGTGTTATATCTTGAATTCGGCGTTGAAATGTGCCATAATTTACGGGTCGAATTGCATTGGAGGAGGAATCGTCATGAACAACATCAAAGAGACGGTTTCCGCAAATATTCTGACGCTGAGACAGGCATCCGGAATGACCCAGGCGGAGCTTGCCGAGAAGCTGAACTACTCGGACAAGGCTGTCTCAAAATGGGAGCACGGCGAGGCGCTGCCGGATATCGGCACCCTGGCAGAAATATGCAAACTTTTCGGAATAACGATGGACTCGCTTGTTTATGAGCCCATTTCCGATATTGACAGGAAAAAAGAGGAAGACGCCACGGCTGCCAGGGCGGCCGGCGAGAAGCAGCGGCTGAGGACCAGGGTGGTGATCACACTCATGAGCGTCATGCTCGTGTGGCTGATCGCTGTATTCGGATTTGTGGTCCTTCATTTTTTCCGGATACCCTACAGCTGGATGACGTTTGTTTATGCGGTGCCGGCATCTGCCACGGTTCTTTTGGTTCTGGTCAGCGTGTGGTTCGGCAGGACCATCAGATTCGCGTCCATAACGCTGCTGGTCTGGTCGGTATTGGCGGCAGTTTTTCTGTCAATGCTCGTTTTTGCGAGCTATAATTTTTGGTTTGTATTCCTGCTCGGCATACCCGGGCAGGTCATAATACTACTTTGGTGGAGCATGAAGGGAGCAGGCAAACAATGAAAACCGTTCAGTTTTTTCCCGGCGACGGCAAATTTTACAAAGCCAACCTGCACTGTCATTCGACGTTTTCTGACGGACAGCTCACCGTTTCGCAGATCAAGGAGGCATACAAGGCCAGAGGGTACAGCGCCGTGGCCTTCAGCGATCACAATACGCTGACGCCTCACAATGAGCTTACGGACGACGGCTTTGTCGCTTTGAACGCCGTGGAGATCGATTTCAACCAGCCCTCCGACCTCAGCATAAGAGGCTGGTTCGGCGTTTCCGTGTACCATCTGAACTTTATTTCCGAGGATAAGGACAGAACTTCATTCATCCCCTTCGACCGGGTCTACGGTGTGAAGGAGGTGCAGAAGGTCATTGACGACGCCAATGCCGCCGGATTTCTTGTCTCCTACAACCATCCCCGCTGGTCCTACCAGAACGCCGCTGATTTCACGCCCTTGAAGGGTCTTTTCGGCTTCGAGGTGTTCAACACAGGCTGCGAGGTCACCATGGCGGACGGATACGGCGACTATGAATACGAGGAATACTGCAGAAGAGGCGGAACGGCCTGTGCCATCGCGTGTGACGACAACCATAACGGGGCCGAGCTCGACTCGCCTTACTCTGATTCCTTCGGAGGCTGGACCATGATAAAGGCGGAGGAGCTTTCCTACGGAGCGCTCTATAACGCCTTGAAGAGTAAAAACTGCTACGCCTCCACAGGAGCGGCTTTTAAGGAAGGCTGCTTCTTCAGAAACGAAAAGGGCGGCATCACCGTCAAGGGCCAATGCGAGCCCTGCTGCGAGGCTTACGCACTTACGGACGCAAGAATGTACGACGTGCGCCGGTCCCATGCTGACGATATCTCGTCCTTTGAGTTTTCCATTCCCGGCGATACGGTCTGGTTCAGACTGGAGCTTCGTGACAAAAAGGGCGGAAGAGCATATACCAGAAACTATTTGGCGTCGGAGCTTGACTGACCGGCGCACAGATCTGCCGCGGAATCGGGGAACCGCCGCCGCGGTGAATAATACGCAGACTGTTTGTATTTTTCCGCGGAAAGCGGACCGGAGGATCCAAATGGGTGAAACATTGCTGAAAGTTTTAAAGATCGCGCTGTGCGTTGCCGGAGGAGTAGTGGCGTACGTACTTCTGCTGGTGATACTGGGATTTCTGTCGGGCCTTTTAACAGGCTGGAAGAAGGAATATTTCAAGGACAGCAAGATCTACAGATTCATACTCAACAGCATGACGGGCCTGGTCATTTTTCTTGCAGGCATCAGGCTGAAGGCCGAGGGACAGGAACTTCCGGAGGGCCGTTTCGTGATCGTGGGGAACCACCGTTCGAACTGGGATCCGATAGTGACCTGGTTCAAGTTCAGAAAGCACAATATTTCATACATATCAAAGCCTTCAAATCTGAAAGTGCCCTTCTACGGAAGGATCGTAAGGCGCTGCTGCTTTTTGTCCATTGACCGGCAGAATCCCAGAAGCTCGCTGAAGACCATTGACAAGGCCGCGGATCTCATTAAATCGGACGCCGTGAGCATCGGCGTGTATCCGGAAGGTACCCGCAGCAAGACCTGCAAGCTTCTCCGTTTCCACAACGGAGTTTTCAAGATCGCTCAGAAGGCGAACGTGCCCGTAGTGGTGGTGTGCGTGACAGGCACCGAAAAGGTCCATAAAAACTACTTAAGAAGGCATACCGACGTCAAGATCAGGGTCCTCGATGTGATACCTGCCGATAAAGTCGCCAATATGTCTACCTCAGAGCTCGGCGAAGAAGTGAAAAATAAAATTGCGGAAGCGCTCATTGAAGAGGGCGAGCAGCCCTTTGACGAGGAAAAGGGCGCTGCCTGATCAAAACGCGATCTGAATACAGGTCTGCGGCTTTTTAAAGGCGAAAGGACAGACGGTTATGGGAATTGTCATTGATATAATTATTGTTGTGATCTCTTTGGCTGCGATACTGATAGGCGTTCTGCGGTCGGTATCCAGAGGCTTGTTTGTAACCCTGATGCATATTGCGGGGGTTTCGCTGGCAGTCGTGCTTTCGGGGGTCGCCACCGCGCTTGTGATCCCACCGGTGAACTCGGCATTGGCGTCGCTCATAGCCAACTCGCACACAGCGCTTGCGAATTTCCTTCCCGGAAACGCGTCTGCCCGTGAGCTTCTGATGCAGCTCCCCGGAGCGCTGCTGACGCCCTTTGTCTTCGTGGTCTTCTTTTTCGTACTTAAGATCATATTTGACATCGTCATTTTCTTTACCACCAAAGGCGAAAAAGGAAAGCTCATCAAATTTTCCGGACAGAAGGCCGTGGCAGGAGTGCTGGGTCTGATCCTGGCCGTGGGATGCCTTTGGATATTCCTTATGCCATTGACGGGCACCGTCAGGACGTCGGGACAGGTGGTAAGCTGGGTCGCTGCAAACAAGAATTCGATCTCGGGCTTAAGCACCGGTATCCCTTCAAGCATGGAGTGGGGCCTTGACTTTGTTTCCACTATGGGGGACAGTAAGCTTGTTAAGCTTTACGATGGGGTCCTGGGGTCCGGAAAGGTGTTCGACAATATGTGCTCCGTGGATGTGAAGGGAAAGAGAATGTCTCTTCCCGCCGAGGTGGAGTCCGTGCTTAAACTGGCGAACACGGTGATGACCGTTGTGCCGAACTCGGGCACGGAGAACGGAAACAAACAGACGACTGCCGCGGACGTCTCCTCAGCCCTGAGGGATATAGCGGAGCAGCTGGATGACGCTCAGATCACGTCGTCCATCGCGGTGGATGAGATCGATAATGCCGTCGCTGTCTGGAAAGAGGGCGGCGAATACCTTGGCGTAAAGATGATCACCGGAAACTCCAGAACGGACGAACTGAT
>JAGCZO010000207.1 GCA_017959965.1 Clostridia bacterium | reverse complement strand
TCAATCCTTGTATAATTTAAACGAAATCCTTTGCTTGATCACGGTTTATGTGTTAAACTTCCGTTTGCAGGATAACATATTTTGCTCTGTTTCACAACCGGAAAGCAGGTATTTGATATGGACAGGACCGTTGTTGGCGGCTGGAGATTCTGTATGTGCAGAAACAGTACCGTCGCGAAAAAGAAACTGAATTTTACCACCGTTGACGGTATCATATCCTCGGGCCTCGAGATCATGGATGCGACGGTGCCCGGGAATCTTGAGCTTGACCTCATAAAAGCCGGAAAGCTCCCGGAGGACATATTCTTCGGAACGAATATACTGCTTCTTCAGGATCTTGAATGTGAGCACGTATGGTACTTCACGAATTTCGAGCTGGAAGTTATAGAAGACAGGCCTTTTTCCTCGCTTTGCTTCGGAGGCATCGACACGGTATCAGAAATATATATTGACGGAAAGCTCATCGGCTTTACCGAGAACATGCTCATACCTCACGAATTTTCTCTTGAAGGCATTGGCGCGGGAATGCATGAGCTGGTGGTCCACGTTATACCTGTATCCGTCTATGCAAGACAATTCGAGCTTGAGACCAAGGCCTGGGCAATGAAATACACACAGGATTCTCTGCTTGTGAGAAAAGCTCCCGCGATGTACGGGTGGGACATAATGCCAAGGGCTCTTTCGGCGGGTCTCTGGAAGCCCGTCACGGTGGAATACAGAAAAGCGGACAGGATAAGCGACTGCTATCTTTCCGCTCTTAATATTGAGGAGGACCGGGCTGTTCTTCTTTTGAAGCTTAAGATCGAGACCGTTTACGACGATCTCCGTGACCTGACCGTATATGTAAAGGGAGTACACAAAAACAGTCTTGGGGTCATCGACTCTTCCTTCGAGTGCTGTTCCACCCTTTTCTCCTCCAACGTTGTTCTTCAGATACCCGTTGAGCACCCGGTTCTGTGGTGGCCCAGAGGTTACGGCGATCCCGCTCTTTACGACGTGAATGTCTCCCTTACAAGGACCGTTTTGAAAGACTCCCAACGCATATTCAACGTTCCCGGCGATGAACTGGACCGCGTTGTATTCCGCCACGGGATACGGGCCGTAGAGCTTGAGAGAACGTCTCTTGCCGGCAAAGACGGAAAGTTCTTTTTCAGAATCAACGGCAAAAAAATATTTGTTCTCGGCTCCAACTGGGTCCCCACAGACACCTTCCCTTCAAGGATCGACAGTTATACGAAAAGGGGTCTTGAGCTTGTCCGCGATATCGGCTGCAACATGATCCGCTGCTGGGGAGGCAGTCCCTACCCCTCGGACGTTCTTTACGACTGCTGCGACGAAAACGGAATCATGGTCTGGCAGGATTTTTCCATGGCCTGCGGTCTCTATCCCGACGACGAGCGCATGAGAAAGCTGATCAAAACAGAAGGAATATCGGTTGTCAAAAGCTTCAGGAACCACGCCTCTCTCGTACTGTGGTCAGGCGACAATGAAAACGACATTTTTGCCTCCTTCCGCTGCGGCTCTGTATACGGCAAAAGGATCAATGCCCCCGACCCCAACCATAACAAACTGACCAGGGAGGTACTTGCCGACGTCTGCGAACGTTACGACGGCATGAGGCCCTATATTCCAAGCTCGCCTTATCTTGACGAGGAAGTCTTCAAAACAGGACAGCTGCCCTCGGAGGATCACCTTTGGGGGCCGAGAGACTTTTTCAAAGGCACTTATTACAAGGACCAATCGGTTGCGCACTTCGCCTCTGAGACCGGCTACCACGGCTGTCCCTCGCCCGCAACTTTAAATAAGTTCATTTCAGAAAAAAGCCTTGGCAAAAGAGGCGACGGGAGCATATGCACCGATCCCGAATGGCTCGTCCACTCCGCCAGTATGGAGACAGACCCCTGCGCGCCCTTTGCCTACAGAGTGCCCCTGATGACCCGCCAGGTCGAAAAACTTTTCGGAAAGGCCCCCGATGATATTTACAGCTACGCCCTCATGAGTCAGATCTCCCAGGCTGAGGCAATGAAGTTTTTCATCGAGCACTTCCGTATAGGCAAGTGGTACAGAAGCGGAATAATCTGGTGGAATATCATTGACGGCTGGCCTCAGATCTCGGACGCTGTAGTTGACTGGTACGGTTCAAAAAAGCTTGCCTACTACTACATAAAAAGATCCCAGCAGCGTTTCTGTCTGATGTGTGACGAGCCCCGGGAGGACGGATTCGTTTCTGTTGTTGCGGTCTCAGACCTTAGCGATGATATATCTGTTGAATACACCGTAACAGACGCCGGTTCCGGTGAAAACATACTTACGGGACGCGCTTTGGCAAAGGCTGATAATTCTGTAATTATAGATAAATTCCGTGCGGAGCCCGCTCACGTATACAAGCTTTCATGGCGATGCGGAAACGGTTCTTTTAACATATCAGGAGACAACCATTTTACGGGAGATATCGGCTCCGGACTTGACCTTAAAACATACGTTGAAACAATGAAAAAAGCCGGTCTTTGGGTAACTCCCGACGGTTTCTAACACAAAAACACAGACATTCTGTATTGGTTTTTTTGAACATTTGATCTGCCGAGAGGAAACGTTATGGAAAAACTCAGGAAAACATTTGCGGTACTTTTAAGTTTGGCGCTGCTTGCCGCGATACTGCTTTTTACCGGAGCCTTCAGCCGAAGTCTTTCCGCTGACTCTTCTTCTGTTATGAAGGGATACCGGGAGCCCCAGTCCGAAGGAGTCAAAAATACCATAACCAATGCGCTTTACATGTATAACGTTTTCTGGACTCCACTGGAAAACGTAACGGGCTGGACAAGCTATCAAGTGTCCACAAGGCAGTTCGTAAAAGGTCACACATACCGCGGCATACCCTACGGTCAGCCGGTGCATGAAGGCGCATACGTTGGCTCGGTCGCTTCGGTCAGGGATTTTGTCAACGCGGCAAAAGACCCCTCCAGCAAGCTTTATACCGACCGGGGCGAAAACACCTGGTATTACACCTCCGAGAACGGCCCCATCTGGTATTCGCCCTTTTATTCCAACGACTGCAGCGGCTTTGTATCCGCGGCAATGAGGATCAAGCGTCACACCACAAGGGATATCGGCAGCAATTCCGAAATGTTCCCGGTCAAAGGCACCGATGTTCTGAAGGCAAAGCCGGGAGATCTGATCAATTCTCACGAAGGCGGACACGTTATAATGGTGCTTGACGTGGTTTACGACCGCCGGGGAGGCAACGTCATAAGCATCGTTACCATCGAACAGACCCCTGATATAATAGTAGTAAGAAGCTACGGTGCCGGCGGAACCAACGGGTCACTGGGAAAGCTTCAGGAGCGTATGGACGCAGGAAAATATTACCTTTGCAGATATATCGACATCGACAGCGTGGGGCTGATGAACGGCGCACTTGAGGACCTCCCCAAGATCGTAAACTCAGTTACCGAGCCATCATCCATAATGTCCGTTGACAAGCCCTGCGAAGGCACTCTTTACGTCGATCTCAGCAAAGACAGCTTCTTGCTTCACGGATTTTCACTGACAGGAACTAACGTCAACAGATTCGAATACTCGATAGACGGAGGTCCCTTCCGCACCATCGACGGCACAAAAGTATATTCCGAGCTCTACGCGCCGGTGTGGGGTTTTTCATACCTTGAAGGCAACGGAAACGGCTATTTTTACGATACAATATCCACAACCGGCCTATCCGAAGGATCCCGGTTCGTTATCAAAGCTTCCTGCGCGGACGGTACTGAGCATACCGTCGCGGACCTTATCGTTAAGCAGGCCCCAGACAGCGTTGCCTTTGACGCATGCCTCGAATCATACGGCAGACAGTACGGCAGCATGTCGATACCCGAGATCAATGAAGACAGCAGCCTGATCACTTTGAACGGCTGGTGCATGTCCAAGGATATAGTACGGTTCGAACTTAAAGTAGACGACGGTCTCTGGTACCAGCTCGGGCCCAGATTCAGACAGGACGTATTTGACTATATAGGATATGAGTATCGCACCTGTATCGAATGCAACGCCTTTGAATGCGGCGTCGACCTGTCCTCTCTGTCAGGCGGAGATCACACGGTAACGCTGAGAGGCGTGGCGTCCGACGGTCTGACGTTTACAGTGGTAAAGGTTATCGCCAAGACACAGAATATCGCCCCGTTTCTATTTGCCTCCGTCGCATCCGTTATTGCAATAATACTTATCTTAACGGTGATAATAATGCTCACGAAAAACAAAAAGAAAAGATCCGCAGGCAGCAAGGATGAAGCCGGAAAAGATAAAAATAACGTAAAAAGCATCCTTGAGGAAGAGCTGCATTCCGATCACAGTGACGGTGCGGAAATCTGAATCACAAAATAAAAGATTGTAAAGAATGGCACACATCTCAAATAAATAAAACGCTCCACTACCAAACGGTCCCGCGGAGCGTTTTAAAATCCTGAAACAAACCGGTATTATTTGTTCAATGCCTCGATAAGATTGTCAATGATATACTGCTGAGCCTGTATGTCGTAAATATTCACGTAATAAACGTTGCCGTCTATTCCGACTCTCTCCTCAACACTGATGCCGAGCTGTTCACCGCTTTCGGTAGGACGCTTTGTAAGTCCACCGGAAGGTCTTTCCTTCTCCTCAAGCAGCCCTATGCCGCTGAGCCACTCGGTTATCGTCCTGTAGTGAAGAGGCTTCATGTTTTCGAGATCCACAAGGCTGTTGATACGGTGTGTCAGTTCGGAAACCGTAAGCGGCTCCTGAGAAAATTCATATTTGGAAAGTTCTTCCTCAGTTATGGAAAATTCACATTTTCTGCCGGCTTTGCGCGGTGAAGCGGCTCTTTGTGAATCTCCGGTAAGCAGACCCTGCAGTACGCCTGAGACGTAAAACAGGCAGCGCGAAATTTTTATATTGTTGAGAAGATCAGACTCCGGTACAGTCTCATTGGTCAGCGGGTCAATGCCGTTGGCCATCTTGTCAATATAACTTTTCGCATGTTTCAATAGTTCAAGATCATTCATTTTTTCCCCATCCATCATGTATATAAAATATGCGTAACAACGTCCGCAAAGTAATTATATCTTAGTGAATGGCCGGGGTCAAGCAAATTCAAAACATAAATTCCCAAGTATTTTTAGAATTTTGGCAAAATGTCAATTCAAATACACATTAATTTTTAACAAAAGTAACTTATTCATTTTATAAAAACCGTTTGTGGTTTTATCAAAAAGACACAAACAGTTTGTGTATTTTGAGCACGCAACAACTTTTGGAGATTTTCAATGAAATGTTACGATAAGACGGGGATAATCCAAAGGGAATCGAAAAAGCTGAAGAATTATTACAATTATTTAAAGATCCGGTACTGAAATAGCGCTTCCGATCTCACGGTAGTATACTTTCCCGTCCCGTCCTCTGTCGGATCGCATCAACGATATTCTGCTGACCTTCATCGATTCTTCTCTCGGTACGATACCTGCCGGAATATTTTCGGTCTTTCTTGCCAAAGTTATATGTGGTCTGAACGGCTTAACGTCAAAAGGAATTCCCCTTTCCTCAAACAGTTCGCGAAGACGGGCCGTATATTCCGTGAGCTCTTTCGGACAGATCACACCACCCCAAAGAATATCTCCGAAGGACCCGCTTCCATTAAGTCTGATCTCAAAATCGTCAAAGGGGATCTCACGCATAATTCTGAGTATCTTATCAGGTCTTCCGTATTCTCCGATAAACGCCAATGTGATGTGCATATTGTTACCGGGAGTCAGGCTTCCTCTCATTCCCAGTCTTTTGGCTTCGGATTGCATTTCGGTAAGAGCTTTTTTCATTTCATCATTGAGGCAGACTGCCACAAAAAGTCTCATCGTAATAACCTCTCAAATGTTTTTTAAAGGTATCATTCCATTACCGGCCGAAGAACACGACCCGTTTTCGATCACAAAATCCGTCAGAGCCCTTCGCCCTTTTTCAGTAAATCCGCCGTGTCCGCAGTTTTCCATAACCATGAAACTGACTTTATTCCCGTATGACAGCAGCATATCCGAATATGAACGGATCTGTTCAAGCGGAAACAGCTCGTCCTTCTCATCCGCAAGAATAAGATAAGGGATCGAAGGCATCCCGCCCGCATAAGCAATCGGAGAAACTGTTTCTATGGCTTCCCGGAGAGGCATGTCAAAAGCGCAAAATGTGCTTACGAAGGAACGCGGAACCGTATTGTCACAAAAAACTGAAGCGTTGGGGTCGACACAGGGACAAACCGCGGCGCAGGCAGTCACGCCAAGTCCTGATTTTGCGGCAAAGATAAGCGAGCCGAGTCCGCCCATACTTCCGCCGGTAGAAACAAGAGGAGAGCCTTTTTCAAGTCCGAAACGGATCCTCAGCGCGTTCACCACACAGTCTGCAAACCTTACGGCCCCGTCGTTCATCCAGCTCCAGGGCCCTGTAAAGATATATGCAAGAAGAATTCCTTTAGATGCCAGTTCTTCTGCATAGTCTCCGACGTAAGGAACCATTTCGGGAGTCCCGCCAAGGCAGGAGCCGCCGCCCAGTCCCGGAAACTCAACTGCGATCCCGACCGGCTTTCCCTGAAGCAGGTGTTCGTTTGTATTGCAATAAAAATAGTAATTATTTTCGTTGACGAATTCTCTGTCTTCGGGATAGTATTTCATGAAGATATCCTCACGTAAATTCTGAACGATCCACTGTCCGGGGTCTTATTCATAATCTTCTGTTCTCCACTCGTCCTTCCAGTCAAGGTAACCCATTTCACCTTCAAATCTGAATGGCAGCCACACGTAATCCGCTTCTTTCGTTTTCTCTCTTGGGATCTGTTTTTTGGCTTCCTCTGACCATGCAAGCTCTTCTTTCGTGGCAGTACCGGAAAAATCCGTAACGAATATTTTCTCGTAAAGACTGTAAGGAACGTTCATCGCTTCAGGCATCCACCGGTCGCCCAGAGCAATGTAAAGATCCTTTTTGCCGGGCACCTTGAAAACACTGGATATCTGGCTGTGATACGAGGTCTTGGAAGCATCGCCGGGATGAGGATCTCCCAGGACTTTATACGGGCCGTGCCACGTGCCTGCGACAGCAAGCTCTGAAGGGTTGGGAAGATATCCCGTAGTGCCGGATGTAACAAGATAATGCTTGAAATTTCTGATAAAATGCGAAGTCGCCTCTCTAACGTAGGGCGGATAAGGATGGGGAAAATGGGTAGTATAATAACCTGTCACGTCGGTATAATCATCGGTCAGATCAGCGCACACAGTCTCAGAATGAACACGTTCAAAGTAATAATATGCCTTACCGTCCGGCGCCACGACAAGGTCAAAATCGCCGGCATCCATATTGAGCGGTCTGAGTCCTTCGCGAACCAGAGTATAAGGTCCCGTGATACTGTCGGCGGTCATGACCGTTTCGGTCTGTTCGCCGTTTTTTTGCATTATCTTCATCCAGCACACGAACTTTTTCGTCCTTCTGTTGTAGATAATGTGGGGTCTGTCCATCATAGAGTGTGGATTAAGACCCGAGTTTTCATTGTCAAGATCAGGAGGAATTATAAGGCCAATGTCATCCCAGTTGTACAGATCCGAGGAAACGTAGCAGCGCACTCCCCAATGCCAAATGCCCTTATCTGGATCGGTAAATTCTTTATTCTCGCCGTACCAGTAATACTTCCCGTCAAGATACATTATTGAGCCGCCGTGAGCCTGTATACGTTTTCCTTCAGTGTCCAGCCAAATCTTACCGGGGCGGAAGCAGTTATATCTGTGAAAATCTTTCATAATGCCAAGCCTTTCCGGGAACGGAATATCGTCCCTCATAAATCTTCATAAACTCAGACAGGATTTCAGTTCTTTGTGTCGGTACCGCCAAGCTTATTGACCTTGACCAAGTAGTCGCCGAGAGTCGGACTTAAAGCGTCGGCCCAGGTCAGAAGATGACATGAAAAGTAGGGAACAAGCATCTCCTTCTTTTTCTTAAGGTAAGATCCGATCACCGCTTTCGCAACGAGATCCGGGCTGAATTTCGGCGTGATCTTCGGGCATTCAACGTCTTTGATCATCTCCGTATCCACACGCGCAGGGCAGATTATACCGCAGTGAATACCGTATTCCTTCATCTCCTGACGCAGTACCTGGAAGAACCCGTTCATCGCGAATTTGGAGCCTACGTAGGCTGCGTCGGGAGGGACTCCCTTCTTACCGTCCATAGAACACGTGGCAATTATAGAGCCGCTCTTTTTTTCGATAAAATAGGGAAGCACCGCATAAACAGCACTCAGGGTCCCAAAATAGTTTACCTCCATGACACGTCTGATTTCACCGAGCGTAAGTTCTTTGGTCGGGCACCTCAGATACACTCCCGCATTGCAGAAAAGAATATCCAGACCGCCAAGGTATTCAATTGTATCTTTGACGGTTCTATTGACCGCATCTGCGTCGGTAACGTCTGCCTCGAACACCGGGGCCTTTCTTCCGAGCTCTGCGATTTCAATGGAAATGCTGTCGAGCTTTACACGGTTCCTGCCGATCAAAGCAACGTCTGCGCCCTCTTTGGCCATCATAATAGCAGTCGCTCTTCCTATTCCGCCGGATGCGCCGGTGATCAATACTTTTTTACCGATAAGACATTGTTTCATGAATAACCTCCGCTAAAGCAAGTATTTTTCAGACTTCGACAACCGTATCATTCCGAGATTTAAAGATCCTCTGAAAATATTCGGATCAAAGCACCTGCCTTACAAGGTCATTATAAGACTGCAAGGTTTTTTTGCAAGTAAAATTCTTTCTGTCAGTCATAAAACTTCAGTATGGCATCAGGGAAAATCAGACCTCTTTACCGTTATCGTTAGTATCGAATGCGATTATGACCTCGATTATCTCCATCGGGATCAGTATCGAAGTTCCCCAAGGATTGAAAAATACGCCGGCCTTTTCCTTCATTTTTACAGCGGCACGGAGAAACGAGCTTATGGGCATGGACACAAGAGTGGACGGATCTCCTTTTTCGGATTCCCCGATACTTGTATAAGCAACGAGCCACACTTTTCCGTCGTTGCTCATCGTCTGCATTTTGTAGTGAACGTCACGGCGTACGAAGAAGCTCTCTTCTATGGATACGTTGTTTGAAACAACAACGATCTCATCGTCTCCGTTAAGATCGTAAACTGGTACAAGCAGATAACCTCCGTCGGTCATTCTTCCCCAGATGACAGACAGCAGTTCCAGAATATCTTTATGTTCTTCACTGCCGCAATAAGATTCTATGGCACGCTCTATGATACTGTTTCCGCGAAGTCCGTCGGTCCGCACCTCCACAGCCTGTTTTCGTGCCAGGTTAAATCCTGCAATAACGTTTCGGAAATCCTCAGGTATCATAGCAAGGCATTTTTCCTCGAGCTCCTTCGGGATACCGTAGAAGGCTTCCGCTATGCTTCCGGCAATGCAGGTAAGAGTATCGCAGTCGCCTCCCAGAGATACTGCGGTCCTGATAACATCTTCAAAGTCCTCGCCCTCGATAAAGGCCGTTATGGCCTCGGGAACGGTCTCCATGCAGGACTCCACGTGATGATAACCAGGCCTTATCTCGTCGCAGGTCCTGGAAAGATCATATCCGAATTCTTGAGTAATATAGTCCTTTATCGCGGCTTTTGTCATGCCCTTCCTGGACATATAAATAGCGCTGGCTACAGCCTCGGCTCCCTTTATTCCTTCCGGATGATTATGCGTAACAGCTGCGGTGATCCCGGCGTAATGCCTGGTCTCCTGCAGACTGTCGTAAAGCCATCCTGCGGCCGAAACTCTCATGGCAGAGCCGTTTCCGTAGCTGCCGTAAGGATCGTTTTTTTCACCGGAAAGCCACTTACAGAACCTGTATCCGTAACCTGCGTCAGGATATTTCCTGCCCCATAGTTTCATGGATTTTACGAGAGCGTTTCTGATCTCTCCGTCGGTCTTTCCAAGAGTCTTTACAAGTGCATCCGCCACAGCGACGGTCATTACGCTATCATCGGTAAATCCTGAGGAACGGGAGAAAAGAGGAAAATCTTTAGTCTTCCCGCCCATATCAAATTCATATGGAGAACCTATTATATCACCTAAAATCGCACCTATCATTTTGCGCCACCTCCTTCGTGATCGTCGCTGTTATTATACACGTTCGGAATGAGCTGCGGGTCGCCCCTCAGGCGACATTTGAAAACGGTTATGAAATGTGAGATTCTCAGCGGAACGTACGGGCGGTATATGCTGAAAGCAGGAGATCAATGAAGTTTATCAGCATTAAAATACCAGTAAAAATGCGATAAAATCAGTCCCTGTAAATACAGACCGGAGCAAAATATCCGGCTATTCCGCAACCCCTATACATTCGAGTCCGTAGCTGAAAAGCGCGGAGTTTAACTTGCCGATATCGTAGATCCTGTTCAAAATGAAATACTTGACTACCAGGTCGAATTTGTTGCTGGGTGAAAGAGCAAGGCCTGCCCTTGCGAGAAGCTCGTTGGCGGTGTCTATGTCGAGTTCAAGGGCGATGGCGAATGCAACGGCAGTCTCCTTGCTTGGCTTGTAGTCAGACCTGGACCTTATCTTTGAAAAAACCTTGCGGTCGATATTTGCCTTTTTATAGACGGTTACGTCCGTGAGACCGCTCTTGTCGATAAGCCTGAAAAGCATTGTCTGGAAGGTCTCGGATGGAGTGCCGATAAACTCGTCAAGTGTCTGCTCCGCCGCAAAAGAGGCAGACTTATAATTAACATCAGAGTCATACGTCTCATCTAACTTTAAAGAGGCGGCGGCATCTGCGAAAGCTGTATCATCGCTGCGCTTGGCGGACTTAAAAGGAAGCGCCGCATTAAAGAGAATTTCTCTTTTGTCGGATTTTTTACTTTCCCCGGGAGAACCGCCCAAAACCGGGCCTTTGCTTCTTCCCGACCGCGTATCGGTTTTCACAGCTTTTGATCTATCCCGGCCCGGAAAATTACCCGCGTACTCCGCAAACTCGCCGCCGGGGTTTTCTGTCTCGGAATCCTTAATAAACTGTTCGATACCGCCAATAAGCTTTTCGGAAACGACAAAAGCCTCCCTTGAATAGACAACAAGGGTTATCTGCATATCGGAAGCCTCAAGGAAGCTCTGTATCTCTGCCAGTGCAATGTCAAGCGCTTTATCCTTCGGGAAACCGTAAACCCCGGTGGCAATAAGAGGGAACGCAATGCTTTGGCACCCGAGCTCCTCTGCCGCCGCCAATGATCTTTTGTAGCAGGAACCGAGGGTCTCGAATTCTCCGTGAGCTCCGTCGACCCAAACAGGTCCGACGGTGTGGATAATATATTTCGCGTTAAGTCCGAAGGCAGGCGTAGGAACTGCGTTGCCTCTGTTTATGGCACCTATGCCGCGCCTGGCTTTAAGGAGTTTTTCGTAGCCTGCCGCTTTGTAGACCGCATAGTCAAGCCCCCTCCCGACAACGGGATCGGGGTTCGCGGAATTAACGATCGCGTCCGCCTTGACCTTGGTTATATCGTTTCGGATTATCGTAAAAGACATAATTCACTCCAAGCTGATTAAATGATTGTTTTAGCGTAAAAATACATCAATAATCGTTATCAATATCCTGTGTATTTATCGTTTTTGATCTCAAAAGCGGGCATGGGCAATCCGTCACTGCCGGTGATATTGGCGGCATCCTGAAACGCCTCATGCATAAGTCCGTAGCCAATGGAGTAAGCCTGTTCCTTAGGAGTGACCTTGACGGTGAAAGCATCCAGAATTTCAACGGTGCATTTCATCTTCCCGCGATAGCTGTAGTAAGGATAAAGTCCTTTGATCTCGTCGCCTTCGGCAAGAGTAATGCCGTCGCCAACATTTTTGAATTTGATCACTATGGTGTTGTCGTCATTGAAAGTTACCGACTCAAGTTCCGGGGTCAGCATATGCTCTTCCTCGCCGATGCCATAGGAAACGAATGCCGCGACCCGGGCCGCCCTGTAGCCGATCTGGAATTTGTAAAGAGGATGGGCAAACTCAGGATCGCCCTTCCTGTAGCCCTGGTCCATCGACGTTACGATGTAGGAATTGGGGATGATCTGCGAGGCATCGTACTGAGCGGCGCGAAGTCTCGGAAGGTTCGGCCAGAAGGACGAGCCCTCTATTCCGTGGGAACTAAGCTGAACGTTGATAAAAGGAAATTCCAGCCCCCATATCTCTCGGTAGGCTTCAACTGTCTTCGCAAGGTGTTCCGCGTAAAAATTGAACTGCTCTCCTCCGCTCTCCGACTCACCCTGATAGAAAAGCATTCCCGTGATCTTATTATGAGTGAAGGGATGCATCAAGGTGTTGTAATAGCCGCTGACGGGTACCATTGCGCCTGCGGTGTAGCCGATCTTTTCAGCTGTCTCAGCAGGCATCAGTTCCTGTATCGCTGCTCCGCCTGCAGCAGACATCACCAGGCCAATGGGAACGTCGGTGTATTTGGAAAGTTCCTTTCCGAAATAATAGCCAATGGCGGAAAAAGGACTGACATTTTCAAGCGTAGCTTTTTTCCAGCAGTTGTCCTCGTTGAGAACGTCCTCTCCGGGAACTGTGGCGTCAAGGCCGTTGTTTTCTATCGCATAGAGAACGTCCGCCGCTGCCTGCGAAAACACGCGGATAAAATCGTCGCCGCTGATATCCTTGTCGTATTCAGGAAGCTTCTGGCGGGCAAGTAAGTAGCTGAGCTCGGCATTCGATTGACCGGAGACCATCCACACGTCTCCCACAAGTATGTCCGTATATTCGGCGGCCTCTCCGTTCTTGGGGCAGACCTTGAGAGTCTGCGGTTCGGAGGTTGCTTCATGAGACGAAAACTGAATGTTGAATGAGCCGTCTTTCCCTATTTTAGCGTAACGTTTCTCTCCCATGAACTCGCCGTAAATGTAACCGCCGGGCCTGTCTGCCTTTCCGAAAACGTTGAAATAAGCATTTCTCTGGACGACCATGCAGGAGGATATGGTCCTGTTTATACTGTAATTGATGACCTCGCCTTTGTCGTTGGGGGCGGCCTGTTCTTTGAGAGCGGGTGGCGCGATATTGACCCTGGGAAGCGGTTTTTTCTCTCCCGGTGTACAGCTCTGAAGAGGAGCGAAGGTTGCAAGAGCGAGAACGCAGGCAAATAATCTCACTGTCAGTCGGATGATCTTTCTCATAATAGCGGCCTTTCGGTAAAATCTCAGTGTTTTTATTTTACAACCGGCAGGCTTTTTTTTCAATACGGAGAGGCTCTTCATTAAAACATCTTAACCCTTATTTCCGACGCGGACGTTATCTTAAACGTATAGCTTGTTCGGTGAAAATTTGTTATAATATTAAATACGAAAATACGGCCGAAAGTATTCGCGCAGGCGGAATTGTAATTTCCTTTGGCGTTAGCACAGCTTAAGCCGTTCTCAGAATTCAAACAATTATTGTTCCCCGGAGGATCGTTTTATGAAATCAATTATACGCACAGTTCTGATTCTGATGGTATTAGTTTTACTGTTCACGTCCGGATGCGGTGTCATCGGCGGCCCTGTCACCTGGAAATCGGGAAGAAGAGCCGGTGCTTCCGTTACGGAGACGTCCAAGGTCATTGACAGTTACACTCTGCAGGAGGGAACCGCCGAAGAATTCACAGTCGCCAATTATTACTCCGACGACATGGTAGTTCCCAGGGACAGACGCATCGAGATCTGGGGAACCGCTCCCGAATCTCAGAACGGCAAAGTTGTTGCCGCGGAGTTCAAGGGACTCAAAGGATCAGGCGTCATCAAAGACGGCTCCTTCAGGTTCGCCCTTCAGGGTACTCTCCCCGCGAGCAAGGAAAAAGGTCATAATATCGTCGTGAAAGGTGCCCCCGGAGTTCAGGAGGAATTCAAGGACGTCATAGTCGGCGACATATGGATCGTTTCCGGACAGAGCAACGCAGATCTTACGTTTTACGGCACATTGCCCCAGTCGACTAACGATATTAAAAAGCTCTACAAGGATTATCTTGCCGAAGCAACCGAAGAGGACGATATCAGACTGCTGCAGCAGATCAACTGGTCGCTTCTCAACAAAGCCGGGGTGGAACGTATGGAGACTCCCCAGGATGACGTAGGCAAGACAACTAAGTGGACAGTCGCATCACGGAAAAAAGTATACGGGACAGGTTCCGGCAACAGCTTCTCAATGCTGGGGTATTTCTTTGCCAAGGAACTTTACAAGATCAATCCGGATGTTCCCATCGGTATCGTAATGGCTGCCTGCGGTGGGGCGCCTCTTGCCTTGCTGGCTTCTCCCGATGCAAGGCAGCAGTTCCACGCCAATCTCAAGGACCGCACAATTACTCTTAACGACATTCAGCTTCCGTCTTGCGGTATCTACAATGCGTTCATTGCTCCTCTGACTCACGTCGGCATCACGGGAATGATCTTCTATCAGGGCGAATCCGACGCCCTGCTCTCAAAGGAGTACACCGATGCGCTCAAGACTACGGTGGAGGATTACCGTATTCAGTTCGGCAGCGACCTTCTGTTCCTGAACGTTCAACTGACGACCTACGGCTTTGAGAGCGGCGGAGAGTCGCTTGTCGGCGTCTGGGAAGCTGTTCCCCAGATGAGATTTGCTCAGGCCGAGGTGAAGATCGACAATAGCATCAGAAATTACGAGATCATACCCACCATCGACGTCGGCTTTATCAAAGGTGACGCGGACGGAGCCCACCCGTATTACAAGTATGATATTGGTCTCCGCGGCGCCAAGATGGCGGCGGCTATTGTCTACGGCATAGGAGACATCGAAGAGGAAGGCTTCCCGATACCCTCCAAGATCACCTACGACAAGACGGAAGTAGTGATAGAGTACAGCTACACCGCAGGCGGTCTTAAAACGTCAGACGGCCGCGAGCCTCAGGGCTTTGAAGTATTGCTGGACGGAGTGTGGACCCTCGTTTTCCCGGTCATCGAAGGCAACACCGTCAAGATCGAGGCCGAAAACGCCCAGGGCGTAAGATACGCTCCCAACCTCCGCTATATGACAAAGCTTGACTCCGTTCCGAGGAGCAAGGACATGACTATGGCCAATCTCGTATCCGGCAACGGAAACATAGCGGTCCCCTTCAGCGTAGAGTTCAGCTCGTGAGATTAAGAAAAATCGCCCTGCAGCGTTAGTTTTTCCGCCGGCTCCGTGCCGGCGTTTTTTTGATCCAAAAATGTCAAACACGTCAAACTATCGTCTCAGAGGCTTCAAATTGTAAAGCTTGACGAAGATTGAATAAGTCCTTGTTAATTTTAAGAATATTTTAATAAAAAGTAGTTGACACCGAATTTTGATTGTAGTAAGATACATGAGAATATTGGCGTAGAGTGTTTGCTGTGTTATCAGCACCTCAAGCTCCTGATATAAAATTTAAGCCGACATGATACGTTCAAAATAAAAGGAGGATATATGAAAAGAGTACTTGGAATTTTAGTGGCTATTGCAATGGTAATGTCACTGGTCTCCGTAGTTTCTTTTGCAGACGGCGCTGCTCTCGTAGTCGAGGACGTTGAAGCCGCTGTAGGAGATACTATCACTGTTCCGGTTTCGATCGTTAATAACCCCGGAATCATATCCCTGAGAATCAGAGTCACTTACGATAACACGGCCATAGAACTCACCGAAAAGCCTTCTGACGCAGGCCTTCTCGGCGGATGGACGGTTCCGTCTGATGTTCTTGACTCACCTTACGTTGTAAGATGGGCGGACGCGCTCAGAGATGATAACATGACTGATGACGGCGTTGTTGCGACATTCACATTCGAAGCCCTGGCAGAAGGCGACAGCACTATCACAGTAGAGCTGATCGAGGCCAGAAACGTTGACGGTCAGAAAGTGGAATTCGATTCTTGCACTGCTACTGTTACCATCAGTGAAGCATCCGAACCCACCGAGGAGCCTACTGAAGAGCCCACTGACGAGCCCACTGACGAGCCCACTGATGAGCCCACTGATGAGCCCACTGATGAGCCCACTGATGAGCCCACTGATGAGCCCACTGAT
>JAGCZO010000206.1 GCA_017959965.1 Clostridia bacterium | reverse complement strand
TATTCGATCTCCGCGGGATTGGGCATGTTGGTGGGGTTGTCAAGAATAATGACCTCGCCGTTCAGCTTATGGATGTGATAAATAACGCTTGGCGTGGTGGCAATGAGATCTATCTCATACTCTCTCGCCAATCTTTCCTGAACTATTTCGAAATTCAGCAGACCCAGGAAGCCGCATCTGAAGCCAAAGCCAAGGGCCTGGGAGGTCTCGGGTTCGTACTTCAGGGCCGCGTCGTTGAGCTGCAGTTTTCCCAGAGCGTCCCTAAGGGCCTCGTAGTCCGCACCGTCAACGGGATACATTCCGCAGAACACCATGGGCTGGACGTCCTTGTAGCCCGGCAGCGGCTCATTTGCTCCGCCCACAGCCTTAGTGACCGTATCGCCAACTCTTGCGTCCTGGATATTTTTGATACTTGCCGCGATGTAGCCGACTTCACCGGCGTACAGAGCGTCGCAGGGGACCTTGAGACCGGGTTTGAGATAGCCCAGCTCGGTGATCTGGTACTCCGCACCCGTCGCCATGAGCCTTATGGCGTCGCCCTTCTTGACCGACCCGTCCTTGATCCTTACGTAGACAACGACTCCCCTGTAGGCGTCGTAATACGAGTCGAATATGAGGGCCTTCAGCGGTCCGTCGGGGTCGCCGTAGGGCGGCGGAACGTCCTTAACTATTGCCTCAAGCACGTCCTCGATGCCAATGCCCACCTTGGCGGACACAAGAGGCGCCTCCATTGCGGGTATGCCGATGACGTTCTCGATCTCCTCCTTAACAACGTCCGGCCTTGCGGAGGGAAGATCTATCTTGTTTATGACCGGGACCACCTCAAGATCGTGGTCGATGGCCTGGTACACGTTGGCAAGAGTCTGGGCCTCAACGCCCTGGGAGGCGTCCACCACAAGCACCGCTCCCTCGCAGGCCGCCAGGGACCTGGAGACCTCGTAGTTGAAGTCAACGTGTCCGGGGGTGTCGATCAGGTTGAAAACGTAATCGTTTCCGTCCTTGGCCTTGTAGTTCAGTCTGACGGACTGGGCCTTGATGGTGATGCCCCGCTCCCGCTCGATGTCCATGTTGTCAAGGACCTGCTCCTCCATCTCTCTCGACGTGAGAACACCTGTGGTCTCCAGGATCCTGTCCGCGAGAGTGGACTTGCCGTGGTCAATATGAGCGATTATGCAAAAATTTCTTATGTTTTTCTGTCTGTCCATGTTTTCAAATGTAAATAACTGTCAAATATCAGTACTTTCCCGCGAACAAACTGCCCACCGCTTCTCCCAAAAGCTCGGCGGTGAGGTCCGCCTCGGTCACCAGGTTGCCCTCAAAGCCCACCTCGACGAGCAGTCCGAACTTCGTAGCGGCGGAATTGTATTTGGCGGAATTTCTGAGAGAAATGCCAAGGGTGATACCCGGCACCTTTTCCTCCAGCTTCTCGATCAGCAGCATCGCAAGCTTTACGTTGTCCTTCCAGCCGGGATTCGTTTCGTCGTTCTGAGTCACAACGAAAAGTATCTTCGCGTACCTCACGCCGTCCTTCACCGCCGCCGGCGCGTATCTCGTGCCTGCCGGATACTCGAAGGAATTCACGTGAAGATCGATGGCGCACTGGATGTAGGGATTCCCCGCCGCCAGCTTCTCGACCGCGGCGCCTGACTTTTCGTAAGCCTTCTCATAATCACTGTCGTTGACGTCGCTGATCAGCGCGACTCCCGTTCCCGCAGTCTCGCAGGCGTTCTTAAATATCTCGCCTCTTCCGGCAATGCTTCTTTCCGGATCGTATCCCGCGATGACGGGAAAATCGGATATCTTTCTTTCCTCCTCGCTGACGCAGTAGCTTTCCGACGTGTGGGTGTAGTAAAGGACCACCGGCGTGGTGCCGTTCTCGGCTCTCTTTACGATCAGGGGCGACTCCAGTACCTCTCTCAGCTCAAAACCGGGGCTGTTGTAGGGATTCTGGATCCTCAAAAATCCATAATCGATGTCCTTTCCCGTGGCGGACACCACAAGCTCCCCCGCGGAATCAGTGCCAACGCCGGACTTGTAAAAATCTCCGGCTTCAAGGCGCTCTGTCTTGTATGACTTCGTGCCAAGGTTGAAAACGTAATAATCCTCGCGTCCGGGAACAACCGCGTTGCCGTCGGTAGGTTTTTCCGCCGTGGGCTCGGGAGTGACTTCCGCCGGGATCTCCGTGGGCATCACGAAGGGCGTGGCGCTCTCGAAAGGAGTTTCCTGAACCGGCGCCTTTGTGGGAATACCGGGGCTCTGGTTTTCTTTTATTGACTTTTCATAGTCGCTTCTTACGTTGGCGTCATGGGCAATGAAATCCCTGTACGCCCCGACAGTCGCGTATATAGAACTTCCATCGTCATAGGTGGCGACGGTTTTGTGAACTTCCGTAAGCTCTCCCGCCTTCAGAGTACCTGACGCTCCCGCCGAAGTCGCCACGGCGGAAATGATCAGAAGCAGGAGCGCCGCCAGCAATGAAGCAGACGCGACGTAAAAAGCCGGCTGCTGGAGCCAGATGTCCCAGATCTCGCTTTTCTCCTCTGCCTTCTTTTCGTCGTCCCTGAGCTTCTGTTTTTTCTTTTCCCTGTCGATATCCCGTTTCTGCTCGGCGGCTGCGGCAAGGGTCAGCTCCGTGTCTCTCGTCTTTACGGTGTCGTTTTCGTACTCGCCAAAGAGGTCCTTTTCTCCTCTTTCTCTCTCCGCCTGTTCTCTTTCCTCTTCGTCCGCTTCCTGAGCTCTTTTTTTGATGTTTTCGGCAAGTCTTCTTGAGTTTTCCGCGGCGGAACCCATCTTCTTCGGGAAGCTTTTCTCTTTTACTGTCCTTACGTTGTCTCCGCTGGTATCAGCTGCGCCTATTTCAGTTTCAGCCGCTGCAGCTCCGCCGTCTTCACTTTGAACGCCGGAACCGTCCGCTGTTTCAGTGGGAGCAGTACCGTCATCCTCACTCCGGGCAGTATCCGCCCCGGAAGCTCCTTTTTCGGTGGCAGCATCCCCGTCCTCGTCAAGGATCTCCGACACGTCGACAACGATCTCATCCTCAAGGTCGTAGTAGTTGGCCATCTCAAAATCGATGCCATCCCGGGGATCATTATCTTCTTCGTGCAGATCAAATCTGAACAGGTCAGTCATGCCGGCTCTCCGTAGTCCAAAGTTCTGCCGGAGCACCGGGCTGCGCATTTCCGGCAGTCCCGTTTTCCGGCCAGTAAATTATACATAAATGCCGCAGTGAAAAAAAGCGTGCAGCGGGCGCGTCAGCCCTTGAACATCGCCAATAGCTCGTTGACTTCTTTCAGGAAGAAGCCGTCGGCTCCGCTTCTCTCCCTTGCCCAGGTGATCAGCGAATCGTCTTCGCCGAATATTGCGTCGTTCCAGGTGTCGTAATCGGTGGTGAAATCGAAACGGTAGTTGCCGAAGTACCTTTTCTGGAGGTAGTAGCGCATCTCCGTTTTGATCTTATCGGCAGAGTCCGTGATCAGCTTTTCCAGCTTTTCGCAGGGCCATATCTCCGTCGCCAGTTTATTGCAGAACGCGCCGAAATCAGCCCTGAACCCGCTGTTTTTAAGAAGGAAGGCCAGCAGGCCCTGAAGACCCAGAGTATCGACGTAAGTCAGGTTGGACACGTCGGGGTAGCCCGAGGTCCTGTCGAATTCAAGGTAATTGCAGAGCATGAGGCGGAAGTTTTCCGAATCCGCTTTTGTATAGAGCTCGAGTGGCGGGTCGCCCTCCTCGTTGGTGGTATTGCCGATGGTGTAGCGTCCCAGGCCAAGGTCCATGTCCTTGAATACGAAGCGCCAGCGTCCGTCCAGCGCGCCCTCACCGTCTCCGCAATAACGCCAGACCTTGACGTTGTTGTGGGGCCAGTCCGTGTTGCAGAGGAACAGGTTCACGGCGCAGTATTTCATGAAGCCGTCCACGTCAATGAGCTGCCGTACCTCCTCGTAAGTGTATTTTCCGTTCCTGATGTCCAGAAGGAGCTGCTGCCAGGCTTCAAGCTCGCCCTCGGGTCCGTCATCCTGCACGTAGTAGAACCAGGTGCCGTCGTACCGCTTGCCCCGTCCGGTGTCAAGCTCGGAGGAGATGACGCAGATGTTGTCCTTGTCCTCGTCAGCGATGTTGTAGTCGTTGCGGATGGTGTTGTCGTTTTCGTGCTCCCGCATGTTCAGCAGGCCGTAGTATTCGCCGTTCAGGAACACGACAACGGGCTTGTAATTCATGTTCATTAGCTCAGGCGCGGCCTCGCCGGCGATGACGTTGGCAATACCGTCCCTTATAAACGTGGCTCTGTCCGCCTCCGTGGGAGTGAGCAGGGAGTCGTTGCCGCCGTTGCGCAGGATAAAGCTGTCGTAGCCGTCCATGACCGTGCCGTCGGCCTTCTTGCGGTCCTCTCCGAAGAGCGGGTATTTGAATTTTCCGGCGCCGTCGTAAACGTCAGTGCCGAAATCCTTGGATTTTCTCGCGTATATTTTCAGCGACTTCTGACTCAGCCCTCTCGAGCTGCCGCCAAAGAGCCTTATTCCGCCGTCCTGGGACAGCACAAGGGTGCCCTCTTCGTCAAAGTACTGAACGTTGCAGGGTCTTTCCCATTCCTTGCCCTTCATCTGGGCGTTGGTGAAAATGCCCTTCTCGCCTGTGAGGTTCACCGGATCGGTGGTGAGAGCGATCACCGGAAGTCCTTTGAAGCGGTCCGCGTTCTCGAGACTGAAGAACGTGGCGGTGGCGATCTTTCCCACGATCTGTCCCCGGCTGTCAAAATACGCGGCTCTGATGACGGTGACGCTGGCATTGCCGCCAATGCCTGTAAACTTCGTTATCATGCCTTTCTTGGGAAGGGATATGTCGCCTCCGTTGTAAAGCCGGCTTGTCTTTGTGGGCTCGCTTCCGTCGTACGTGATCCTGATCGTATAGCCCGCCTCTTTGAAATTGTTAGGGTAAATGATCCTCACCGAGGATTTGCCCTCGAAGAACCCTCCGGGATTCGTGAATACCGGCTTAGAGTTCGCAATGGCGGAAAGATCCCCGTCGGGGTCGCCTGTCCCGTTGTTTGTATTGGTATCACAGGACGAAAACATCGACACAGTCAGTATCGCGGCAAGCAGCGCCGCCAATATCTTAAAAACGCTTCTGTAACTCTTCATAACTTTGTCTCACATTCCGGACAGGCCGGGCAGGTACGAAAAAACACCGGCGGCTTTTCCTGTCCTCAGGCATACGCTGTCACTGAGCAAATGATACTTCATTTTGCGGTTTTTTTCAATTTAAAATAGAGGCTTAAGGACGATTTTTCCTCCTCAAAAACATGACTCTGCTATAAACACCATCGTATGAATTATACATGCATAGAGAAAACTATTCTCGTCAATACATCGTTTTGTGCCTGGCGTGCAATTTACAGCCCCGGTTTTTCCCGCACGCACGTATCTGCCGAACGAAGCTCTCTTCCTTCAACAGGGCATGACTGTACGGTGATCTACAGCATCTGTGAGTGATGTACCCCATGATATCATTTCGATATCACATAACCGGAATTCCATTCATTCTGCCCGTGATAAATGGTTTCTGTAAAACTCCTCAAGATGCTCATTGATGCTTCCGGAAAGTATCTTTGCCTTGGTTTTCCCGTCAAAGTCCAGTACTACAATGTCTTTCGAATAGGTACACGCCACAATGCCGGAGTCGTCATAAATATCCAGTGAACTGTACATTTCTGCAGACAGTTTCTTTTTCTCCCCTGTTTGAATATCGATCTTCCAAAAACCCTCTTCTGAATCATTTTTGAACCTTCGGGTATCAAGTATGTCATATTTTTTGTAACGCCTGGCAGAAACATACAGATCCTTGTTATGTATGACCCATTTTATGATGATCTTCTCGCCATTCAAAGCAGGAAAAAGTTCTTTGATCGTTCCATTTCTGTCGATCGACCAAAAACCGGATGTATCTGTTCTTTTTATCAAAATGTATTCTCCGTCAGACACCTCAAATATCTGTCCCGGATAGAATGATCCTGTTTTAATTTTTTCCCCTGTTCCGGATTGAACAAGCCAAACCCCGTCCCAGTAGTACTCGAAATCACCAAACTTAAACCGGTCCATCTCTTTTTCGTATTCAAGCTCCTCATGAAAGTAAATATTGTCGCTGGTTATGGTGAAATAGGGCCCGAGGCTTTCCGTAAATGAATGCGTTTGATAAACAACTGATTGAGGTGGATTTTCTGCAACAGGTGCATAGTACTCAACTTCATAAACCAGAGGATATACTTTTTCTCCTTTGAGGATAACGTTTTTGTCTCCGGTTTCAATATCAACGGAACTTACTGTGTCGTTTTCTGATACATCAGACATTGAACAATAAACCAAATGTCCGTTTATAAAGCAAAGAGGTCGTTCGACATAATAGCTGTCACCGCCATTTCCCGTATAACTTGAGAAAGAAACGATCTTTATCGCATTGTTTTCTTTTATCTTGTATACGCCATTGTCAAAGCTGCCGGTCGTGTTTTGATCTGAGTAAAAGTATAACGTATCGTTGTACAGATACAAAGTATACGGTTCCGGATTCCATCTATTGATCCGAACTATATCGTCATTTTTACTTTCTCCTTGTGTAAAATCATATTCACTGATAACATGCAGTTTCCCGCAAACAATGAAAAGTGCTACTAAGATAATTATTGCACATAGCACTGATGCAATGATAATAAGTAGTTTCTTAAGGCGAATATTTCCACGTTCCATGACATCACACCTGCTCGATTTCATACTCAATGTTAAAATTATCTTTGAAGAATGCGACTGCTTTTCTTTGTTCCTCCGGATATAATTCCTTTACCCATTTGCAGTCTTTGGCTTGAACAGCCTGGATCAGTTTCCCGTAAAACATATCGTGGGTCCTCTTTACTGCTTTCTTTGCATCGTCAAGCGCATCGTCAAACGAATTCAACCCCCACGACTTGTAATAATTGATCTCAAAATCATTTTTCGGCGAATAAACGGATTCCGCGACCGCTTTAATCGACATGGCATCGCGCTTTTTTGCCGATTCAAGCCATTTCTCTGCAGAGTCCAAACTTCCCTCCTTCAGAGACTCTAAAAGAATGAGTTCCTCAAAAACACGGCTATGTCTGTTTAAACTTGCCATAGCCTCTTTGAAACTATTATTGTCGTTGATCCCATTCAAAAACGGCAATAACTCTTTTTCAAAGAAAGAAAACCCCGCATCATTATAATCTTTACTTTCTCCACAATCATAAAAATCGCCGGTTATTTCAATCCCATACGATGGCCAGCCAAGGGTGCTGCCGCGAAATAATTCGGGATGCAGATAAGCTTCTTCAAAAGAGGGCCATGCGCTGATCCGCCTAAGTCCTCCTGTCCAGAACGGAAACACAACCAGAAAAATTTCATGATCGATCGTATCTGGGCATCCGCGTCCCACTGTAATGCACTGGAAAGAATTACCGTGTTTCCGGTAGAAAAAGAATGCTTTCCTTTGAAAACCGCATTTTATAAAAAGATCTTCATATTGGCGAAAAAAAGCTTCGCTGTTGATCAGAAACATGCGCTCTCCTTCCTAAAAATCGATCTTAAAGCGCTTCTTGTACAGTTCCCGCATTTTTAGTGATTCCTGCGAATAAAGCACGTCGATATTTGTTTCACCTGTCTCGATATACTTGTATATTTTAGGAAATCTGCATCTGTAATTTCTAAAATAGTCTTTGAGAAACAAGCCGTCGATCTGTTGCTTTTCGCCCTTTTCCGACACAAGTCTCCCGGGTGGAAGACGGTGCTCAAATGACAGCACGGCAAGATTAAGATATATCGCATCAACTTCGTCAATAAAGTGCTGTGCATATTGCACGGATCCGGATCTGTATGAGGCGTAAATAACCGCGTCCTCCGCAATCATAAAACTTCTTTTGGCATCAAGTCCATATTCAACGTATGTCTTTTCATCAACAACTTGACCGGCTTTGGAATCGAACGATTGTAGAAACAGTTCAATGCCTTCTCCAAGATTAGAGACGTAATTGTATTCAGAATCAATAAACATCTGGTCTGTTATGTATTTGTTGATATTGATTTTTCCCTCTGTGAGGTGAACAGATAAAGGTTTGGCATACTCAAAATGTATTAACCACGGCTTTATGTCACACCAGAAAGGAACAATAAGAACTCCAAGACGGCCTGATCGATGCTCCAGAGTTAAAGCCTAAAAAACATCGCCGTTCTTTCTGTAAAAGCAATTGTTTTTGAATTGGAATCCGTGCCTTGCAAATATGGGCTTGCCGATCTCATAAAACTTTTTTCGATATTCAGCTGCAGAAGAAAATTCATCGTAGTTGGTTATCATAAAGGCCTCCTCCACCTGGTCCTCTTGAATACGGACTTCATCCCCAGAGTGGACTTACAAAGAAAAACATCAGTGGTTTCCCGATCAAAAAGTGTACGCTTTCACCAACGTAATGATACTTTATTTCGTACTGTTTTTCAATTTTGATTTTGATCAGTCTCCGCGGTTAATATTGTCATCGCGCCCTCTGTTGTTGTATAATCAACTTGAGTTGTATTGGCGGGGTGTCCGCAGAATATGCGGCCGTGCTGATAACGCCGCGCCCTGTCGGAAAAGGGGGATTCTTGTCCATGAAAAAAACAACTGTCATCTGCTTTGCCAACAATAAGGGCGGAAGCGGAAAATCCACCACCTGCGCAAACGTTGGTTACGCTCTGGCGCTGGCAGGAAAGAAAGTGCTCCTCGTTGACGGGGATATGCAGCTGAACCTGTCGCTGTCGTTTTTTGATGAAGACACGGTTTTTGAGATGGCTTCGGGACAGAAGAACCTCTTCCGCGTCATGCAGGGGCGTGCGGGACTTGCGGACTGCATTCAGGAGACAAAATACGAAAATCTTTGGCTCGTGCCCTCGTCCACGCTTATGAGCGGGATCGAGTTCGAGCTTTTCCCGAAGCTTCAGCGGGAATTCATTCTGACGAAAGCATTGGCCCCGATAAAGGCATCCGGCGATTTCGACTACATCCTTGTGGACGCTCCGCCTACCCTCGGCACGTGGGTCATCAACATTCTCGCGGCGTCGGACAAGGTCATCATACCCGTAGAGGCCTCGCCCTGGGGACTTTTCGGATTGGCGAACATGTTCGAATTTATAGGCGAGATCCGCGGTATCGCGCCGGACCTTGAGGTCCTTGGCATCACTGTCACGAAGGTCTCGGAGCGGAAAAACTACTTCAAGCAGACCATGCAGACCCTTGCGGAGTCAGGCAATTACGTTTTTGAGAATTACGTGCGCGTTGACGTAAACATCGAGAAGGCCCAGGACGAGTGCCAGCCGGTGATCGCGTTCAAGCCCGGCAGCAGAAGCGCGCAGGAGTTTATCGCATTGGCAAAGGAGATCGATGAAAAATGTCAATAGGAAAGAGCAGTATCAGCCGCGCCGGCAAGGTCGCGGAAAAAGTGATCGGCAACCCTGACGAAAGCCTGAGGTTCTTCGCGGAGCCCTCCGCGGCCCCGGCAGTCATGCCCGACGACGTCAAACTGGAATACGTCCCCCTTGAAAACATTCTCCCCACCTATGACGAGGAGATGATCACCTGCGCGGGGACCTTTGACGACGTGGTGGAGTCTGTGAAAAAGTACGGGATCCTCATACCCATGCTTCTGCGCAGGGTTGACACCGACAAGGGCCCCCTTCTCCGCATAATCACGGGCCATAAGAGATTCTACGCCGCCCACAAGCTGGGCCTCAAGACCGTGCCTGCGCAAATAATCGTCTGCGACGACAAGACCGCCGCCCTCATCTACCACGAGACCACCCGCTACGACAGCCGCACCAAGGCAATGGATTCCGTCTCGTCCCGCATTTCCTCCGGCGACCTTCAGATATCGGACGAGCTTCCCAGCTACCTTCTGTGACCCTTTGGTGCGCCTCGCAGGCGTATCCGGCCTTTAAAGCGTCGTTTAGCGCGGCGCAGGGAGAAAACCATGAAACTAAAGTCAGGCGACATCGCCAATTTTATTGAATTTTTAGACAAAACGCCAACCCCGTTCCACGTATTTTCGGAGCTCACGGACGCTCTATTGCAGGTTGGCTGCGAGAGGATCACGCTTTCCGACATCCACAAAGCGGAACGCGGCAAGGCATACTGCGTCACCCACGGCGACTCTGCCGTCGCGGCTTTCTTCGCGGGAACCAAAGGACCCGAAGCGGGCGCAGGCCGTTTTCTTATTTCC
>JAGCZO010000022.1 GCA_017959965.1 Clostridia bacterium | reverse complement strand
TACCAGCGGTCGGTTTCCGAGAAACGGTTATTGGCGGCAATGTCGCGATAGTCGTCCCAGTAAGGGGAGTCAACCCTCTGCTCCTCAAAATCCGGAAGGTCAGGTATTTCTTCCAGCGTTCTTGTGTGGTAAAGCGTAACCTCCCTGCAGTTGTCGTCGACGGCAAGCCTGCAGCTGTTGAACACCGCATAAAGAGTCCCTTCGATGAGTACCGGATCTTTTGTTATCGGAGCAACGTCTGCAAAAGTCCATTGGCAAGCGGAGACCGAATAGCAGAGGACTCTGTTGTCCCTGGCGGAATATGCGTAAAAGTAGGCATGATCTTTGCTCCAGGCAGTAGCGCCCTCCGTATAATGATCCATGATGACCGTCTCTTTTCCGGTCTCGTCGTCAATAGAAAGCACGCCGTAGGATCCGTCGTCCATCACCGCCAATGCCAACACGCCGCCGCTTCCCTTCCTCAGGAGCCCGGTCTCGACGTTATATACCGCCACTTCCACGTCCTTATGGTAGCCTCCCCACCAGTTCTTCACGGAATAAAGGAGCCCGTCAAACACGATATTGTGCTCACCGATAAGCTTGAACATTCTCGAATTGGCGGTGTTCCAGGCGTAATACCCGTCGGGAGTCGACACCTCAAGCACAGTCTCCGTCAGGAAGGTGCAGGTCAGAGACTTAAGGCCTGCGTCCTTGCCGAAGTCCTGATATTCACCGGTCCCGCTGTTAAAAATACTTATGTAACAGTCGCCAATGTCATCGCTGACGCAAAGGGCAAGCTTCCCGTTGCAGAGGCCCGGCGTATAAATCTTTATATCCTTGTAGCTGCCGCATCCCTCCGGAAGCCCCACTCTCTTTGCCAGGCGGTCGTCCATGTCAAAAAGCCACAGGTCCGTGGTGCCAAGGTCACCCGGATCAACAATCTTTATGCACATCAGATCGTCCCGCACCGTGTCCTGCTCATAATAGATGTAATAACCCTCCGGCACGGTCACGCCCGAGGCCTTCAGAAACTCGTGGTAAACGCAATATGTCTCATTGGTCTCAGTGTTATAGTAGACCTTCCCGCAGTTCTCATGCTCGCCGAATACCGTTGTGGGGATAAGCTTTGCGCTGACACTCCCCTCGCCAAAGGAAACGATGTTTGAGGAGCCGCCGTAGCCAAGCTTTTTGACCGTCAAGGACTCGCCCTTAAGCCAGAAAGGCTCAACATAATAAGGTGCCCGGGTCTCACTGGGACCCGAAGGAACCTCGGTGGGAGCGGAAGTCTGCGGATCAGTAGGAGCGGAAGTCTGCGGATCAGTGGGAGCCGAAGTCGGTCCCTGGGTCGGATCTGAAGTCGGCGGATCTGTGGGTGCGGAAGTTGCTCCGGTGTCTGTTTTATTGCCGGGCTCTTCAGTCTTATCGATATCTTCCGGCGAAGGGGTGTTTGCCATAATGATCTTGTCAGAATGCTCTCCTCCGCTTGTGTTTTGATCTCGCGATCCGTTTATGCCGGTAATGACAGCAACAGTGACCGCAAACGCCAATACGACGGCCGCCGCGGCGGAAATGATCGCGACCTTTTTGATATTGGTTTTTCTCTTTATCGCAACATCGCCCGGGTTTGGCGCGTCGGCGCCGTTTCCTATCTCAGACAATGCCTCCCTGAAATCTTTATCGTTCATTTTTTTCCTCCTTTTGGGCGAAAACAATAAGCTTCTTTCTCAGCTTTGAAAGCCTTCCCCTGACTGTGGAAACGTTCATTTGAAGCTCTTCGGAAATTGCTTTGCAGGTCTTCATTGAGAAATAGCGGCTCATAAACAGCTCACGGTCAACGCCGCCAAGGCTGTTAAGAAAACCCTTCATGATCCTTTTGGCCTGTTCCTTGTTTCCCGGGGAACTTCCTGCATCGGTAAATTCCGCGATCTCCTCGTCAATGAGCTTTCTTTCCAGCGACGACGCAAAAGCGTATTTTCTGTCGCTCAGGATCTCCTCCTCACGGACGTTGAACAACGCAGCCATTTTCTCAACGCTCAGACTGTCGGGGACGCGGCTGCCCGTCTCCCACATTGACACGAGAGACCGCGAAACAAATACGGCGTCCGCAAGCTCCTGCTGCGATATGCCTTTTTCAGCTCTGAGGGATATGATCTTTTCAGCTGTGTTCATCCGCGGAACCACCTCCAGTCTCTAACAATTGCCGGCAATTCTTTGTACAACACAAATTGTACCAAACTCATTTCGACTTGTCTTGCCACAAAAAGTTTGCCGGCTGTTTTTCGTTCAGCCGGCAGGGAATGTATCTGATATCTAAAAAAACAATTATCTGTGCATGTATAACGGATCGATCCTTCTTGCAGCTTCTTCCTTTTCGCTGTCAGTCAAATATATATTCTCATTGATTTCTTCTAAAGACTGCCTGTTGGCGATATATCCGGCTCCGTAAATATCATTGTTTCTCTGAATAATATCATCGACCAGTTCTCCGGCGTCTGCACAATAAGGTCCGAATCCGTTGTCCAATATTCCGGGAGCAACGTATCTTGGAGTTGGGACCTCGTAACTGCGTTCATATGTTTCATGTTCTCTCAGCCGTTCCAGTCTCTCTTTCTCGTCCAGTTCCGTTCCCTTTTCACTTAGTATTCTGCTGAACATATCTACGGTACCGGGGGAAAGATATTTAAAATTGCATTTGTCAACACTGCTCAATTCGCGTAATAAGCTTCTTGAAACGGTGCGTTCCTGCGTCTT
>JAGCZO010000205.1 GCA_017959965.1 Clostridia bacterium | reverse complement strand
TGTTCATCAAATCACTGCTTTTTGAATTCAAGCCGACGGCACGGAGGCTTGGTATGTCATCAGCCGCTTGCGGCTGTATGTCATCGCCGAAGGCGCATGTCATCGCCAAAAGCGCATGTCATCGCCGAAGGCGCATGTCATCGCCAAAAGCGCATGTCATTGCCGAAGGCGCATGTCATTGTCAAAGAGGAGCATCAAATGTCCAAGGAAGAACATCAAGCCTATTACGCAAAACGGGAACAGGAACTGCTCGACATGTGTAAGATCAAAACCAAGGAGCAGTTTCTTGATGAGTGCAGAAATGCCGGAATAGATGAGGCCTGGTACGCCTTCACCTTCGATCGCTCGAAGCCTGTTTCGATAGACGATGACACTGTCTATTACGGAAGGATCGGCAAGACCATTGTTTCGTATCCGTTTCAGCTGTGGGATATCGCGTTCAGCAAACTGCTGGCGTACAAAGAAGAGTATGAGTGGGAAGCGACGGGCGCGCCGTATCGGATCACGTCAGTCAATTTTGAGTCAAACGCCAATATCACCGCCTCCTTCACCAACACTATGGTGCTCCGCGAGTACCGGTTTTCCGAGGAGCCGGAGCAGGAAATGCTTGACAACGGCTGGATCTACGACCACTACGACCGGTATATGGGTTACAGTGTCTACCGTAAGGTCGTGTCGGCGGGCAGCTTGATGAGGAACGCCTCCATTGCATTCACGTTCACAAAACGTACCGATAAACGTGATGCCGACACGTTCGGATTTGCGGAGGGAACTTATCTGCAGGGATCCTATCATTATCCCGTTCCTCAGGATCTCCGGGCTCAGCTCAGATCCGAGCGGGATTTTCCGATCAGGATATCCAAGGAGCTTCGCCGGACTCTTACGGAAAGGCTTGCCAAGAGTATTATCGAGGACGAGTTTGAGGATCTGCGCGCGTTTAAGGAAGCCGGGCGGAAAGCGATTCTTGACGCTTACGATCCGAAGCTGTCCGAACAAGATCAGAAGAATGCGTTTGCAAAGGCGTCCAATCGCGCAGAAGCGGGTCACCCCGCTGTCGATAATTATGAAGGAAGCCGCTGCTTTATCGTTATACACGACAACCTCCACCTGGCGTACGACCGGGCGGGGCTCAAGTGGTGAACAGTTAATAAAAAAACGATGGGTAGCGCTTATCCGGGCATCTGCCGGCCGCGTTAACTTAGAAAAACACGCCTCTGACAAATATTTCTATTCCTATTGCGATCAAAATTATGCCGCCGATTATAGTCGCCTTGCCGGCCATCCTGGTGCCGAAGGTCCTGCCCAGCAGCAGGCCCGCGATACACAAGCCTAAGGTGATGGCGGCGATGATGGCGGCGCAGACCAGTGCCATTGCCGTTCCGTACTCCGCAATGGTAAAGCCCACGGACAGAGCGTCGATGGAGGTGGCTACACCCTGGACAAGTATCGCCCAAAGTCCCAGCTTAGGCTTGGCGTCGGAGCGTTCTTTGTTTTTGATCCCTTCATAGATCATCTTCCCGCCAAGAAACAGCAGCAGGATCAGTGCGATCCAGGGTATGAAGGTCTCAAGCTTCTTGAAATAGGTGATCACCGTATGGACGCAGATCCAGCCGATAAGAGGCATAATTCCTTGAAACAGGGCAAAGGTCCCCGCTATGCCGGCAATTTTCTTCCGTGACATTTCCGGTTCGCTGAGCCCGTCGGCAAGAGAAACGGAGAACGCGTCCATAGCCAGTCCGACTCCAAGCAATATGCTGTTGATGAAAAAAACTGCGCTCCAGTCCATTGAACTGTTTCCCGGCTGCGGAGAGCAGTCCGCCCTCTTTTGCCGCCTTTAAGATATAAAACGCTGCCCGTTTTTACGTACGGGCAGCCGTGTCGTAATATTGCGGGATCAGACTACTTCAGCATGTCTGCGAGAGCAGGAAGCACGGGTTCAAACTTAACGCCGTACCAATGGTCCTTGTCTCCCATGGTGTTTTTGATGCAAAGGACAGTGTAGTCCGCGGCTATCGCTGCTGCCTCTTCCACGGTCTTTCCCCTCATGAGAGCGCCGGAGAAAGCAGACGCATAAACGTCGCCGGTTCCGTGGCATCCGCCGGGAAGCTTTTCATGTCTGTAATAGTACTCAGACCTGCCGTCGCTGACGAACACTCCTGTGAAGCCTTCCTCAAAGCCAATGCCGGTAAGCACAACCTTCTTCGCGCCGAGGGCAAGAAGATCTGCGCAGACCTTTCTGATGTAGTCTTTGTCGTAGGTTTCACGGTAGTCGTTGCCGGTAAGGAAGCAGGCCTCCGTAAGGTTCGGGACCGCAAGATCCGCCTTCCCCACAAGCTTTCTCATGGCCTTGACGAAATCATTGTCAAAGCCTTTGTAAAGAACGCCGTTGTCGGCCATAGCGGGATCGACTATTAGGAGAGCTCCGTCTTTAAGCGTTTTGGCGGCGATCTCGATACAGTAATCGATCTGGGTCTCGCTTCCGAGATAGCCTGTGTACATGCCGTCGAATTTGATACCTTCCCTGAGCCAGTGCTCCAGGATCAAAGGCATGTCGCCGGTAAGGTCTCTGAAGGTGAAGCCTTTAAAACCCGCGGTGTGGGTCGAAAGCACAGCCGACGGAATGACGGCGGTCTCAACCCCGCAGGCCGAAAGGATCGGCAGAGCGACTGTAAGGGAGCATTGGCCCACGCAGGAAATGTCCTGCACTGTCAGTATGCGTTTGTAATCATATTTGGAAATACTCATGTAAATCACCTCCGGTTGAAGCAGATCAATTATCAAAGAACGGTCTTTAACAGCGGCCGTTTCAGATTTGGTTTTCAAGTACGCCTGTTTCGGCGACCACAGGGTTGCCCTCTCTGTCGGGAGCGGTACCCTCCGATATCATTGAAGTATATTTCACGGCAAGTCTGTCGCATTCGTTGTTGAATTCATTGTCGGCGTGGCCTTTTACCTTGATCCACTCGATCCTGTGGACCTTCGTAAGCTCCAGCAGCTCCGTCACCAGATCCACATTGGCTTTGCCCTTGAAATCCTTCTTCTGCCAGCTTTCCACCCAGCCCAGAGTGAAGGTGTTCACAACGTAGCTGCTGTCGGAATAAAGCTTTACCGCGCAGGGTTCTTTCAGGAGCTTCAAGGCCTCTATGGGGCCCCTGAGCTCCATGCGGTTGTTGGTGGTCTCAGGTTCGCCTCCGTAGATCTTCTTGAAGCGGTTACCGTATATGAGCACCGCGCCGTAGCCCCCGGGACCTGGATTGCCTGAACAGGCGCCGTCGGTATAGATCGTCACATTCTTCAACAATATCCCTCCGTTTTTACGGATTTTTTCCTGCAGGCATCCATTCCTTCAAGAATAGCCTTTCTGAAGCCGGCCTCCTCAAGGGTCGTAACTGCCGCGATAGTCGTTCCGCCGGGGGAGCATACGTCATCTTTAAGGACCGCCGGGTGGGTTCCCGATTCAAGCAGATATCCCGCGGTACCGTACATCGCCTGTTCCGCCATCACCAGGGCGTCCGCTCTTGTGAAGCCGGCCTTGACGCCAAAGTCCGCCATTGCTTCGATCATCATGCAGAAATAGGCAGGACTGCTTGAGGTCACCGCGATCATCTCGTCAATGAGCTTTTCAGATTTAACGGTCACGACTTTTCCGGTCTTGGAAACGACTTCCGTGATTTGTGCGCGTACGTCGTTGTCCGCGTCGCTGAAATTGTAAAAATATGCTCCGGTGATGCCGAGGCCCGCCCTCGCCGGAAGATTGGGTATCATCCTTACGATCCTGGCCTTGTCGCCAACGATATCGAGATAGGATCTCACGGTAACTCCCGCGGCAATGGAAACAATGATCTTTCCTTTTTGGATCTCGGGTCTGATCCTTTCCGCCACAATACCGGTGACCTGAGGCTTCACGCATATGAATATCACGTCCGAGCTTTCAGCAGCCTCTAGCTCGCTTCCGCTCACGCTGCAGCCGAAGGCATTGGCAATAGCTTCGGCCTTTTTTGTGTCCATATCAAACAAAAAAACATTTCCGGCGTCGACAGCTCCGTGGGCAAGGGCCGCTTCCGCAAGCGCGCCGCCCATAGCTCCGCATCCGATAAACGAAATCTTCATAATGACCTCCGTATTATCCCCAAAGTACCGTTTTTCACGGCGGCAATACATTTTTATTGTATCACTTTAACGAGGCAAAGTAAAGATAAACGTAAGTGCGCCCAGGGCAATCGCTTAATGCATTAGGATAAAAAAATTTCAAACACTTTCAAACAGTGTTTGATTTTTTTGAGCAAGTATTGTATAATATACAATACTGAATTGGAGGTGTGTTTATGTTTCCGGAATGGGTTGAAAAACAG
>JAGCZO010000204.1 GCA_017959965.1 Clostridia bacterium | reverse complement strand
CTTATGGATCTTGGCTCGTTCAGCATTTATTCCTACCATGAGTGCTACGAGGGCGACGACGGCGTTCTTTATAAGAAATATTACGATCTGCTGCTGGAAAACAGGGTCTGCGCCTACAACATTCCCTACAACACCAACGACGGTCTTTTCACAGACGAAAGGGCGCTTCCCTACCTTGACAACCCGAGGGTAGTGGCGTTCCAGGCAGTGGGCTGGAAAACCGATCTTAACAGTACCAACGTCTCCAACGCGTACAATTTCCTTTCGCAGAAGCCCGCCTGGCTTGAAAAAGCCTACTTCTACCCCATTGACGAGCCTCTCACCAAAGCTATGCTGGACGACGTCAACAGAAATGGTGATATTCTAAAGGAAAACTTCCCGGGCTACAAGCTTCTGACTCCGATGCACTATACCGAGGATCTTTCCGGTGACGGCACCGTTGATTTCTTTGAATACGTAAAGGACAGCGTCACCGCCTGGTGCCCCCACAATTTCTTCTTCAGCACCTGGAAGGACTACCGGAGCAATCCGAAGACTTACATTGGCATCACTCCGCTCATTGAGAAAAAGCTCGGCGAATTTCCCGAAAGAATGAAAAAGGAGCAGGAGGGCGGCGATGAGGTCTGGTGGTATGTTACAAGAGTGCCCAACGGACCCGAGGCCACGCTGCTTATGAACTGCGAAGCCGTTGGCTCCAGAGAGCTGTTCTGGCTGCAGAAGCTTTACAATATCGACAATTTCCTCTACTATGCCGTAAACGACTGGGCCTTCAAGGAGCACAACTACGGCGTGGATCCCAAGTTTGAGATAGTGAACGGAAACGTCAAGTCCTACGGAAACGGAGTGCTTGTCTACTGCGGAAAGCCTTATGACATATACGGCCCTGTGGAAAGTCTCAGACTTGAATACGTGAGAGACGGTGTGGAGGATTTTGAATATCTGACCATTGCCAATGACCTTCTTGGCGGGGATACCGTGAACACGATCATAAGAAAGCTGGCAAGATCCCTCACAGACTGGAACAAAGACCCGGAAGAGTTTAATGTTCTTAGGATCAAGCTGGGAACGCTGATCAGCGAATTGTCAAATAAATAAAAAGACCGGATGAGAGGCCTCTGGCCGACAGTCAACTAAAGGAGATTTGAAATATGTTTATTTACGATAAAAGCTGGATAGGCCTTTCGGAAACCAGAAGAGTTTTTCTTCTGCCTAAAATGGCAAATCGCCACGGGATTATTTCCGGCGCTTCGGGTACGGGAAAGACCACAACGCTGAAGGTGCTTTCGGAGGCCTTCTCGGACGCAGGCGTGCCTGTGTTTTTTGCCGACGTCAAGGGCGACCTTTCCGGTATGATAATGCCCGGCGAGGACAGCGAGAAGATGCAGCAGCGAATTGCCGGCTTCGGCATAGAAAACTGGACCTACAAATCCTTCCCGGTAAGATTCTGGGATATTTTCGGTGAAAAAGGTACTCCTGTGAGAATGACCGTCACGGACATGGGACCCCAGCTTCTTTCCAGGCTCCTTGAGCTCAACGACGTCCAGGCAGGAGTTCTCACGATAATCTTTAAGGTCGCGGACCAGCAGGGTCTTGAGCTTATCGACTTCAAGGATCTTAAGGCAATGGTCCAGTACGTCGGGGACAACCGCAAGGAGTTTTCAAACGAGTACGGACTCATATCCCCCGCCAGCGTAGGCGCCATTCAGAGAGCTCTTCTCAATTTCTCTGAGGAGGGCGCTGAGCACGTCTTCGGAGAGGCGGATCTTGATATATATGACTGGATCAAGACCGACAGCGACGGCCGGGGCTATATGAATATCCTTGCCAGCGACAGACTGATCAACAGCCCCAAGGTCTATGCCACCTTCCTGCTCTGGATGCTTACGGAGCTTTTTGAAAAGCTGCCAGAGGTGGGCGATCCCGAGAAACCGAAGATAGTTTTCTTTTTTGACGAGGCGCACCTTCTGTTTACTGATGCTCCGAAGACTCTTGTCAGGAAGATTGTTCAGGTCGTTAAGCTTATAAGATCAAAGGGCGTTGGCGTATATTTCGTGACACAGAGCCCCTCCGATATTCCGGACGAGGTCCTTGCCCAGCTTTCCAACAGGATCCAGCACGGTCTCAGAGCTTATACACCTGCAGAGCAAAAGTCCATCAGGGCGGCTGCCTGGTCCTTCCGGGCAAATCCTGCCTTCAACACCGAAGAGGCTATTATGAACCTTGGCGTCGGAGAGGCGGTCGTGAGCTTCCTTGACTCTAAAGGCGCCCCGGAGATGGCTGAAAAGGTAAGGATCCTTCCGCCCCAGAGCTTTATGGGCGCTGCCCCCTGGGATGACGTGGAGGACCATTTCAGAAATGACGAAATGGAGAAAAAATACAGGGAATCCGTTGACCGTGAGTCCGCTTACGAGATCATAATGGAAGCCAGGGCTGAGCTTCAGAGGCAGGAGGAAGAGGCCGCCGCAGCCGCGGAGGAGGAAAGAAAACAGGCAGAGGAAGCCAAAAAACAGGCCGACGAATCCAAGAAAAAGACTGCGACAAAGAAAACAAGCGCAGCGGCGACGAAGAAGAATTCGGCTGCTATGAGCAACGTTCAAAAGGTTCTTGGCAAGAGCACCAAGACCGCTGTCTCCAGCGCCACTTCCACCGTATCCAGAGGTATCAGCTCCGGCATCGTCAACGCCATAACCGGCAGCAAAAATACCTTCTCTGCTCAGAAGATCGCTAAAAACGCCGCTACCAACGCGCTTTCGGGCGCCATGAGGACCGGCCTTAACGAAATAATTCGCGGTTTCTTCGGAAACAAGAAGTAATAATTGTTTTATTTGTGATAACGGAGGTAACAGTATGATAGTAACAAGACCGCCAATGGGTTGGAACTCATGGAACACTTTTGCCGCAAATATCGACGAAACGCTCATCAAGCAGATCGCCGATAAGATGGTAGACGAAGGATATCTTGACTGCGGGTACGAATATCTCGTGATCGACGACTGCTGGTCTGAGCATCAGCGCGACGAAAGAGGACGTTTGGTTCCGGATCACGTTAAGTTCCCCAACGGAATGAAAGCTCTTGCCGATTACGTGCACTCGAAGGGCCTTAAATTCGGTATTTACTCCTGTGTGGGAAACTATACCTGCGCCGGCTACCCCGCATCCTTCGAGTATGAATTTATTGATGCGGAGATCTTTGCCGAGTGGGGCATCGACTATCTGAAGCTTGACTACTGCTACAAGCCCCAGTCCGAAGAAGGCGCCAAGCTTTACAGAAGGATGGGACTTGCATTGGCAAACTGCGGCCGCGATATAGTGCTTTCCGCCTGCAGCTGGGGCGCTGACGAGACCCACAGATGGATAAAATCCACGGGCTCCCACCTCTGGCGTTCCACCGGCGACATCTTTGACAATTTCGAATCAGTCAAAACGCTTTACAATATTCAAAAGGGTATTTTCGAGTACAACGGACAGGGCTGCTTCAACGATATGGATATGCTTATCGTGGGTATGAGCGGCAAGGGCCACGTTGGCTGCGAAAACTGCTGCACCACCGAGGAATACCGCACCCATTTCTCCATCTGGTCTTTCTTCGGTTCTCCTCTCATGATCGGAAGCGACATCAGAAACCAGACCCCTGAGACCAAGGCCATTCTTCAGAATAAAGAGGTCATTGCCGTCGATCAGGACGCCGCATACCGCCAGCCTTATCTTCTTATGAGCAATCCCTCGGGAGCCGACGTCTGGGTGAGGCATATGGAAAACGGCGATATTCTCTTTGGCTTCTTCAATATGGGCGACCACGAGGTGGGCTTCCCCATCAGTTTTACAGATCTTGGTCTCAACCGCTCCACCGGCGTTGTGCTGAAGCTTCGTGATCTTTGGAAGGGCGAAGAACTGGGCACCTTTGAGGATATATTTGTGACAGGCGTGCCCGCCCATACGTCCAAGCTTATAAGAGCTAAGCTTATTAAGAAATGATCGATTAAGCACTCTGTTTGTGACGCCTCTATGAACAAAAGACCCGTGACGGCTGTTAAACCGGACGGGTCTTGCTCTTTATGTTTTTAAATATATTTTCGGCGGTCAGCTTATCCGCATATTTCCGTGATCTCATCTATCAGCTCGCCGAACAGTTTAAGCCCGCGGTTTACCGGATCGGGGGTGCTCATATCGACTCCCGCGATCCTAAGAAGCGAGATCGGATCCTTTGAGCTTCCGGAAGAAAGGAATTTCTTGTACGCCTTGACTGCGGGCTCGCCTTCGCTGAGGATCTTTTCTGCGATGGCAACGGCCGCTGAAAAGCCTGTGGCATACTGGAAAACGTAATAGTTGTAGAAAAAGTGAGGGATCCTTGCCCACTCAAGGGAGATCTCGTCGTCAGAGACCATGTCGGGTCCGAAATACAGCTTATTGAGCTCAAGATATTTGGCGCATAGGGCGTCTGCCGTGAGAGTCTCGGCGTTTTCCGCCATTTTGCCCAGCTCAAGCTCAAATTCCGCGAACATAGTCTGCCTGTAGACCGTCCCCTTGAACTGCTCGAGGAAATGGTTGATCAGGTATGCCTTCTCCTTTTTATCGGTTGTTTTAGAGAGCAGATACTTCATCAGGAGGACCTCGTTGACAGTCGAAGCCACCTCCGCCACGAAGATCACGTAATCTGCCGTCGCTGTGGGCTGGTATTTGGTACTGTGGTAGCTGTGGAGCGCATGGCCCATCTCATGGGCAAGGGTGAACATGGAGTCAAGGTTGTTGCTGTGGTTGAGAAGCACATAAGGGTGGGGCACCGATGAGCCGGAAGAGTATGCTCCCGATCTCTTTCCCTCATTTTCGTAAACGTCGATCCATCTGCTGCTGAAACCTTCCTCCAGAATGTCAATGTAATCCTGCCCGAGGACCTTCAGCGCATCCTTCACAGTTGCTTTGGCGGTCTCAAAATCGATCTCCTTGGCAACGTCCGCAACGATCGGCGTGTAAACGTCGTACATGTGGAGCTCCTCGACGCTGAGAAGCTTTTTCCTCAGCGCAACGTACTTGTACATTTTGTCAAGATTACCGTGAACGGCCTTGATCAGGTTGTAATAGACGTCCGTGGGAACCTCGGTATTGTCAAGGGAAGCCTCCAGCGTGGAATTATATTTCCTGGTATCCGCAAAGAATACCAGCTGCTTGAACTGGGAGTCGAGAATAGCCGCCAGAGTATTTTTAAGCTCACCGTATTTTCCGTAGCAGCGCTTAAAGGCGTTCTCCCTGAGCACTCTGTCGCTGCTCTCTTCAAGAAGCACAAAAGTGCCGCTGGACAACGGATGCATGACGCCTTTGGAATCGGCAACCTCGCCGTATTTCATGTCCGCATTCCTGAGTATACCGCCAATGGCCTCGGGTCCGCCTGCCATTTCTCTGGCCCGGGCTAATATCTCCTCACATTCGGGTGCCAGGACGTGGGCTTTTTTACGCCTGATCACCTCCAAGGGTCTTCTGTATACTTCAAGCTCCTTGCGCTCGCTGAAGAACTTGGCAACGGTCTCGTCTGGGATCCCGATCAGCTCGGGAACCGCAAATGAAGAGGCTCCTCCTATGGAAACGTATAGATTGACGGCCTTTCCTTTCATTATCTGATAAGCAGCTGCCCCGGTATCTTCGTCGCTTTTTAGGCTTGCGTAACCGTAGATCTTCTCTATGGAAACAGAGATCTCGTCGGAAAGTCTGAAGTAGGAAAGCATAACGTCAGCGCTTTCGGAAAGTCTTCCTTTATAGGTCCCGATCTTTTCGGGGTAAGCCTTCGCTTCCTCAAGAGCGTTTTCCCAGGCCGCGTCGTCCTCAAAAATATCCTTCAGATTCCAGGTGAACTCCTCCGGAACCTCACTCCTTTTCGGCATTTTTTTACTCTTCATAATTATCTCCAATCAGCGGCAACCAATTTTCTCAGAACGCTTCACGCCAATGAGTTTCCGATTTTGTTCCGCCTACAAAGTATAGCCGAATCCTTATTCTAAGTCAATTAGAAGGGAAGTGACGCCAATGACTTCGGACTCAGTATTTTTGCTCCTTTCATGTAATAAATCGTTGATGAAAACAGCTTTGAAATACATTAAAAATACCAAGTTTTTTTAAAAAAAGTGCTTGACAGGGTAGTGCTTTGGTGGTATTATGGTCGGGCGCCTCAAAAAAGGGGCGTTACGGACATTGAAAACTGAACAGCGAACAAACAT
>JAGCZO010000203.1 GCA_017959965.1 Clostridia bacterium | reverse complement strand
GAGGCTCCCGAGGACGCCTCCGGCAGTGCCGATCTGAGCGTAAGAGCAAACGTTATCAACACCGTTAAGACAATGACCTCCTACGTTGACCTCAAGGAAGCTGTAAAGGCTGCAGGCGCGAAGTACGAGCTCAAGAACAGAAGCGACGCCAATATCAAGACCGCATCCAATATCGTTTTCGCATCTTAAAATGCCGGTCATTGAAAACTGACATTAAAAAACTGCGCCGCGGAAAGCTTTCCGTTTTGGAAAAGAGCTTCCGCGGCCTTTTCATATAATCGATACAAGGAGATGAAAATATGGACAGATCACTGCTTGTTCTCTGCTGCGAGGGCTTTGAAGAGATAGAGGCGCTCACTGTGGTCGACGTTATGAGAAGGGCGGGAGTTAAGGTCGCTCTTTGCTCCGTCCCGGGAAACGCCGTAATGAAGGGCTCGCATGATATTAAAGTATCGGCGGACAAAGCCTTCGGAGATGATGAACTGGAAGGAAACGGGTACGACGGGGTGGTACTTCCGGGAGGTCTCCCCAACGCGTATCTGCTGAGAGACGATCCTCGTGTGATCGCCTGCGTAAACAATTTCTTCGATAAAGGCAAGCTCGTCTGCGCCATCTGCGCCGCACCCTGCGTACTCGAGAGGGCAGGAATCCTCAAGGGACGCAGAGCGACTTCGTATCCCGGTATGGTTGACAAACAGAACTGCGGAGAATATCTGGAGGATAAAGTTGTGCGTGACGGCAATGTCATCACGTCAAGAGGCCCCGGGACCGCATTGGCGTTCTCGTATGAGATCCTGCGGGCAATGGATCTTGGGGATGCCGCGGACAGGCTCGAAGAAGGAATGATCTTCAAAAACTGAATTTACGGCACAAGCTATAAGAAAGGGAAGGGCGCCTGACGCAAACGGTAAAAGAAAAAGGCAGAGGATCAAAAGTCTTCTGCCTTGTATTATATACTGAATTAAAAATTAGTATCCTGCGCTGCAGACCGGCTCAATAGAGTCCCGCAACGTACGGAAGGGGATCCACGGGTTTTCCGTTTTCGCGCACCTCAAAGTGGAGGTGAGGACCTGTGGCGCCGCCGGTCATGCCCACGAGAGCAATGTTCTGGCCTCTGGTAACGGTCTGACCCTCGGTGACGAGAAGCTTGCTGCAGTGACCGTATACGGTCTGAAGACCGTCGCCGTGATCGATGATAACGCAAAGTCCGTATGCGGCGTATGATCTCGCCATGGTTACGGTGCCGGATTGAGCGGCATATATCTTTGTTCCCTTCGCGGCAGAGAGGTCCACACCGGAGTGAAGCTGCCATACTTTCGTGATGGGATGGATACGATAACCGAATTTTCCGGTAAACGCAGTGTAATGTTCGATGGGCCAGCAGAAATTCCAGTCCTTAGGTTCTTTCTTGGATTTCAGAGCTTCGGCTGCCTTTTTTTCGGCCTCGGCTTTTTCTTTTGCGGCTTTCTCGGCTTCTTCCTTGGCTTTCTTTGCGGCCTCGGCGGCTTTTCTGGCTTCTTCCTCAAGCCTCTTCTTTTCCGCTTCGGCGGCCTTTCTGGCTTCTTCTTCTTTGCGCTTGCGCTCTTCCTCGGCTTTTCTGGCCGCTTCCTCAGCTTCGCGCTGTTTTCTTTCAAGCTCGTTCAGCTTATCTGTGAGCTCGTCGATCTCGCTGGTGTAGCTGTATTCGCGGGCCTCGAGTCCGGAAAGCATTGCGGAAAGGGCCTCGTAGTTCTCCGTTACGTAATCCTGATCGCCTTCAAGCTCCGCGATGGCGGCGTCAAGCTCCGCAATGATCTGCTCCTTGTCCGCAGACAGAAGGACCTGCTGCTCCCGTTTTTCGCGCAGCTGTCTCTCGCTCTCGCGGACGCTCTCCATGAGAGCCTTGTCTTCTTCGATCATCGTATGGTAAACGTCAAGTTTGCGGAGAAAATCAAACAGGTCTGTTGAATGGAAAAGGATCTGCAGAAACTCAAAATCCGAAGCGGACTGATACATTATTCTGGAACGGTCGAGAAGAAGCTCCTCAAGCTCCGCGTGCTGCTGCTCCATCGCCTCTATCTCGGCGTCGAAGTTCTCGATCTCCTGCCTGAGCATTTTCAGCTCTTCAATGGCAACGTCCTTGTCGCTCATATGGCTGAGCCTTTCGATCTCCATGGCGGCAAGCTCCTGGGCAATGTTTGTCAGAGCGTCCTGCCTGTCCTGGATAGTCTTCTGGATCTCACTGAGCTTGTTCTGGGTATCGGTGATCTGTTCTTTGGTGTCGCTTATATCGCTCTTATAGTCTTCGGAGTGGGCTGCAAGGACCCCGCCGACGGACATTGTCAAAGCAAGAACAAAGGATGCCAGCTTCACAGCTGTATTTCGTTTGAAGAGTTTCATTTTCATAACGGTTGCAGTTTTCTTTTGAATTTATTTTCCCGCACGGGTATACACACCCGTATATGATAGCACCCGCGGACGCGCATTGCAACTACTTTTAAAAATTGATTACAAAAAAAGCACCAACGGCCCCGAAATCTTGACTGAAGTACGGGAAGAGGCCCTCGGCGCAGTTTCCGGCAGTCTGATCTTATTCGTTCTTCTTAAGCACTACGGTGAAGACGGTGCCATCCGCCTCGCTGCTTTTAACGCCAATGCTGCCGCCGAGCTTTTCCACGATATCGTGAGCGATGGCAAGACCGAGACCGAAACCGCTCTTTGCCGAATCAGACGTTCTCGAAGCGTCTGACTTGTAAAAACGCTCGAAAATGTGGGACATATCATCCTCAGGTATGGGATCTCCTTCGTTGGATACGGTGACAGTTACGCTTTTCGCATCCTCTGTCATGCTGAACCTGACGGTACCGCCTTCGGGTGAGTGCTTGACGGCGTTGTCCAGAAGGACACCGAACACTCTCTCCGCCATTGAGGCGTCGGTGGTGACGTTGACGTCGGGCTCGACGGCGCTGTCAATAAAGACATTCTGATCGAAGGCAACGGTCTCAAAGCTCAGACAGCAACGCTCAGCGACCTCGGACAGGTTGACCTCGCCGAGAGAAAGCTTGTATCCGCCTTCGTCCGACTTGGCAAGGAAAAGCATCTCCTCAATAAGCTTATGCATCCTCTCCGCTTCGTATCTGCTGCTCTCGAGCCACTGCCTGTTTTCCGGCTCGCTGACGCTTGCTTCCAGAATACTGTTATTGGCAAGAATAACGGTAAGAGGCGTCTTGAGCTCATGAGATGCGTCCGCGATGAATCTCTTTTGAGTGTCCCAGGCTTCCCGGACAGGCTTCACACTTAAAGAGGCGAGCCTGAAGCTTATGAAGGCAATGAAGATCATTATAACCGTGTCGATGCAAAGAGCAATAAGAATGGAATTCCTGATGGTCGCTACGGTGTCTGAACGGCTTGTAAAGGCGACTGCCGTTCCGTTTTTAGTGTCCCTTTTGGCAAAGGAAAGCTCCAGATCCGGAATGGTTCCGTTGGTCTTTCCCGACTGCTCGACCTTGTCAAGGGCAAAAGCAAGAGCCTCTTCGTCCATGGAGGCGAAAAACTCATGCTTTGAAACAACGCTGCCGCTGCCGTCGATCAGTACCGCAAAGACCGCACCGTCAATGGTCTCGGGGAGCACTGCCGCTTCCGACTGCCGGCCCCCGTCGTCAGGCAGTGGCGGCCGGGTGCCGTCAGGTCTCCGGGGTATGGAGGCATCCTCCTGATATGACCCAATAAAACCGAAATAGCGGGTGAAATCCTTGCCGGGCATCTCCAGCACGTAATTCATGGCCAGATCGAGCCGCCTGTTCTCCCGCGAGATACTGTCATTGGCGATGACAATGCACACCACTATGCTGACGATCAGCAGCAGTATGCCCACAAGCACCAGATTGGTAAGTACTATTTTGTTGCGCAGTTTATTTATCATCCGAATTCTCCAGCATATAGCCTTTCTTTTTGTGCGATGCGATGGTGTACGACGACTGAATAAACTTCAGTTTTTTCCGAACAAAGCTGATGTATGCCTCGACGTTGGAGTCGCCTGCGTCTGATTCGAAGCCCCAGACTTTGGTGATGAGGTCCTCCTTGGAGACCGGCACGTTTTTCCGTAAAATAAGCAGCTTCAGGATCTCGGACTCTTTGTAGTTGAGCTTGATGCTCTTGTCGCCCTTGGAGATCTCGCTGACCGACGAATTGAAGGTGAAATCGCCAAAGTCCGTGACGTCCGGAAGAACTTCGGAATATCTCCGGGTGAGGGCGCGTATCCTGGCGAGCAGCTCGTTGGGAGAGAAGGGCTTGGTCATGTAGTCGTCCGCTCCGCTGTCGAGGCCGTTGATCTTGTCCTTGATACTGTCTTTAGCGGTGAGCATGATCACAGGAGTGCTGTTGCCGGCCTCCCTGAGCTTTCTGGCCACGGTCATTCCGTCCATTTTCGGGAGCATGACGTCGAGCACGATAACGTCATAAATACCGCTGAGCGCGTAATCAAGGCCGTCCTGCCCGTTGGCGACCATATCCACCATGTATTTCTGTCCTTCAAGTATCTGTTTAAGCGCTTTCGCGAGCCTCAGCTCATCCTCGACAATAAGAATCTGCATAACGTTTCTCCCGCAGGCCCCTTTATCTCGGGCCGAATGTTTGTGCCGGATATGATGCAAGACCGGCCGACAGACGTATTATAAACCATCAGCTGAAAAAAAGCCAAAAAGTTTGAGCTTATACAGCGCGGCGGGATCGGCCGCCCGGTATTTCGTTATCCGCCCGGTTTGCTTTGCAAAAAAAACTTTTTTGTGGTATAACCAAATCAGGTGCGGCAAAGGCCGCGGTGAAGAAAAAATATACGGAGGCCCCATGGACAAGATCGCTGTTACCAAAGAAGATTTCTGCATTGCCGGAGACGCCTTCCGGTTCACGGAAAATGATTTCGGAAGCATTCCGCTTTCCTTTGTATACGGAGGACGCCTTGTGTCCGGCATTCCGGAGGAGTTCTCGCCGGTGGTGCTGGAGAGGAGAAGCGACCTTGAGAACGGCAAGACCACCATCGTCATCACAGGAAGAAATGCGGAAGGCCTTGAGATCGTGGCGCATTACAACGAATACCGTGACTTTCCGGTGTACGAGTGGCTGTTCTTCCTCAGCAACGTGGGCGACGCCAAATTCATTTTCGGAGGTAATGAGGAGTACAAGAAGAAGGCCATCGACGCAGACTCCTCGGAAAACACTCCGGTCATCGAAAACGTAAGAGTGGGCGGGAAAGTGCTCAAGGGCTCCTCTCCGGTTCTTTATCACGGCAACGGAGACGTTTGCACGGACATGGGCTACGAAATGATGAAGGATCCCGTGGACAGGGAACTTGTTTACGCGCCGGATTTCGGAGTGTCCTGCTGCGGAGCGATGCCTTATTTCAGGCTCATCTTCAACGAATACTGCGTCAACGCAGCGGTAGGCTGGCCGGGTGGATGGGAGGCGGGCTTCATTCCCGCTGAGGAAGGTGTTGAGCTTTACGCGAAGCAGAAGAACTTCAGAGCATATCTCAAACCCGGCGAAACGGTGAGAACTCCCAGACTTACGGTGATGTTCACCTCCGGAAACGAGGACAGGAGCAGAAACGTCTGGAGAAGATGGATGCTTGAGCATATCGTCCCCAAAAAGAACGGCGAACCCATAAAACCGCTGCACTGTCTCCATACCTGGCTTATTGACGGCAAGGAGGAATTCACGGGAGTTACCGAGGAAAACCAGCTTTTCGCCATTGACGAATACATCAGAAAGGGCCTTAAACCGGACGTCTGGTGGATAGACGCCGGATGGTACCCCTGCGACGGACACTGGGTCGTCACCGGAAACTGGTGGCTGGATCCGGAACGGTTCCCGGAAGGACTTGGAAAAGTAGGGCAGAAATGCGTTGACAACGACATCCTGCTTCTGCTCTGGTTCGAGCTGGAGAGAGTCCACGTCGACACCTGGCTGGACAAAAACAGGCCCGAGTGGATCATACGCGAACCGGACGAGGGAAGAATGAACGTTCCGTCCTTCAATCTTCTGAACCTCGGCAACAGCGATTGCCTTGAGTGGGCCGTTGAAACGATAGACAGGATCATCAAGGATTCCCACGTGGGAATATACAGGCAGGATTTCAATTTCGCTCCCGCCAACGCCTGGCGCTCGGCCGACGAAAAAGACCGGGACGGAATGACCGAAAACAAACATATTGTCGGATATCTGAAGCTCTGGGACAGCCTTCTTGAAAGAAATCCCGGGCTTATCATAGACTCGTGTTCTTCGGGCGGCAGACGCAACGATCTGGAGACCATGAGAAGAGGCATTCCGCTGCACTACACCGACGTAGGATACGGAGTGCATCCCGTAAAGCAGAAGCAGCACAGGATGATGTTCGAGTGGATACCCTATTTCAGGGCCCACGCTCAGAACTGGGACGACGACAACGGCGACTACACGCCCGGCGCCCATCAGCCCGTTGACGAATATGCCTACCACTGCGCAATGGCCCCGGCGCTGACCTCAATGATCGAATACTACGACGGCGAGGAGCTTTTTGCCGTGGGCAAAAAAATGGTGCCGGTCTGGCGGAGAGCCGCGGAGTACATGCTCAGCGGGGATTACTATCCGCTCACGGAGTGCCGGAAATCAAACGAAGACTACTACGCGATGCAGTTCGACATCCCTGAAAAAGGCGAAGGCTTTGTCCAGGTGGTAAGGAACACCAAAGCGGAGGAGGACGTGTTTGTCCTCAGACCCGTGGTTGACGAGGCTTCGGACTATTGCTTCGAAAACGGCGAAACAGGGGAAACGTTCGTGGAAAGCGGCAGAAAGCTTGCCGAGGGCGTGCGTGTGAATATTCCTAAAAGAAGCGGAATTATTTACTTTTACCGCAAGCAGTGAGGCTCCCGCGGAAACCGTGCTTTCCGGTCTGCCGGCAGCGTGAAAAATGCTTTGGTGTCCGGAAAGACTTTGGCGTCAGAAGAACTCTTTGGCGTCAGAAGAACGCTTTCACGTAATTTCAAACAAGGACTAATGATTATGAACAACGTGATCTCCGACAATGACACGATCATCACAGTGACCGCCGCGGACGGAACCGTCAGGATGACCGCCTGCGAATCAACAAAGACCTGCGAAGAGGCGAGACGAATACACTCGCTGTCTCCCGTTGCCGCCGCCGCTCTGGGAAGAACTCTTACCGCGGCAGCTCTCATGTCGAGCCAGCTGAAGAACGAGACGGATTCCGTTACGCTGAACGTCTGCGGCAGGGGCCCCCTGGGAAGCATACTGTGCGTCTCCGACGTGCACGCCAACGTAAGAGGCTACGTGACCAACCCCGCCGCGGATCTTCCTCTCAGGGAAACGGACGGGAAGCTTGACGTGGGAGGCGCCGTCGGCAAGGGCTTCCTGCGGGTCATCAAGGACCTTTCGATGAAGGAACCCTACGTCGGCACCAGCGCGCTTGTGAGCGGCGAGATCGGAGAGGACCTTTCTTACTACTTTGCCACGTCGGAGCAGGTGCCCTCCAGCGTTGCTGTGGGAGTGAGGATCAGACCCGACGAGAACGGAAAAGAGGCTTTCGTTGTGGACAAGGCCGGCGGCTTCATCCTGCAGCTCATGCCCGGCGCCGACGAAAAGCTGATAGATACCCTGGAAACAAGGATATCCTGCATGCCCAGCGTCACAACGCTGCTCTCCGCAGGCGCTTCGATCAACGACGTGGCAGAGGACGTGCTGAAGGATTTTTCACCGCAAATAAAGGAGAAAAAATGTTTCTCTTACAAATGCGGGTGCTCCCGTGAGAGGATGCTGTCTGCCCTTGCGGCCATAGGCAGAAAAGATCTGGAGGAAATATACGCTGACGGCAAGGGCGCGGAGCTCTGCTGCCACTTCTGCAACAAAAAATACTTTTTCGCAAACGATGAAATACTCGCTCTTCTAGGCAACGGCACCGGAGCCTGACTCCGGAAGGACCCTGCAGAAGGGCAGACCGTGACCGAAGAACCATCGGGGCTCAGTAGCCTTCCGCCGGCGCGTTGGCGCATTGGCGTGTATAAGGCCTGCCGGCCCCGGTTTTGCTTTTAAAATAAGACTTGTAATCTGCGCCGTTCTCTTCAAATAATTTGACACCGGACTTGTTTTCGGTTAAAATCCCGTTATCAAATATTATACGCGAGAGGACTGCTATGGAATTTGCGTCTGTATTATTCATAGAACTGTTCCTTCCGGCTGTGCTGATCATATATTACCTTCTGGGCCTTATCAGAAAGGAATCGGTTAAAACCACGGCAAGGAACATTTTTCTTCTGGCCTCCAGCCTCATCTTTTACGCGTTTGGAGGAATAAACGAGCTCCTGCTCTTTGTGGGTCTGATAGCTCTGAATTTCTTTGCGGGCATTATGATGGGGGGCGTCGATCCCGAAAAGAAAAAGGGAACAAGACGCGCCGTATTCATTGTAACGCTGCTGCTCAACGTGGGACTTCTGGTATTTTTCAAATACACCACGATGTTCATCAGCATGTTCAACATGTTCAAGGCCAGCGGCAGCTTCGGCGAGGCGATGAACGGTCTTCTCAACTTTAGCACCGGCGTTGTCGCGGAGGGCGTCCTCAAGGTCGTAATG
>JAGCZO010000202.1 GCA_017959965.1 Clostridia bacterium | reverse complement strand
GGGACTGCGCGGCGAATTGTCTGCAGCACGAGAGGATCCCTCACGATCTACGAGAAGGAGAAACACATGGCTTTCGGGAAAAAGAACAAAAGATCCAACGAATCGGATAATACCCAGCCTGATGACGATCAGTTTTTCGATCTTGTTTTTGACGTTAAGAGCGGGGCGATGTCCCTGGTCGACGAGCAGGACAATGACGCCGTGGAGAGCGTTTCCGCAGATGAGCTGCCCAAAAACGCAGATAAAGGCGAAACAGAGGTTCCTGATGAGGCCGAAACGAAAACGGACGAGGAGCCTGCAGGTGAAGACGAGACCGAAGAGGCGGGAACTGAGGATGATCCCGACGCCAATGCGGTCCTTGACGAAGTGATCGACCCGAATGAATTTGAAGAACCGGAGCAGCCTGCCGCAGAAGACGACGGCGGTGAAGCTTCCGAAGCCGATGACGAAGATGCTTCGGAGGATATTGTTGTAAACAGTGAAGCCGCGGACACGGAAGGCTCGGAGCCTGTGACGGAAGAAGTCGGAAACGACGAGGAGTATGAAGAGGCTGCTTCCGTAGAGACCAGGAGAAGGTCCGGCGGCATCTACGGTGAAGACGACGGTTCGGTGGAAGAAGAAAACTACGATCTCTCCAAGGCGGATCAAGGCGGCGAAGACACTGAAAAAGCCGTAAAAACTCCGAAAAAGAAGGAAGAGGCAAAGCCTGCCCAGAAAAAGAACGACAAAGTTAAATCCGAAAAGCTTGACGATCTTGTCAATGAGAAGACCGCGGGCGGCTCGGATTACGCCGCGGACAAGCTTATCGGTCTCCTTGGCGTGTCGAGGAGCAGCAACACCTCCTACGACACCATTGCGGGGCTTAAGCTCTCCGTGTGGGGCATCATAGTGCTTGCAATATTCCTGGTTGACACTGTTCTGTTCAACTTCGTGGCTTACAAGCTCGTGTACCCGCTTGTTGACGCCGTGATGAAAATGGTCGGCGTCGAGGGCCTCAGGCTTGACAGGACCGGCACGGAAAATCTTTACACGATCATTTCATACGCGGTGGCGTTCATCTTCTGCGGGCTTGTGGTGATGGTAATCTGCAAGCTGGCGGAGATCTTAATGAATCAGCTGGGCATGAAAAACAGCAGCTCGCTGGTGACAAGGACGCTCCTTGTGCTCATGATAGTTTTCGTAATTATAGGGCTGATCGTGATGATCGTGAACCACGCGGGACTGCTCACTCTCGTTGCCTACAGATGGATCTGCCCGTTCCTCGGATATGCCGGCGGTCTTGTGTTCTTCCTGTTTACGCTGATCGGAAAGAAAAAGACTGCCTGAGCGGGATCCTCCGCCGGAATTTGAAGCAAAACCAAGCCGCTCCGCTATGTCCGGGGCGGTTTTTTTGGCGTTCAGGATGCTTTAAACGGCGCTTCCGGAAGCGTCAAACCTTGAAAAAAGGGGCAATTTGCGAAAAAAACGGCTTTTTTTAAAAAAGTGCTTGACAAGGGATCGCCGATGTTTTATCATGTCACGGCAATAAAGCAGAAGTGCAGCTTCTCACCTTGGTCGCAGGCGCGGGCGGGTCAATAAAACGGCTTGAGATCGATGGCGTGCTGCAATTTTGTTTTACAGGCACGCTATTTTTTTGATCACGGAGGTGTTGCGTCATAGCAAAGGATGATTTAGCAATTAATGAAGAGATAACCGCAAAAGAAGTTCGCCTTATTGATGAGAACGGCGTTATGGCGGGAATTGTGGATATTGAGACAGCGTTGAAGTATGCTGAAGAAAAAAATCTTGATCTTGTTAACATTGCCCCGATGGCGAACCCGCCTGTCTGCAAGGTGATCGACTATAACAAATACATATTCGATCTTAACAAGAGAGAAAAGGACGCCCGCAAAAATCAGAAGATCGTTGAGACTAAAGAGATCAGAATGTCGCTGGGCATTGGCGATCACGACCTGAACGTTAAGATCAAGAGCGCCACGGGATTTCTCAAGGACGGCGATAAAGTTAAAGTTACCATTAAATTCTACGGGAGAGAGATGAATTACACAGCCTCCGGCGAGGACCTGATAAATAAGTTTTATGAGGGTATTGCCGAGTACGGTGTGATGGATAAGAAGCCGAAGCTTGAAGGAAGAAGAATGTCGGTGATCTTCTCACCCAAGAAATAAAATGCGGCCCGAAAGGGCTAGAATATAATCCGTGCCGGTATTGGCAAGTGCGCGGAGAGCGAAAGGAAGATGTTTCAAAATGCCAAAGTTAAAAACACACAGTGCTTCTAAGAAGCGATTCAGGATCACAGCCAACGGCAAAGTCAAAATGACTCACGCCTACAGGCGTCACAGACTTGTCACAAAAGACAGGAAAGTTAAAAAGCAGCACAGAGAGAGCCTCTATGCGGCAGACGCAAATGCGGCAACCGTTCGCAAGATGCTGCCTTATGCTTAATCGGGAGGTACTGAAAAATGGGAAGAGTTAAAAATTCAGTTGCTACCAGAGCAAGACGTAAAAAAGTAATCAAACTCGCAAAAGGCTATTTCGGAAGAAAGAGCACCGTTTTTAAGACCGCCAACCAGGCAGTCATCAAGTCTGCGAACTATGCGTACCGCGACAGAAGAGCGAAGAAGAGAGATTTCAGGAAGCTCTGGATCACAAGGATCAACGCTGCGGCGAGAATGAACGGCACCACCTACAGCCGCCTCATGAACGACCTTAAGAAGAGCGGCATCGCTCTCGACAGAAAGATCCTTGCCGATATGGCAGTTTATGATAAGGAAGGATTCGCGCAGCTTGTAGCACAGGTTAAAGCGTGATGAATTGAAGATACGCAGGACGGCCTCGGAGATCCTCTCTGGAGAAAGTTCTGCGTTTTTTATGCGGGAACGGAGGCTTACTTAAGGGGCTCCGGGAATGCGAAACGGGGATATTGCCAATGGTGATCACCAGCACAAAAAACGAACAGGTCCGCACGCTGAAAAAGCTGGAGCTTCGCAAATATCGTGAAGAGACTGGCTCTTTCTTTATCGAAGGACCTCACGGGGTGGGAGAAGGCATCGGCAACGGGGCAAGGCTTCTTGAGCTTGTCGTGAACGTTGACGCCGCGGCCGACCCGGAGTGCGGGGAGCTTGTCCGGCATGCGGAAGCTGCAGGCGTGCCTTTGATCGAGCTGACGGCGCCCGTTTTTAACTACGTTTGCGACACTGAGACGCCTCAGGGGATCGGCGGAGTGTTCGAGCTTCCGGAGCCGTTCGACGCCGGCAGGAAAGACGCCGAGTGCGTGCTGCTGCTTGAGAACCTTCAGAACCCCGGGAATATGGGCACTATCTTAAGGACTGCGGACGCGGCGGGCTTTTCGGGTGTGATATGCTCGAAGGGCTGCGTTGACGTGTTCAATCCTAAGACGGTACGGTCCACCTCCGGCTCCCTGTTCAGGGTCCCGGTTCTGCAGAGCAGGGACAGCGGCCCCGTGATCGCGGAGGAGCTGAAGCGCAAAGGATATAAAGTGACCGCGGCGCATCCCAGGGGAGGCGTGAGCTACATTGGCGAGGATTTCGCGGGCAAGGTCTGCATAGTCATCGGAAATGAGGCAAACGGCGTTTCTAAGGAGATGCTTGACTGCTGCGACAAGCTGGTTACGATACCGATGCCGGGAGGGGCTGAATCTCTCAACGCCTCGGTGGCGGCGGCTCTCATGATATACGAGGCCGCGAGAAAAAAGGGAAAACTCGGCTGAACGTAAGGCCGAAAACTATTTACAGCGCCGGCTTTTTCGGCGCGACGGAAAGGAAAAAACTATGGGATTATTGACGATTTGGCAGGAGAATCTTGACGAGAGCCGCCATAATAAAGAACAGATCGACGCCTTCATAAAGGCGTATTTTAAGAAGGAAGAAGACGCCTACGCTAAAATTCTTGAGGCGGGCGAGACTAATATCAAGGGCACGGTAAAAGAGCTTGGCGAGAAATATTCGCTGGAGCCCGCTGAAGTCGCGGCCTTCATTGACGGCATCAACACCTCCCTGGAGGAGCCTGCAGACGTTGAAGCGCTGGAAGAGGACACGGAGGTCTCTCTTTCGATAGTCTGGGAGAAGCTTTATTACAATATGTGCAAGGCAAAAGCCCCCTGGCTTTATGAGCTTGAGCAGTGGGACAAGATCCTGGACGCCGACAAGAGGATGGAGATCAGAAACCGGTACAAAAAAGACATGCAGGCCGTGAGCAATAAGGTGGGACGCAACGATCCCTGCCCCTGCGGAAGCGGCAAGAAATACAAGAAGTGCTGCGGGAAATAATTATTTGACCCGCCAAGCGATCAATACCGCATCCCCGTGTACAAAAACCGGGATAAGCGGCCGTCAAAAACCATACGCAATGAGTTTTATTGCTCAAAGTGTATGGTTTTAAAATATGGGGGCTCCGGGGCTGCCGTCAAGAGCATTGGTAAGGTGAAACTGTGACGAAAGAACTGTTCAAAAACGATTTCAGATCCTACGCGGCGGTATCGCTGCTGGGGATCGCCGCGGGACTTACGGTCGCGTTCTTCAGCCGCTTCCCCGCCGACGATTTCTGGGGCCTTGCCTTTTTCAGCTCCGGGACCTTCGGCTTCTGGTTCTTCTCGTCGTCTCTGATAGCTCTTTTCAGCTCGAAAAACTACGTGGCCGGCATCAACGTTGCGTGCTACGTGTATTTCATGTTCTACCTGACGGGCATTTTCAAGCGATTGGCAATAGTTCAGAAGGGCTACAATACGATGCAGTATTTCCTGGAGGGCCTCTGGCAGGAGCTGGCCTACGGACTGCCCTACGCGGCGATCTGCTTCGGCCTTGCCTTTGCCCTCTGGTACGGAAGAAAAAACAAGGTCATCTTTGTCATCCTCCGGTTCCTGCCCGCCGGCTTCATATTCGCGGAACTGGTGATATTAACTATCGGGTTCATATCTTCCGGCCGGGGCCTGTTTATGCCTCTGGTGGACGCGCTGTGCCTGGCGGTGTACCTTACGATCATGCTGAGAACGTTGAAAAAGAAGGAATGAAACGCGGCCCGTTTGTTGTCCGCCAATGGGATTTATGGTATCATCTGTTTGCGGAAACACGCGCCAATATGCTTAGAAGGACTTGGTTTTAAAGCTCATGACTGAAAGAAACGAAAAGATCATTGAAGTAATACGCGAGGCGGCGAAGATCATGACTTCGGCGCCAAGGGGCTGCCCGGAGGAGCTGATCCATCAGAAGGGCGGCACGTTTAATTTTGTGACGGAATACGACGTTGCCGTGCAGCGGTTTCTGGAGGCGCATTTTACGGAAATTATTCCCGACGCCAAATTCCTGGCGGAAGAGGAAGGGGAGGACGGAAGAAAGATCGGCGGCGGTTTCACGTTCATAATCGATCCCATTGACGGCACCAGCAATTTCATACACGGCCTTGGCGACTCGGGGATATCCGTGGCGCTGCTTGAGGATAAGGAGACCGTGTTCGGAGCGGTCTATCTGCCATTTTCCGACGAGATGTTTTACGCGGAAAAGGACGGGGGCGCATGGCTCAACGGAAAGCCGATACACGTCAGCGGACTGCCGCTGGAGAAGGGCCTGGCGCTTTTCGGCACCTCGCCTTACATGCGGGACAGGCTCTGCGACGCGACTTTGGAGCTTATGAGAGGGCTGTTCATGAATTCGGTGGACGTGAGGAGATTCGGGGCGGCCTCGGCTGACCTGTGCTACGTTGCCTGCGGACGGGCGGCGGCTTATTGCGAGATGTCTCTCTCTCCCTGGGATCACGCCGCGGGGGATATCATCGTCGAGGAGGCGGGCGGATACGTTATGCAGTTTGACGGCAGCGACATGGTGCTTGAGCGCAAATGCTCCACGATAGCCGTCAACGCCGCCGCAAAGGACAAGATCCTTGAGATCTGCGGACCAATTGCCGAAAAATACGGTATCACGGAAGGAAACTGACCAGGATGTCCACAGAGCTTTCACCTTTTTTTGCGGAATATTTTGACGTAAAGACCCGTCTCTCCAAGTTCGCTTTGAAGGACGATCCCGAGACGAAAAAGACTGTCTCCATCATCGAGGTGCTTCTTGACAGAGCCCTCAACGTCAACGCCGGCGCTTCCACCGACGGAAGGTTCGGCAACGCTCCAGGCCATACTCTGGAGAATTATTTCGGAAGGGCGAAAAGGTATCTCGAGTCCCTTGAACGTGGAGAGTATCCGCTGAAGGGCAAGTGGACCGAGCCCGGAATGGCCGTTGTAGATCATTGTTTTGTCGAAAAAGACGGCAAGATCCATCTTTTCTACAACAGGGACCGCATTGGCTATGAGTGGGACCTTATGCCCGCCAATACCATTGGCCATGCCGTGACGGAGGACCTTAAGAACTGGATCGTGGAGTCTCCGGTGATCTCCGCCGACAATGAGGCCTTTGAAAACTACCAGGTCTGGTCCCCGGGTATCGCCTTCAGGGACGGGGTTTATTACATGTATTACACCGGCGTCAACATCAACGCCTGCCAGGCGATCTGCCTCGCGACGTCAAGAGACCTCTGTCATTGGGAAAAACATTCCGGCGGGCCTGTCGTCAAACCCGGCAGCTGGGGCTCCTGGAGCGAAGAACGCTGGTCCGACTGCCGTGACTCCATGGTGTTCATTGACGACGACGGGACGGCCTACATGTACTACTGCACTGCCGCGAATATCGGCGGAAAAACGGTCCCTGCGGTGGGCATTGCCTCGTCTGAGGACATGGTGAACTGGCAGGACCGGGGAGCGTACAGATTTGATATCTGCGGCGTTGCCTTTGAATCCCCCTTTGTGATGAAAAAGGACGGGAAATACTATCTGTTTTACACGAACTGCGGCAGCGGAACTGCCTACGCGGTCTCGGAGGACCCGGTGACGGGATGGAAAAGTCTTGGGATGCTTATGCCCTGGACGGTGCCGCCTCTTTGCCCGGCAAACGTTCCCTCCTGCGCGGAGGTCTTCAGGTTCAGGGGCCAATGGTATATCTCCTGCTGCCTGAGAGAACCGGGCTGCGAGCAGTATCTTGAAATCTTTGAGCTGGAATGGGTGCCTGACGGAAAAGTCGTGATCGGAAAAAGAGTCGAATAAAACACGGTGATATAAAAACGGAAACAGCCGCAGGCCCTGATATCAAGCCCGCGGCTGTATTTTACAAAAAGCAAGTCTTAATAAGACCCGCCGGGAGATCATCCTTTAAAGAACGATTTTAAAATGCTTCCGCCGATCTTCGAAAGAGTTCCCGAACCGGGACCCTTCAGACTCCCCATTTTGGAGCCCGACGCGAAGCCGATGATACCGCTGGCAACGCCGCTTACGATGGTGCCGATAAGCTGCATGTTCTGCTGCCTTTTCTGGGCTTCCAGACGCTGCTTTTCGAGCTCCGCCTGTCTTTGAAGCGCAATTTCATTTTCCTTCTGAACACGGAGTTGCTCTGCCCTTACTGTTTGCCCGAGGGGCGCGTGACAGCATGGACAAACAGCGTTCTCATTAACCTCAACATAAGAATCACAATACTCGCAAATTAGTTTCATGCCAATGTCCCCTTCTAATTAAGATCTATGTGAAGATATTGTCTTCCGAGGAGCCATTATACTACAAACCGGTTTACATTTCAACGAAAAACCGATGCGGACTCAAGGCTGCTTTCAAGAATCCTGCCTGCGGCATTGGGGCTGTCGTTTGTAATAAGAGGGCAGGTCTTTTCCGGAATCAACGTTAAAACGCCGTTGGACCCCAAAGCTGTTATTCGATCAAATACGAAGGCCGCGCCAAAACATCGTCGAAGGCCGCATAATAGCCCTCTGCATCATTAACGGCGCTGATCGCGGTTATCCTGCTGCCCGCATCCTTGCTTGAACACCCGCAATGGTAGACCCTCTCGGTCGGCATTTTGTAATCGATAACGATATAGCGGTCGTGGAATTTGGCGTCGTTGCGTTTAAATACAACGGACAGCCCGGAATCCATGACAAAAGCCCCGGTCAGTGCGTTTCTTGCCTTGTTATCGCTGACTATGGTTATAGCCACGCCGGTTTTTGACGCTTTCAGCAGCTGGAGAGTCTTCACATCAATGTAATCGTCAATGATCAGAACAGTCGATCTTGCCTTTTTATAGATGTTTTGATATGCCACGTCCGCTTCGATCTTCTCGCCGTCAAGAATGATGAAGTGCTTATAGGTTGACTCGTCGACAAAGTTATCCATGATAGAGTCGATCTTGTGCTCGATTATCTCAAAGCGTTTGTCATAGGACGCAAATCTCGATTCAAGGTAAGGATTCGTGTTGACGAGGAGGCCGTTG
>JAGCZO010000201.1 GCA_017959965.1 Clostridia bacterium | reverse complement strand
GGACTGATAACTAAGTCGGAAACGCCTCTTGAAGAATGTCTTTCAAAGCTTGGCTCCTACGAGCCCCCGAAGGACGCTGTCTCAAGAGTCAGCTGCAGGGAGCCCTACGAGGCGGTCTGCAAAAACGCGAAATACAGAGTGGCCGCAATAGACTGCGGCATGAAAAAAAATATTGTGCGCTCGCTGGTCAGAAAAGGCTGCTCCGTGACGGTCCTTCCCTGGAACACCTCATTTGATGAGATCAAAAAGCTTGATCCCGACGGAGTGTTTATCTCCAACGGCCCCGGTGATCCGGAGAACGTACCGGAGACCGTTGAAACAGTCCGCAGGGTCATTGGCGTGTATCCCCTGTTTGGCATTTGCCTGGGACACCAGATCATATCCCTTGCCTCCGGAGCGAAAACGTACAAGCTGAAATTCGGGCACAGGGGAGGAAACCACCCGGTGATGGATCTGGAAACCGGCAAGGTGGAGATAACGTCCCAAAACCACTCCTACGCGGTGGATATAAAGAGTCTCGAGGGCACCTGTCTTAAGGTGACCCACGTGAATATTCTTGACGGTACCGTGGAGGGGCTGAAAAGCACCGCGGACAAGGTGTTTTCCGTTCAGTACCATCCGGAAAGCGCTCCGGGACCACGGGACAGCGATCATCTGTTTGACAGGTTTATCGATATGATGGAAAGGAACAGAGGGGATGCCGAAAAGAACTGATATCAGAAGAATACTGGTGATAGGTTCGGGGCCGATAGTCATCGGTCAGGCCGCGGAATTCGATTACGCGGGGACCCAGGCATGCCTTGCTCTCAGGGAGGAGGGCTACGAGGTCATACTCTGCAACTCCAATCCGGCTACCATCATGACGGATACGTCGATCGCGGACAAGGTCTACATGGAGCCGCTGACCTTCGAATTCCTGACCAGGATCATAAGGCTCGAGCTTCCCGACGCCATACTTGCGGGAACGGGAGGCCAGACGGGCCTTAACATTGCCATAGAACTTGAGAAAAAGGGCATTCTTAGAGAATGCGGCGTGGAGCTTCTGGGCACCGGAAGCAGGTCGATAGAGCTTGCCGAGGACCGCACAGAGTTCAAGCGGCTCTGCGAATCCATCGGGGAGCCTGTGCTTCCCTCGGGTACTGCCTACTCCTTTGAGGAGGGCGTTAAAATTGCCGGAGAAATAGGCTATCCGGTAGTCCTGAGGCCTGCTTATACCCTTGGCGGAACGGGAGGGGGCTTCGCGGACGGTCCGGAGGAGCTGGAGCCTTTGCTGAAGAACGGCCTGGAGCTTTCACCGGTCCATGAGGTCCTTATCGAGAAAAGCGTTAAGGGCTTCAAGGAGATCGAGTATGAGGTGATGCGGGACAAAAACGATACCGCGATCACGGTCTGCAACATGGAGAACCTTGACCCCGTCGGAATCCATACCGGCGATTCCATCGTGGTCTGCCCGTCTCAAACTCTTTGCAACAAGGAATATCAGATGCTGCGGGACAGCGCTCTTAAGATCATCCGTGCGCTGAAGATAGAGGGCGGCTGCAACGTTCAGTTCGCTCTGGATCCGGAGTCCTTCACCTACTATCTTATCGAGGTGAACCCCAGGGTCTCCAGGTCTTCCGCACTGGCCTCCAAGGCAAGCGGATATCCCATTGCCCGAGTTTCTGCAAAAATAGGCATTGGCATGACTCTGGAGGAGATCATGCTCGCCAATACTCCGGCATCCTTTGAGCCTTCTCTTGACTACGTTGTCACGAAGCTTCCGCGCTTCCCCTTTGACAAATTCACCGAGGCCAGCAACGCTCTTTCCACCCAGATGAAGGCCACGGGAGAGGTCATGAGCGTGGGAAGGACCTTCGAGGAAAGCCTCCTGAAGGGGATCCGCTCGCTGGAGACCGGTGTTTTTCATATTTATGCCGCCAAATTCGACGGATACGATACCGAAAGCCTCATGGACTACGTTGCCTGCGGCACAGACGACCGCATATACGCGGTGGCGGAGCTGCTTAGGCGGGGAACGTCCGTTGACGATATATTCGGCGCCACAAAGATAGACAGGTTTTTCATCAGGAAGATACTCAATATAGTACAAACCGAAAAGCTGCTCAGGGATAACCGGCTTGACGTTTCCGTGCTCAGGTACGCCAAGAAGACCGGCTTTTCCGACAGGGCGGTGGCGATGTACTGGGACATGACTGAAAAGGAGGTTTTCGGACTCCGGTTGAAGGAAAACATCATGCCGGTCTACAAGATGATCGACACCTGCGCCTCCGAATTCGAAAGCTACGTCCCCTATTTTTATTCGACATACGAGATCGAGAACGAATCCCCGATCTCCTCCGAAAAGAAAATAGTGGTGCTGGGAGCAGGGCCTATAAGAATAGGCCAGGGCGTTGAATTTGACTATTCAACGGTCCACGCGGTGAAGACCATCAAGAACGCCGGCTACGAAGCAATAATCATAAACAATAACCCGGAGACGGTCTCCACTGACTACACCTGCTCCGACAAGCTTTACTTTGAACCTCTCTGCGTTGAAGACGTGATGAACGTGATCTCCATGGAGAAGCCCATTGGCGTCATCGCGACCCTGGGAGGACAGACCGCCATAAACCTTGCGGAACCGCTTTCCGCAAGAGGCGTTAAAATGATCGGTACGGACTGCGAGGCCATTGCCAGGGCGGAGGACAGGGACCTTTTCGAAAAGCTGCTTCTTGAGCTTGGAATCCCGGAGCCTGAAGGCGTTGCGGTGACCGACGTTGAAGAAGGCGTCAGGGCTGCCCGCAGGATCGGCTATCCCGTGCTTGTGCGCCCCAGCTTCGTGCTTGGCGGCAGGGCGATGCAGATCGTGGCCAAGGAAGAGACCATGTGGGAATACCTCAGGACCGCAGAAATGGTGGACGAGGACAGGCCCGTGCTGGTGGATAAGTACATTAGGGGCAAAGAGGTGGAGGTGGACGCCGTCTGCGACGGAAAGGACGTTTTCGTCCCCGGCATAATGGAGCTTGTGGAAAGAACAGGCGTCCATTCCGGCGACTCCATAAGCGTTTACCCGTCCTACAGCCTCTCACACAAGGTAAAGAATACTATTCTGGACTACACTAAGAAGCTGGGCCTTGGCATCGGCATCGTGGGTCTTTTCAATATACAGTTCATCGTCGACAGCTCGGAAAACGTATACGTTATCGAGGTCAACCCCAGGTCCTCGCGTACCGTTCCCTTCCTTTCCAAGGCGACGGGCTATTCCCTTGCGGATATCGGGACCCTTGCGGTGCTTGGCGTGTCCCTTAAGGACCAGGGAATTTATGAAATGTATCCTCCGGAAAGATCAAGATACTACGTAAAGGTCCCGGCCTTCTCCTTCTCAAAGCTGAGAGGCATGGACGCCTATCTTTCGCCGGAGATGAAGTCTACGGGCGAGGCCATAGGCTACGACAAGCTGCTTCACAGGGCGGTCTACAAGGCCATGGTGGCAGCGGGTCTGACCCTGAAAAACTACGGGACGGTGCTTATAAGCGTTGCCGACGAGGACAAGGACGAGACAGTGCCCTTGGCGAGGCGCTTCCTCAACATGGGCTTCAAGCTGGAGGCGACTTCCCTTACCGCCGATCTTCTTTACGCCAACGGGATCCCCACAAAGACCCTCCACAAGCCCAGCGAGGGCAGCTACGAGGTCATTGACTCGATAAAGAAGGGCCATCTGAGCTACGTGATCAACACCCGGGCCATCCTTTCGGGTATCCACGAGGGCAACGGTGTAGCCATAAGGCGCGCCGCCGCCGAAAACAACGTGACCATGCTCACCTCCCTCGATACGGTGCGGATGCTTCTTGACGTGCTGGAAGAGGTGACCATAGGCGTGTCCACCATCGATCAGGACAGCGACGCCCAAGGGTCCGGAGACCCTGAAAGGGTAGTCCTGTTTAAGGAGTTATACAATGCTTAAACCTAATCTAAACTACGGCAATCTTAAGGATTCATATTTGTTTTACAACATTTCCGGGAAAATAGCCGCTTATCTGACGGAGCATCCGTCTCAGAAGCTTCTCCGCCTTGGCATCGGCGACGTTTCTCTGCCTCTTTGCGAGACCGTCATAAACTCTCTGCACGAGGGTGTCGACCACCAGGCTGTCAAAGAGACTTTTCACGGATATATGCCGGAAACGGGCGCTCCCTTCCTTCGTGAGGCCATAAGGGCCCAGTACTGCTCCAGGGGCGTTGACGTCCAGTACGACGAGGTGTTCGTGTCAAGCGGCGCCAGCGATGAGCTTGGCGATATCCTTGACCTTTTCGACAGGGAAAACTCGGCCCTGGTTATGGAGCCCGCGTACCCGGCGTACGTTGACGCCAATGTGATGGCAGGCAGAAAGATCATCCATCTGCCCTCCGGCAAGGAAAACGGTTTTGTGCCGCTGCCGCCTGATGATATTGCCGCCGATATAATCTACATATGCTCCCCCGCGAATCCCACGGGTGCCGTTTTCGACAAGGCCACCCTCAAAAAGTGGGTGTCCTACGCCAACGCCAACGGCTCCGTTATTCTTTTCGACGCCGCTTACGAAGCTTTTATTGAGGATCCGGAGATCCCTCACAGCATATTTGAAATAGAGGGCGCTAAGACCTGCGCCATTGAGATCTGCTCTCTTTCGAAGACCGCCGGCTTCACGGGCACAAGGCTGGGATATACAGTGATCCCGAAGGACCTTGTACGCTCAAGCATGTCTCTCAACAGCATGTGGGTGAGAAACCGCACCACAAAGACCAACGGAGTCTCCTATATCATCCAGAAGGGCGGCTCGGCGGTGTTCACGGAGCGGGGCCGGGAAGAGATCATGGAGAACATCAAAAAATACAAGGCCAACGCCAAAGTGCTGATGGACGCCCTTGATTCCCTTGGGATCTGGTACTGCGGCGGCAAAAACGCTCCGTATATCTGGATGGAGTGCCCCGAGAGCATGGACAGCTGGTCGTTTTTTGACTTCCTGCTTAATAAGATCCAGGTGGTCGGAACCCCGGGCTCGGGCTTTGGCGAGTGCGGAGAGGGCTACTTCAGGCTTTCGACCTTCGGAAGCTTCGAGGACACAAAGGAGGCCGCCGAAAGGATCGTAAGGCTGCTGAAAAAATAAGGACCTTGGTTTTTATGAAAAAGTACGATTTTCTGATCAGAACGAAACAGGACATGCTCGACGCGGTAAATGAATTTGGCTTTTTACCGTTTTTTTCCAATTCGATCCCCGGGTTTTCAATCGAGGAGCACGTTTCCCGGGACTGCTGGTATTTTTCCGATTCCGGCGACTGGAAGGTCTGGGAGTGGAAGGGCCCGGTAATAAACGATGGCGGCTTCGCCTACGGCAAATTCCTTGAGAACAAGGCAGTCTTCATAAGCCGGGAATGGTTCCTTGATTTTGCGAACCACAGACGTTACGGCTATGACTTCGACGCCCGTTATGACGAGGGCTTTGCGTCCCGCCGGGATCTGGACCTCTATGATCTCATATGCAAAAACGAACCTGTTCTGTCAAAGAACCTCAAAAAGCTGGGCAACTACCGCAAGGACGGGAATAAAGGCTTCGAGACTGTCATCACCCGCCTCCAGAGCCAATGCTACGTGATGATAAGCGATTTTCACTATGCAGCCGACAAGTCCGGCAAGGAATACGGCTGGGGCATTGCAGAGTACTCGACTCCCGAAAAATTCTTCGGACCGTCCTTCCGAGAAAACATATACAAAAGGACTCCCGAGGAGTCCTGTGAAAGGGTGCTTGACCATCTCAGGCGTCTTTTCCCTTCGACTGACGAAAAGCTCATAAAAAAGATCCTGAAATGATCCGACTTTTGTCAAAAGGTCTGCGCTTCAGATAACAGGCGTCAGACGTTGTCCGCGTGCCTGATGTATAAAGGCAGCGGCAGCCAGCTCGCGATGTTTGCAGGGAGCTTTTTCCTCACGTGCGCAAGCTCCGCAAAGAAGAAGTCCATGGCGTCGATATGATCAAGCACCATATCCGGCTATTCGCGGGTCTTCAAGACCGAAACGGCTCCTTCTTTGACCTCAAGCTTCAGAACTTCAGTTCCCGCGATGCCGTTAATGCGTACCTTCAAAGTTCCGTCCGCAATGTTTTTGTAAGTCGATCTCAGATCAAACAGAGCCCTGATCACGTTTTCATAGTCAAATACGTTAAAGCAGCATTCTTCCGCTTTTTGAACGGAGTCAGCCAAAGGCCAGAGATATTCAAATAGCTCCGTTGAGAACTCCGGTATTATAAAATCAAGATCCCCGAAATTTTCGCTGAGAAGGCCTGCAAAGGCATACAGATCCTCTTTGAAACCGCAGGATATTTCGGTGACAAGGCCTGCGCCCTGTACCAGCGCCCAGCCCGCGTATTTACCGGCTTTTGTAAAGACAAAAGGCTTTGC
>JAGCZO010000200.1 GCA_017959965.1 Clostridia bacterium | reverse complement strand
GGTTTTGCGATGCTGGCCGAGTCCAATCCGCAGGAAGTGATGGATCTGGGCGCTGTCGCACATCTGGCCGCCATCAAAGGCCGTGTTCCGTTCATCAACTTCTTTGACGGATTCAGAACGTCTCACGAGATCCAGAAGATCGACGTCTGGAACTATGACGACCTGAAGGATATGTGCGACATGGACGCAGTTGAAGCCTTCCGCAAGAGAGCTCTCAACCCCGAGCATCCCGTAATGCGCGGCTCCCATGAAAACGGAGACATTTTCTTCCAGCACAGAGAAGCCTGCAATAAGTACTATGACGCCATCCCCGGCATCGTTGAAGAGTACATGAACAAAGTCAACGAAAAGATCGGCACAGATTATAAGCTCTTTAACTACTACGGAGCTCCGGATGCCGACAGAGTTATCATTGCCATGGGTTCCATCTGCGACGTAGCAGAGGAAGTCATCGACTACCTCACCGCCAAAGGAAAGAAAGTCGGCCTCGTAAAGGTCCGTCTGTACCGTCCTTTCTCGGCTGAGAAGCTGGTCGAAGCCATCCCCGCCACCGCGAAGAAGATCGCGGTTCTTGACAGAACTAAGGAGCCCGGATCCCTTGGCGAGCCGCTTTACCTTGACGTTGTGGCCGCTCTTGAAGCACAGGGCAGAAAAGCTACTGTCATTGGCGGCAGATACGGTCTCGGATCAAAGGATACTCCTCCCTCCAGCATCTTCGCAGTTTACGACGAGCTGGCTAAGAAGGCTCCCAAGAAGCACTTCACCATCGGCATCAACGATGACGTTACTTACCTCTCGCTTCCCGAGAAGGCCGCTCCCAACACCGCTGCGGCAGGAACCATTGAGTGCAAATTCTGGGGCCTCGGCGGCGACGGAACAGTTGGCGCGAACAAGAACTCCATTAAGATCATCGGCGACCATACTGATAAGTACGTTCAGGCTTATTTCCAGTACGACTCGAAAAAGACCGGCGGCGTGACCATTTCCCACCTCCGTTTCGGCGATAAGCCCATTAAGAGTCCCTACTACATCAACAAAGCCGACTTCGTTGCCTGCCACAATCCTTCATACGTAACCAAAGGCTACAAGATGGTGAACGACGTTAAGCCCGGCGGTGTGTTCCTCATCAACTGCCAGTGGAATTCCAAAGAGCTCGAACATCACCTTTCCGACGAAGCCAAGCTTTATATTGCCAAAAACAAGATCCGTCTTTACACGGTCAATGCCATCGGCATTGCCGCGAAGATCGGTATGGGCAAACGCACCAACACTATCCTCCAGGCTTCATTCTTCGCTCTTGCCAATGTAATGCCTATAGAAGAAGCAGTCGACTATATGAAGAAGGCCGCTTATAAGTCCTATTCGAAGAAGGGCCAGGATATCGTTGAGATGAACTACAAAGCCATCGACGCCGGCGTCACCGCCTTCAAGAAGGTGAGAGTTCCCGCCGCATGGAAGAAGATAGTTCCTCAGGCAGCCGTGAAGAACGCGTCCGAGGCTACTCCTCTTGAAAAGATGGTTGAAGAAGTCCTTGATCCCGTTTCGAGAATGGACGGAGATTCACTCCCCGTTTCCGCATTTAACGACTATGCCGACGGCACCTTCTGCCAGGGCGCTTCCGCCTTCGAAAAGAGAGGCGTTGCGGTCATGGTTCCCGACTGGAACGCAGAGACCTGTGCAAAGTGCAACAGATGCTCCTTCGTATGTCCTCACGCCACCATCAGACCCTTCGCACTTAACGCGAAAGAGCTGGCAGCCGCTCCTGAGAACATGAAGAAGGCTCCGAAGCCTGTTGTAAAGACCGATTACACCTACACTCTTGCGGTGTCTCCTCTCGACTGTATGGGCTGCGGCGTCTGCATCGTCGTCTGCCCGACTAAGTCCCTTAAGATGGTCCCCATGGAGACGGCTATCGCCCAGCAGAAGGTATTCGACTACTGCGTCGCAAAGGTTTCGGAAAAGCCGGAGATCTGCGGCACCAACGTTATCTCCAGCCAGTTCAGGAAACCGCTGCTTGAATTCTCGGGCTCCTGCGCAGGCTGCGCAGAGACTTCTTACGCAAGGCTCATTACACAGCTCTTCGGCGACAGAATGTACATTTCCAACGCAACAGGATGCTCCTCCATCTGGGGCGGCCCCGCTGCCACATCTCCTTACACCACCAACGCCGAAGGCAAGGGTCCCGCATGGGCTAACTCCCTCTTTGAGGACAACGCTGAACACGGCCTCGGTATGTACCTCGGCCAGAAGGCTATCCGCGAGAGATTGATCGAGAAGGTCCGCTACATTGCCGAAAACGGTAAGAACGACGTCAACGTCGCCGCCGCGAAGAAGTATCTTGAAACTCTGGACGACGGCGCCGCCAATGCAGCCGCCACGAAAGAGCTGATCGCAGCTCTCGAGGCCTGCGGATGCGACAGAGCGAAGGAAATACTTGCCGAGAAGGAATATCTCTCCAAGAAATCCGTCTGGATCTTTGGCGGAGACGGCTGGGCTTACGATATCGGCTTCGGCGGCGTTGACCACGTGCTTGCTTCCGGAGAAGACGTAAACATCATGGTATTTGACACCGAGGTGTATTCAAATACCGGCGGCCAGGCCTCCAAGGCTTCCCAGATCGGTCAGGTGGCACAGTTCGCAGCGGCAGGAAAGGCTATTGCCAAGAAGAGCCTTGCGGAGATCGCAATGTCCTACGGCTATATCTACGTTGCCCAGATAGCGATGGGCGCCGATATGAACCAGACCATCAAGGCCATTACCGAGGCTGAAGCTTATCACGGTCCGTCCCTCATCATCGGCTACGCTCCCTGCGAGATGCACTCTATCAAGGGCGGTATGACGAACTGCCAGGCTGAGATGAAGAAAGCTGTTGATTGCGGCTACTGGAACCTCTTCAGATTCAATCCCGCGCTCAAGGCTCAGAAGAAGAATCCCTTCACCGTGGATTCCAAGGAAGCTTCCGCCAGCTACAGAGAGTTCATTATGAACGAGGCCCGTTACTCGAGACTCACGAGAGAATTCCCCGAGAGAGCCGAGAAGCTCTTTGCAGAAGCTGAGGAGAACTCCACCGACCGTTACGCTCACCTCAAGAAGCTCGTTTCGCTCTACAGTGAAGAAGAGCAATGATCAGACTCAAGCTTTAAAGCTTGAACATAACCCCGGACCGGAAACGGTCCGGGGCAGTTTACCGGAATCAGTTTTTTTGTTTCAAACCAGCATCATCAATATCCACCGGACCCTGCTTATTCACTTTTTCCAGATTTAAAACTTAACAGATCCAATGCTTTTTCCCAAGGCAGTAATCGTGCTTGCGGTTTTTGATCATTTCAGGCTTTTTATACAGCAGTTTTTTAAAGCGTAAATCCTGGATTATATGGAAAATGGCAACGCTTTTCACAAGGCTGTACACATTTTCGGCAAGTATCATTCCGGCTATTTTAGTAATTGAAAATAAGTTTTCTTTACGTTTTTAAGGTTGCGGACTGAAAATCAAATTACATAATGCGGAATTATGTCAAAAACAGACAAAAACATATCTGATCTTCAGATATGAGATATTACAAAAGGAGTTAACACCGTTATATGAGACCACAGGACGACTTGAATAAAATGTCCGTGAAGGAACTTAAGGCAATTGCCGGCGCTATCGGCATCGACGCGGCATCCATGAAGAAAGCCCAGATCATTGAGGCACTGCTTTCCGCCGGCACCCCCGCGGATAATAAAGACGCCGCACAGCAGGACCTTTCTCCCCGCCAAGGCGATAATAAAGCCGAAAAAGAGACCGGCGGGGAGGAGACCGTAAAACGGGGCAGGGGGAGACCTTCATCTAAAAAGTCGGTGGGCAAAGCCGAACCCGTTGAGTCAAAGGAACGTCCCCGTGAGGAAAAGGGCGCTGAAGCTACGCCGGCGAGCGTTCCCGAGCCTCAAGAAGAACAGGCCGAGCAAAGACCTGCCGGAGATATTTCAAAGACCCGTTCCAGAAATTATACTCCGGAGCAAAGAGCCGCCCAGTTCAAGCGTGACGTTCAGAACGACCTGGAGCGCAAGAACTATTCGTTTTCGTTTAACGGCGGCCAGTCCCCCCAGGACAAGCGTCAGAACGGACAGAGGAGCCAGGCTCCCAGACAGTTTGATCAAAGAAACAATAACGAAAAGCGTTTTGCCCCAGACAGGTTCCAGAATGACGCAAAGGGCGTTCAGGAACTGAGAAACCGTCAGAACGACTTCAAAAATCAAAACGATCAGAACGGCAGACGAGATCAGGCAAATCCGCCGAGATTTTTTGCGGAACGCTCAGGTGATAATGCCGACGACGACCGCACAAGATACGATGCTCAGCCGCAAAACGACGCATTGGCGCAGGACACTCAAGACGGAGAGCAGCGCGATACAAGGATCCCGGAGGAGGAAAAGGATTTCGACTGCTACGGAATACTTGAGATAAACCAGAACGGTTACGGCTTTTTAAGAGCCGAGACGCTTTACCCCGGACCGAAGGATATTTTCGTTCCTCCGCCGCTGATCAGAAGACATATGCTCAGGACCGGCGATATGATCACCGGTAAAGCCAGAGTTCAGTCAAAAGAATACAACGCCCAGTTTGCGTTGATCAGCGTACTTGAGATCAACGGCATAATTTCCGAAAACGTCACCTCAAGACCCTCCTTCGATTCGCTTATCCCCACGTACCCCGACGAAAGACTCGTGCTTGAGACCACAAGGAACGAGTATTCCACCAGGATCATCGACCTGTTTTCGCCCATTGGCAAAGGGCAGCGCGGACTCATCGTTTCGCCTCCTAAGGCAGGTAAGACAGTCCTTCTTAAGACCATTGCGAATGCGCTGATCAAAAACTATCCCGACGTTCATCTTATAATGCTTCTTATAGACGAGCGCCCCGAGGAGGTCACCGACATCAAGGAATCGGTTAAAGCAATGGTTGTGGCGTCCACCTTTGACGAGATGACATCCAGGCACATTGCAGTCTCGGAATTCTGCCTGGAGCACGCAGAGCGCATGGTGGAGATGGGCGAGGACGTGGTGATACTTATGGACAGTATCACAAGATTGGCAAGAGCCTACAACCAGGAGGTCACTCCATCAGGCCGTTCCCTGTCAGGCGGCCTCGATCCCGCCGCTCTTTACAAACCGAAAAAATTCTTCGGCGCAGCAAGAAACATCAAGGGGGGCGGAAGCCTTACGATAATCGCCACGGCTCTTGTCGACACAGGAAGCAGGCTTGACGACGTAATATACGAGGAATTTAAAGGCACCGGCAACATGGAGCTTCACCTTGACCGTTCTCTTGCCGAAAGAAGGATATTCCCCAGCATCGATATCACTCTATCGGGAACCAGAAAAGAGGAGCTTCTTCTCCCCGGCACCACTCTCGACAAGATCTACGCTCTCAGACGTTCCTTTGCCAACATAAATAACGCCAAGGACATCACAGAGGCAGTTATAAACAATATCGCCAAGACCGAGGACAACAAGCAGTTCCTGAACGGCATCAAAATTCCGGGAGTCTACTGATCACAAATTCTGTACGTTATCAAATAACGCCAGAAGAAGCGGGAATTTAAAACCATCCCGCTTCTTTTGGCGTTATTACGATGCTTGCGAAGCTTAAGCCGCCTCTTTAGGTTTGTCGATCAGGTAGCAGCTGAGAAGCCTGAGAAGAAGGGCGCCGGCGCTGTTGCCCACGATCATTAAGCCCAGATAAAGCACCGCTTTCAGCGATATCGTGCCTGCCCCAAGATAGAAGGCAAAGGCAATGCAGTGCTCGCCGCCGCATACTATAAAAGCGATGACCGGCAGTATGATGGTAAGGATATTTGAGGTCCTTTTATAAAGATCTACGGACAGGAACACGCACATGCCGCAAATGGTACTGTCAAACAGTATCCTGTACCAGGTCTTCAAAAGCCTGGCGTCAACTGCAGCGGAATTGCCGACGCATAACTTGAACAGAAGCCCAAGAGCAAAAGCAGCCGCAAGATTCAAGACCAGCATCAAAAGCCCCATGTAAATATCCTTGAAGGAGCAAAAGTATCCGACCTTTCCGGTGAAAAGGTTTGCCTTCATCAATATCACCGAGAGCAGTCCCAGGGAAAACAGAAGGGCTCCGATCAGAAGACCTGAGTCAGCATCGCTCACCATCGACTTTGCCAAAAGAAAAAAGCACGCCCGCAAAACCGATCAGAAGTCCGGCAAGCACCGATTTAAAAACAAAACTTTTCATATAAGTCTCCTTACATGCCGCCATTGGCGATTTGTCACGCGCAGGACCGGAAAGGGCTCCGCACAGGGCAATTATATCATATTTCCAAAAGATATGTTATGTTTATTGCTACTTATCTCAAAAAACGCTTGCATTGGCAATTTTGATGTGTTATACTCTAATCCGCGCTGAAACAACAGCCGCGGTAAATTTGACCACTGCGGGTATAGTTCAGTGGCAGAACATCAGCTTCCCAAGCTGACCATGGGGGTTCGATTCCCCTTACCCGCTCCAATATTT
>JAGCZO010000199.1 GCA_017959965.1 Clostridia bacterium | reverse complement strand
GGTCCGTTCATGCGAAGCAAGCCGCCACTGATCTGTCGTTAGACACCGCTTATATTCTCTTTCATCCGGCGGCTTGCGTAAAGAGCCTTAAATCTGCGTTTCCAAGGCGCCGTTGCCGATCTCGCAGACGTAGAACTCCGGGATGTTGCCCGTTGCGCCGGTGTATCTCTCCGCCACGTGCTTTTTAAAATTCTCCACAGCAGAAGCTTTGACTATGTTCACCGTGCAGCCGCCGAAACCGCCGCCGGTCATTCGCGAGCCGATGCAGCCGTCGAAGTCAAGCGTTGCGTCGAAGATTGCGTCCAGTTCTTCGCCGGTGGCCTCGTAGAGGTAACGGATGGACTGATTGGCGTCACGGAGAAGGGCGCCGAATTCTAAAAGTTTGCCGCCCTGGAGAAGCTCGACGGCTTCCTTGACCCGCTCGTTTTCGCTGACAACGTGCATCACCCGTTTGCGGATCACGTCGTCCTTGATCTCCGGGGCGTATTGCCTCAGCTCGTCCTTGCCAAATGCGCAGAGATTCGGCTTTTCGGCCCGGCCGCGGGACTTGGCAATGCGGTTCATCTCCTCAAGGCCAACGGATACCTCCTTGCGCCTTTCGTTGTATTTTGAGGCGCCGAGGGAGTGCTTTTTGCAGGTGTTGGCGAGGACAAGGACGTTGTCGCCAAGGTCAAGGGGAACGTACTTGTGAGTGACTGAGGCGCAGTCCAGAAGGATCGCGTGCTTCTCAAGACCCATTGCGGAGGCAAACTGGTCCATGATGCCGCAGTTGACGCCGCAGAATTTGTTTTCGGCACGCTGGCCTGCCAGGGCAAGCTCTTTCCCTGTGAGAGGGGCGCCGAAGACCGTGGAGACCGCAAGGCCTGTTGAAACTTCGATGGAAGCGGATGATGAAAGGCCTGCCCCGAAGGGAATGGTGCTGTGGAAGACCGCGTCGAAGCCGCCAACCGGGATCCCGAGAAGCAGGAGCTCCTTCACAACTCCGGCCTGGTAGCTGCCCCAGTCCAGGGCCTTGGCGTCGTCGATGTTTGAAAGGGAAAAGGACCTGATCCCGTCAACGGTAGTGGCGGCCATCCGGACTGTGTCCTTTGTCCCGTTGGGGCGGATGGCAATGTATGTACCTAGGGTGAGAGCCGCGGGGAAGACGAAGCCGCCGCAGTAGTCAATGTGCTCGCCGATCAGGTTGACACGGCCCGGAGCGGAAAAAACGCGGACGCCTTTAGAGTCGCCGAAGGTTTTTTCAAAATAGGAAATAACACAATCGATTTGTGGGTTTGAGACCTTTTTGTTCATTATTTAACACCTGCTTTCGATTGCCGGCGCTTTGGCGATTGCCGGCCGGCTTCAATGCGCAGTCCTGCCGGAGGACTGACATTGGCGTTTTGGACTTGAAAAACTGCCTGAAATATATTAAAATAAAAGCGGGGGAGTTTCAAGCTGTATTTTGAAATAACTGTCAGAATTACGGTATAGCTTGGATACTATAGAACGCAGGCATGGAATTCAAAAGAGGAGATTTTGTTGTGTTTCCGCTCCACGGCGCGGGCGTGATCAGCGACGTTAAAGAGAGCGTTGCGGACGGAGAAACAAAAAAATACTATCTGATCGATCTGCCCTACGGCAACCTCCACCTGATGGTGCCGGCGAGTCCGTCTTGCGGTACCGGGTTGAGGGCGGTGATCCCGCAGTCCGAGATCGGAAAGGTCCTGGATTACATCAAAACGTCGGAGCTACTCCCTCAGGATCCGAACTGGAACAAGCGCCAGCGGGACCAGCTTGAGCTTATGAAGACCGGCGACATTTACAAGGTTGCGGACGTTTACAAATACCTGGCTGTCCGGGAAAAGACCAAAGCCTTGTCGTCAGGCGAAAAGAAAATGTTCATCAGCTCAAAGAAAATACTTTTCAGCGAGCTCCAGTTGGCCTCGGGAATGGCCAGGGAAGAGGTCGAGACCGCGGTAGAGCGCTGCCTGACCTGAAAGGGCGGCCGCAAAAAGGGCTGTAAAAAGCTTCGTGAAAAAGCGGGCGCGTACGATAAAAATGCGAAATAACTAAGGTAATGTTGCCGGCTGTTCCGGGACAGGTCATTGTCCGAAAAAACTCCGGCGGTTTGCTTGTCCGGCAGCGGTAATGACGTTATCGCCGGATTTTACTGTATAAACAGATGCTATCATGACTGAAAGCGAAAAAAAGAAGATCGCGGCTGAAAGCGAACGGCCGACGGGTAAGGAAATATTCAAGCTTGTGATGCTCGGCATCGCGGGAGGCCTGGTGGGGGCGCTGCCCTATATGGTGCTCAGGTGCGGCTTCGGCATACTGTCCGTTATACCTTACATTCTTTGCGGAGGAGGCGCTGCGGCGTTCTACCTTGCCCTGGGGCATGGGAAGATAAAAGGCGCGATGCCTCACATCATTCTCGTGGCGGACACCATCCTCTCCGTGATCATATCGGACGTCATAACCAATTCGATAGCATACGTTCTTTACTTTGAAGTCGACGGAAAACCTATGAACTTTTTCCAGAAGCTGGCGTTCTTCTATTTCGACTTCAGCATTAATCATCCGACGGATATTACTCCTGAAGGGGTCATTCTTCAAGATGGTACGATGAGTATTTATGTTGTTCTGATCGGCTCTCTTATATTCGCTCTGATCGGCCTTTACGCCGCTATATTGTTTATAACCTTGAGCGAAAAACACGAAGCCAAAAAGCGAAACAAAAAACCCGGAAAATGAAAAACTATCTTCCCTTTGGCGATATACTCAAAGAATCTGCCAGAGTTTTTCGCCTTCATTTCACAAAAATCCTGATCCTGATCCTTCTGGTGATGCTTCCCCTTAGCATCGTTAACGGCATTGTGGGAGAAATAATGCTCAGAGATTCGGGCCTCACCGCCTTCATGGAGCTCATGAACGATGAAAACGCCACGGAGGAGATGATCGAGACAGGCCTTGCGGATCTTATTCCGGGGATTATGCCTTCCCTTCTTCTTATGACGCTGCTGTCGCTTTTGGCGCTGGCTTTTCCCGCTGCTTTGACGAGACTGACCCTGGACGAGTGCAGGCACGGAGCTCTGACTCTTAACTATATGCAGGGTGACCTGTACGTTGTGGTGACTGACGCCAATGAAGTACACGACGTGGGAAGCGCCGCCGACTATTTCGGAGCCTCCGTAAAGCTTATGCCCAAGATCATTTTCTGCACTCTCTGCGGAGGACTGATCACTATGGCAGGGCTTTCGCTGATGTTTTTCCCTGGATTGATCGCCTTTGCCGTTATGTCGGTCAGTCTTTACTACACGGTCCTGACAGGCCGGACGGGCTTCAAAGGCTTCCTGGAAACAGGCATCCTTCTTCTGAAACGCCCGTTTATACTGCTTGTTTTTATCGTCGGCAACGGCGCCGCGCTTTTCACGAATTTTATGATCAATAACCTGTTTCTGCTGATCCCTCTTCCGGAGGCAACGGCGGGAACTGTCCTTTCCGTGGCTCTCACCGCGGCTTCGACCTGCATATCCTCGGTGGTCACCGCTTTCACGGCTATAATGACTACCTGCCTGACTGTGGAGTCTTTGGATAAAAGAGGATTCAAAGCCAATGAAAAGGGCTTTTTGACTGCGGGCAGCGAGCAGTGACCGCGGAAAACGGGCAATAAAAAAGAGGGACCGTCAGTCCCTCAGAAAGACTTTGGCAAGGTAAAGACCTTGAGGAGGCGCCGTGATCCCGGCGTTTTTTCGTTCCTTTGACTCAAGAGCGTTTTTGACATCCTCATGAGTCATCTTGCCCAGGCCCGCGTAGACCAGGGGCCGGCAATGATCCTTACCATATTGTAGAGAAACCCGTCTCCCGTAACTGTAATTTCGTAAAGCTCCTGATCATTCGCCAGAATGAACGGGTCTTTTTTTTCGACCTTGCATTCAAAAAGGGTCCGGACGGTGGTCTTGGCGTTCTTAAGGTCGCCGCAAAAGGCGGAGAAATCGTGAGTGCCAAGGAGATAAGAGGCGGCCCTGTTCATGACGTCAACGCCGGGAATCTCCTGAGTCTTTACGAACCAGGCATTTGAATTTACCGGCGGGCAGTCCGAGGTACCGCAGTAAAACAAGTATTTATAGGTCTTTTTGACTGTGTCGTAGCGGGCGTTGAACCCTTCGGGAGCGGGCTCGGACTTGAAAACAGTAAGGGTCTCGGGGAGAAGAGGGCGCAGGGCAAGACAGATCTTGTCAACGGGCACGACGGAGGATCCAACGTCAAAACTGGCGCAATAGTCAAGTGCGTGAACTCCCGCGTCGGTTCTGCTGCAGCCTGTGACCTTCAAAGAATCGTCGCCAAGAAGCGTCCTCAGGGCGTTGTTCAGAGTTCCCTGAACGGTCGGCTTAAGAGGGTTTTCGACGCCGCCTTCATTCTGTATCTGCCAGCCGCTGAAGCCGCTGCCGTCATATCGCAAAAAAAGTCTGACAGTCATAGCTTATCTCTGAATAATATTTTCCGGCGGTGATGAAGCGCCGGGAACGGTCAAGATCAAAGAAGTGCCGCGCCGATGATGCCGGCGTCGTTGCCAAGGGTCGCCCGGACGATCTCGGTACGGGGAAGAAGATTCGCGCCGTAGCTGCGCTCAAAAACAAATTTGCGGAGAGGCACCAGCAGCTTTTCACCTTGATTTGCAATGCCGCCGCCAAGAATCAGTATCTCGGGCTGGAAGATGTTGATGTAGTTAACGATGCCCTCGCCGAGCTCCCTGATGTAATTTTCGACCACTTTGACAGCGGTCTCGTCTCCCTTGTCTTTTGCCTCAAAGACCATACGGCCGGAGATCTTTGAAACGTCGCCGCCGCACAGCTCCATAAGCAGTGATTCGGGGTGCTTTTTCGCTGCGGCTCTGGCGTCACGGATGATGGCCGTGGCCGATGCGTATGCCTCGAAGCAGCCCCGTCTTCCGCAGCCGCATTTCCTGCCGCCCACGTGGGTCACCATGTGCCCCATCTCGCCGGCGGCGAAGTTGAATCCGT
>JAGCZO010000198.1 GCA_017959965.1 Clostridia bacterium | reverse complement strand
GTATTTTCGGAGCTCACGGACGCTCTATTGCAGGTTGGCTGCGAGAGGATCACCCTCTCCGACATTCACAAAGCGGAACGCGGCAAGGCATACTGCGTCACCCACGGCGACACGGCTGTCGCAGCTTTCTTCGCGGGAACCAAAGGACCCGAAGCGGGCGCAGGCCGTTTTCTTATTGCCGCGGGACACGTTGACTATCCCGTGTTCAAGATCAAAAACACAAACCTTCGCAAGGGCAACGGCATTCTCCGCATGAACCTTGAGATGTACGGCGGCGCCATCGTCCACCCCTGGATGGACAGGGCCCTCAAGCTTTCCGGCAGAGTCTTCTTCAGGCGCGGCGGAAAGCTGATGCACGCTGACGTCCTTGACTTCGGCAAGCGTTTCGTCATCCCCAACGCGGCTCTCCACATGAACCGTTCGGTAAACGACGGCGCAAGGTTCAGCGTTCAGAACCAGCTGCTCCCCTTCTTCGGTCTGGAAGATGACAAAGGCGAAGAGGCTTTCGCGGAAATGATCGCTGCCAAGGCAGCCGAAGCCGCGGGAGTCGAAGGCGTTGAAGCCGGCGACGTAATGAGCTTCGACCTCTCCCTCACCGTGGCGGAAGGAGCTTCTCTCTGCGGCGTCGACAATGAGTTCATCCTGGCCCAGGGTCTTGACGACAGGGGCATGACCGGCGCGATATTCACGGGCTTCTGCGAGGACGTCGCGGCAGGCGCGCCCGGAAACAACGACTCTGACGTAAGGCTCGCCTTTGCCTTTAACCATGAGGAATGCGGCTCCCAGACAGACGTCGGCGCAAGAAGCGCTTTTGCCCTGGAGACCGTCAAGGCCCTAGCGTCCGCTTTCTTCCCGGACGAGCATTACCTGGACGTATCCCAGAGGAGCATCGTTCTCTCCTCCGACATGGGCCACGCCACCCATCCTTCCTTTCCCGAGTTTTCCGACAACACTTCGCCGGTGGATCTCGGCGGCGGCATAGTGCTTAAGACCGCCTGGAACCAGAGCTACTCCACCGGGGTGGAGCCTATGGCGGAATTTGCCTGCTTCTGCAAGGAAAACAACATTCCCTTCCAGCGGTTCTCCAACAACTCCGACGGCCGGGGCGGCGGAACCATCGGGCCAATGCTTTCCGCGTCGCTTGGCATCAAGACCGTGGACATCGGCACTCCGCTTTTGGCAATGCACTCGCCGAAGGAGCTTGGCGCGGTGCGGGACCATCTCAGCACAGTAGAGCTGTTCAAGGCGTTTTACAAATAACCGTAAAATTGCTTTCCTTAAAGAGTTTTCCCTGCAGATCGTTTTCAAGGCTGCGGGGATCTTTTTGGCCCGTTTTACTGGCCGGGACTCATTGGCGGTGTTTGATTTTACCGGACCGGCCCTCTTATTCTGTTGAAAAATCGCCGCATTTGGAGTAAAATAAAAAGGTATGAGCATTGTATTGCCCGGGTTTTCTTGCGCCGGTTTCAGACGCAAAGCAGGGCATCCGGTGCTTGTCATAGAATCAAAGGAGTGATTTGAAAATGATTGAAATAGATGTTTTTTCAGGTTTTCTCGGCGCAGGAAAGACTACTCTGATCAAGAAGCTTATTAAGGAAGCATATTCCGGCGAGAAGATAGTTCTCATCGAGAATGAGTTCGGCGAGATCGGCATTGACGGCGGTTTCATGAAGGAAGCGGGGATCGAGATAACCGAGATGAATTCCGGCTGCATCTGCTGCAGTCTCGTGGGCGACTTTGGCGAGGCGCTGAACCGCGTCATCAACGATCTGGCCCCGGAAAGGATCCTCATCGAGCCCTCCGGCGTGGGCAAGCTTTCCGACGTCATCGGAGCCATTACGAGACTTGACAATGAAAACGCCAAGGTCGGCAGCGCGGTCACCGTGGTGGACGCAGGCAAATTCAGAGTTTATTCAAAGAATTTCGGCGAGTTCTTCCTGAACCAGATCGAGCACGCCGCCACAGTTATTCTCAGCCACACGGACAAGGTCAGCGAGGAAAGGCTTGCGGAATGTGTAGCAAAGATCAGGGAGATCAACCCCGAGGCCACCATCGTGACCACCCCCTGGGACAAGATCACGGGAAAACAGATATTAGACGCCATAAGGCAGAGCAATTCTCTGGAGTCTCAGTTGAAGGAGCTGGAGGAGCAGGCAAGGAAGGACGCTCACCATCACCATCACCATCATCACCACGACGGCGAAGAGTGCTGCTGCCACCACGACGATGACGACGATGAGGACGATGAGGACGAGCACG
>JAGCZO010000197.1 GCA_017959965.1 Clostridia bacterium | reverse complement strand
TTATTTTCGGCAACGGCTCCGACGAGGTGCTTGATTTTGCCTTCGCGGCCTTCTGCGACGCTCTGCATCCCGCTTTTTTTCCGGACGTCACCTACGGCTTCTACCCCGTGTTCGCCGCGAGGAACTGCGTACCATTTAAGGAACTACCCGTGAAGGACGATATGACCGTCGATCCGAAGGATTACGCGGAACTCAAATGCACTATGTTCATCGCCAATCCCAACGCCCCCACGGGCATTGCTCTGCCGCTTAAGGATATCGAAAAGCTTGCGGCGGAGGACCCGGAGAGGCTCGTGGCGGTGGACGAGGCCTACGTTGATTTCGGCGGGGAGAGCGCTCTTCCGCTGATCAAAAAGTACAGCAACCTGCTGGTGGTAAGGACCTTCTCCAAGTCCCGCTCATTGGCGGGAGGAAGGCTTGGCATGGGATTTGCGTGCCCGGATATCATTGGCGATCTGAAGAAGATAAAGTATTCGATAAACCCTTACAACGTCAATTCCATGACCGCCGCCGCAGGCATCGGGGCCATACTTGACGAGGAATACTTCAAAGCCAACGTCAAAACGACAGTCAAGACCAGGAATCGCACGGTCAAGGCCCTGACGAAGCTGGGATTTACCTGCACGGATTCAAAAGCCAATTTCATTTTCGCGAGACACAGTAAGCTTTCCGGCGCGGAGGTCTATACGAGGCTCAGGGAAAAGGGCGTGCTGGTGAGATATTTTGACAAGGAGAGGCTGAGACCCTACGTGAGGATCACTGTGGGAAGCCCTGAGGAAATGAAGATACTTGCGGATACGCTTAAGAAGATCGTTGGAGAGACAATATGAGAACGTCTGAAATAAAACGCAAAACAGCGGAAACAGATATAGAGCTTACGCTGGACCTTGACGGCGGCGGAAAGAGCTCCGTTGACACGGGCTGCGGTTTTTTAGATCACATGCTTACGCTTTTCGCCTCCCACGGAAGGTTTGACCTGACCGTTAAATGCAAGGGCGACACCTACGTCGATTACCACCACACCACTGAGGACATCGGCATCGCTCTCGGCAAGGCTTTCGCAGATGCCCTGGGAGACAAGCGGGGCATAGTACGCTACGGAGATATGATCCTCAACATGGACGAGGCGGTCATAATGACCTCGGTGGATTTCTCCGGCAGGGTATACCTCGGCTATTTCGCCTCCATCCCCACGGAGAAGGTGGGGGACTTCGACACTGAGCTTGTTGAGGAGTTCTGGTACGGCTTCGTGAGAAACGCGGGCTGCTCGCTGCACATCAGGCAGCTTTCCGGCTCAAACTCCCACCACATAATCGAGGGAATGTTCAAATCCGCTGCGAGAAGTTTGCGGAAGGCTGTGGAGATAGACCCCCTTGCCAAGGGCGAGATCCCTTCCACAAAAGGAGTGCTGTGATGACGGTTATAGTTGACTACGGTGTCGGGAACCTTTTTTCCCTGGCATCGTCTCTCAAAAAAATAGGCGAGCCTTCCGTGGTATCTTCCGAAAAAAGGGTCATTGAAGGGGCCGACCGGGTGATACTTCCGGGTGTTGGCGCCTTCGGCGACGCCATGAAAAAGCTGGAGGACAGCGGCCTTAAGGACGTTATCATTGAGGCCGCGTCAAAGGGAGTGCCGCTCCTTGGCATCTGCCTGGGAATGCAGCTCCTTTTCGAGCGCAGCTTTGAGTACGGGGAACACAAGGGGCTCGGCCTTCTTAAAGGTGAAGTAAGGCCCATCGTCACTGATCCTTCACTGAAGATACCCCACATGGGCTGGAATTCGCTGAAGCTGAAGGGCGGTCATCCCCTTTTCAGCAGGATAAAGGACGGCACCTACGTATATTTTGTGCACTCGTACCATGCGGTGAACTGCGGTGAATCGGTCATTGCGGAGACTGAATACGGTATACCGGTCACAGCCGCGGCGGCTTCCGCCAACGTGATGGGCTGCCAGTTCCACCCGGAGAAGAGCGGAGACGCGGGACTTGACATTCTGAGAGCTTTTGTGACCATGAAGGAGGGAGATCTATGATCATATTCCCTGCCATTGATCTGTGCGGAGGACAGGCCGTAAGGCTTTTTAAAGGCGATTTCGCGCAAAAGACGGTATATTCTGACGACCCCGTATCAGTGGCCCTGGATTTTGCCGCAAAAGGAGCTTCGCATATACATTTGGTGGATCTTGACGGCGCCAAGACAGGGGTCCGGAAGCACTTTGACCTCATAAAAGAGATCAAAGCCCGCACGGGACTGTTTGCGGAGGTGGGCGGAGGCATCAGAGCCCGGGAGGACATTGAAGCTTATCTTTCTGCGGGCATCGACCGGGTGATATTGGGGACAAAGGCGGCCCAGGATCCGGAATTCATTGCAGAACTTCCGGCGGAGGTCCGTGAAAGGATCGCCGTTGGCGTGGATATAAAGGACGGCTGTGTGGCGGTAAAGGGCTGGACGGAGACTTCAAAGCTTGACGTATTTACCTTCTGCGAGACTATCGGCAGACTTGGCGTCCGTACCGTGATATGCACGGACATAAGCAAGGACGGTGCGATGCAGGGTGCCTCCCACGAGCTTTACCGGGACATTTCCGGGAAATACGATCTTGATATTATCGCGTCGGGAGGAGTGTCGTCCATTGACGACGTCAGAAAGCTGCGGGCAATGGATCTTTACGGAGCCGTCATCGGGAAGGCGTATTACGTTGGCGCCGTTGACCTTGCGCAGGCGATCGAGGTGAGCAGATGATCACAAAACGCATTATTCCCTGCCTTGACGTACGGGACGGAAAGGTCGTCAAGGGCACAAATTTCACAGGCCTTAAGGAGATATCCTCCCCTGTGGAGCTTGCGGACGAATACAGCAGGTGCGGAGCGGATGAACTGGTGTTTTACGATATCACCGCTTCCTCCGACGGACGGAAGCTTTTTACGGAGATCCTTACGGAGACCGCCCGCAACGTTTTTATTCCCCTTACCGTGGGCGGGGGCATCAACAGCGTGGAGGACTTTGACCGTGTTCTGAAATGCGGAGCCGATAAGGTGAGCGTCAATTCCGGCGCCATCAGAAATCCCGCTCTGATAAAGGAGGCTGCGAAGCTCTACGGCAATCAGTGCGTGGTGCTTTCCGTTGACGTGAAGCGGGTGGAAGGACAGTTCCGGGTATTCGCCAAGGGCGGCCGCGAGGACACGGGCCTTGACGCCATAGAATGGATAAAGCGGGGCATCGAGGACGGAGCGGGAGAGATCGTGCTCAATTCGATAGACACGGACGGAGTGAAAAAGGGCTTTGACCTTGAGATGCTTGACGCAGTCTGCAGGATCAGCAGCGTGCCGGTCATAGCATCGGGCGGCGCGGGCTGCATTGAGGATTTTATAAAGCTTTTTAAAACGCTTCCCGGGGTCGACGCAGGTCTTGCGGCGTCCATATTCCACTACGGAGAGGTCGAGATAAGCGATCTCAAGGCTGAAATGGCCAAAAACGGTATTCCGGCCAGGATCATCTGAGACAGAAATCATATTGCGGACCGGTTTGAAAACGGCCGGAAGGATATAAAGGAGATATTATGACAGACATCACGACTCTGAAATTTGACGAAAAAGGACTGATCCCCGCGATAGTTGCGGACGCAGTCACCGGCAAGGTGCTGACCCTCGCGTACATGAATGAGGAGAGCCTGAAGATCTCATTGGAGAAGGGTCTTACCTGCTTCTACAGCAGGTCCAGAAACGAGCTCTGGCTGAAGGGTGAGACCAGCGGCAACTACCAGCACATCGTGTCCATAACCGCGGACTGCGACAAAGACGCGCTGCTCGTTCTCGTGAATCCCGACGGCCCAGCCTGCCACACAGGTGAGACCTCCTGCTTCCACAATCCTGTTCTTACGGTCGGTGAGGGCGCCGAATTCTCCTACGAGGGGCTGATGGACCTCATAAAAGGCAGAAAGACGGAAAAAAAGGAAGGCTCGTATACCACCTATCTTTTCGAAAAAGGCCGGGACAAGATCCTTAAGAAGGTGGGAGAGGAGAGCACGGAGGTGATCATCGCGGGAAAGGCGGAAGACAAGAGGGAGACCGTTTACGAGATCGCCGACCTGGTGTACCACGTCATGGTCCTCATGGCCGACATGGATATCTCCATCGACGAGATCACAAAAGAGCTTGCGTCCCGCCACGTCATCGACAAGAAGGTCAAGCAGGAGAAGATGGTCTGAGGCCGTTCAGAGTTTTACCCTGCCAAGGAGGCTTCCCGTGAAATTTGAAACACTTTTTAAACTGTTTGATGAGAAGCGATTCAATATTGACGATACGTCTTTTTATTTCAAAAACGACCCTCAGAAAATTGAGCGTTTCATAGGGTACGTGCCCGGGGATGAGCGTCCATATTGGATCGGGCGCTGCGACGCAGATGGCGGATGTGATTTTTCGACTGCAAAAGAACTGTTTGAGGCGCCTGTTTTTGACAGACGTTCGCTTAAAGACAGATGGGAGGACGTTGAGCTGCTTACGATAGGGGCAATCGGCATTGACGAATGGAGTATTGACTTTTGTCCGCCAAGTCGTTGAAACGGCATTTAAAACGTCAGACAGAAGAAGACTCCGCAGGTCCGGTCCGGGGTCTTCTTTTCAGTTGGCGCCGCCAACGTTATTTGTACCGAAAACCAAGACACATTTCAGGCTTTTGACGATAATTCTCCTTGGAAATAATCGTTAACTGTGTTAAAATATGCTTACCTATGGTAAAAGCAATTTCTACCGAAATAAGAACAAACTCATTTCTAAGGGGGATATTTATGAAAAACCGTATTTTGGCAATAATTCTGGTTTTCGCTACCCTGTTCGCTTTTGCTGCGTGCACAACGACAGGTGACAATAACCAGGAATACAAAGTTGCGATGGTTACCGACTATGGCGATATTACAGACCAGTCGTTCAACCAGGCTACTTACGAAGGATGCAAGGACTGGTGCGACGCCAACGGCATTTCCTTCAAGTACTACAAACCGGCTACCAACTCCGATGACGACCGTATCGCTTCCACGAAAGAAGCTATTGCCGCAGGCTACAACGTAATCGTAATGCCCGGCTATGCGTTTGCTCCCACTATCGAAGCTACAGCCACACTGTATCCCGACGTTCACTTCATAGCTCTTGACGTGGCTCTCGGCGATCTCCTTCAGGCTCACTTCCCGGATTATGATTTCAATCCCGACAACGCAGCCTGGTCGAGCTATACTCTTCCTTCGAACGTATATTGCGCAGTTTACCAGGAAGAGATCGCAGGCTTCCTCGCAGGCTATGCCGCAGTTAAAGAAGGCTTCACAAAGCTCGGCTTCCTCGGCGGAATGAGCGTTCCCGCCGTTGTGAGATACGGATACGGCTTTGTTCAGGGCGCTGACCTTGCCGCAAAAGAAGGCAGCGTTAACATCAGCATTAACTACGTTTACGGCGGACAGTTCTTCGGCGACAACGACATCACCGCTGTTATGGACACCTGGTACAGCCAGGGCACCGAAGTCGTATTTGCGTGCGGCGGCGGTATTTTCACCAGCGCTGCCGAGGCTGCGAAGAAAGTAAACGGAAAGATCATTGGCGTTGACGTTGACCAGAAACCCACAATCGACGGACAGTACGGCGCAGGCATGACAGTCACATCTGCTATGAAGGGCCTCTACGCTACAGTACAGACCTGCCTGAACGATCTCATTAAGAACGGCAAGTTCGAATCCAAGATCGATACTCTCGGCCTTGTTTCCAAGACAGACGTTGAGAAGAACTACGTACAGCTTCCTGTAGGCACATGGTCGATGACAAAATTCACCGTCGATAACTACAAGACGCTGGTCGGACAGATCTTCGACAAGACTGTTGCGGTTTCCGCCGACATCGGAGCTCATCCGGCAGTATCGGAATTCACAACTGTGAACTATCAGGCTGACATCAAGTGATCGATAAACCAATATGACTGCAAAAAAAGGAAAGTAATTTTTTACTTTCCTTTTCTTAATATGAGGAGCTCATATGGATAATTACAAAATCGAGATGCTGGGGATCAGAAAAGAGTTCTCGGGATTGGTTGCCAATGACAATATTACGCTCCCGCTGAGGAAGGGGGAGATCCATGCCCTGCTGGGCGAGAACGGCGCCGGGAAATCCACCCTTATGAGTATTCTTTTCGGTATGTACCAGGCGGATGCCGGAGAGATCAGGATCGACGGACAGCAGGTCAATATTACGGACCCCAGCGTGGCCACCAAATACCATATCGGTATGGTCCACCAGCACTTCAAGCTTGTCGAGATATACACGGTCCTTCAGAACATAATCCTCGGAGCCGAACCGAGCAATACGGTTTTTAAGTTTATAGATATGAACGCCGCCCGCAGGCGCGTCGTGGAGCTGTCCGAAAAATACGGACTGTACGTTGATCCCGACGCAAAGATCCAGGACATCACGGTGGGCATGCAACAGCGTACAGAGATCCTTAAAATGCTTTACAGGGACAACGAAGTCCTGATATTCGACGAGCCCACCGCCGTTCTGACGCCACAGGAGATCGACGAGCTCATGGAGATCATGAGGAACCTTAAAAGAGAAGGCAAGTCGATCCTATTCATCACCCACAAGCTTAACGAGATAATGGCCGTTGCCGACAGGTGCACCGTGCTGAGAAAAGGCAAATGCATTGGCACCATAAACGTTGCCGAGACCACGATCCATGAGCTCTCCGAGATGATGGTGGGCAGAAAGGTGGATTTGAACGTCAAAAAGAAGGACCCCGTCATCGGCAGCGAGGTGCTGAGGGTCGAAGATCTTGTGGTGGCGGACAGGATACACAAAAAGAACGCTGTGAACGGCGTCAGCTTCAACGTCAGGCACGGCGAGATCGTTGTGATCGCGGGCATTGACGGAAACGGCCAGAGCGAGCTGGTTTACGGCCTGACAGGGCTGGAACCTGTTAAAAGCGGCCGCATATTACTTGACGGCGTGAACATAACGAAGGCATCGGTCAAAAAGAGAAACGAGTCCGGGCTCAGCCATATCCCGGAGGATCGCCATAAGCACGGTCTTGTTCTGGACTTCACAATGAGCAACAACTCCGTCCTGGAGCTCCACGACAAAAAGGAATTCAGCTCCTTCGGGTTTATCAAGGCAAAGAACGTAAAAGCCCATTCGGACAGGATCATTGAAGAGTATGACGTCAGATCCACCCGTGGCTCCGATACGGTCTCCAGAAGCATGAGCGGCGGAAACCAGCAAAAGGCCATCGTGGGCCGCGAGATATCCCGTGACACGGATCTTCTGATCGCGGTGCAGCCCACGAGAGGACTTGACGTTGGCGCCATCGAATTCATCCACAACAGACTTATCGAGCAGCGGGACAAAGGCAAAGCCGTTCTGCTGGTCTCGTTTGAGCTGGACGAGGTCATGAACCTGGCGGACCGCATACTGGTCATGTACGAGGGCGAGATCGTTGGCGAGTTTGGTTATAATCAGGTGACCAGAAACGAGCTGGGCCTTTATATGGCCGGCGCCAAACGGGACACTGTCAACGCCATAAAGGAAGCAGAAAGGTCGGCGGATCATGGATAAAAAACGGTCATTCTTTTCCTCTTTGATACGTAAAGACGTTTTTAAAACGCTTATCACCAGCGTTGCGTGCGCTTTGGCGGGACTTCTTGTCGGCTTTATCGTTCTGCTCATCGTCAGCCCCGAGGCTGCTCTGGAAGGCTTCAAAACGCTGTCCCTGGGCTTCCTGGCAGTCCCCAACAAGTACGGTCTCCAGGCTGAGACCCTTGCCAAGACCTTGGCCAGGACCGCTCCGCTGATCGTCTCCGGCGTGGCAATTCTGCTTGCGTATAAGGCCGGCTTCTTCAACATCGGCGCAAGCGGACAGTTTACCATGGGAGTTTTCGCAGCCCTTTACATGGCGCTGGTGTGGCATTTGCCCTGGTATCTGTGCATGCTGGGAGCCATCGTTTTCGGCGCCGCGTACGGTGCGATCGTGGGGGTACTGAAGGCGTTCCTTAACGTGAACGAGGTCATCTCAGGCATCATGCTGAACTGGATCGGCCTCTATCTGACGTCGCTGATCATCAAATCCACCCCCCAGATGTGGGATTCCATAAAGTACGAGACCCTTCCCATAAAGAGAGTCTCCCCAGGCTCCGTGATCCCGTCCCTGGGACTTGAAAAACTGTTCAACAACTACGAGTATATAACCATTGCCATATTCATTGCTATCGCGGTGGCCATTGCGGTATACATAATCCTTGAGAAGACCACCATTGGCTATAAGATGAAGGCAACGGGCTTCAACAAGAACGCCGCCAAATACGCCGGCATGAACGAAAAGGTCAACACCATCGTTATTCTGGCTTTCTCCGGCGCACTGGCAGGCCTTTCCGGCGCGCTGCTGTACCTGACGGGTATCGAGAACTGGTACTGCCCGACAAACGTTCCTTCCATGGGCTTTGACGGTATCAGCGCCGCCTTCCTCGGCGGTCTCTCGCCAATAGGATCGATCATTTCATCGTTTTTCATTACGCACATCTCGGTGGGCGGCTCGAGGCTCGACACCAGCTTCTACTCGCCCGAGATCGCCAAGGTGGTCACCGGCGTGATCATTTATCTCTGCGCCTTCGTTCTGTTCATCAAGGACAGACTCGACAAGCGTATCCTTAAGAAGGACAGGGAGATGCTTCTTGCCAATGCCCTCCGGGAAAGCGGTACCGTGACCGACACAGGCGGAGCTCCCCCGAAGACTCAGACAGACACAGATCCTGAACCTTCTTCAGGGGTGACGATGCCTGAAACGGGCGGAGGTCCTGAGCCGCCGCCTGACAGTGAAAACGACGGAAAGGAGGCTGAAGCATAATGGGAGTTGCGTTACTTATACAATACACATTGATCTTTGCCTCGGTTCTGTCGGTAGTGGCGATAGGAGGAATGTTCTCCGAGAGAAGCGGTGTTATCAACCTGGGCCTTGAGGGCTGCATGGTGATGGGCGCATTGGCGGGCGCGCTTGTGATGCATTTTCTTCCGGATGAGACTTCCGGATTCGTTGTGGTGCTGCTGACACTGTTGGCAAGTATCACGACTGGAATGATATATTCCATGCTGCTGGCGGTGGCGGCCATCAAATTCAAGGCCGATCAGACGATCACGGGAACCGCTATGAACATCCTTGCCCCCGCGCTGGCCACAGCCATCGTAAAAGCGATCACGCTGAACACCGGGGACCACAAGGCGTCGCCTTACATCTATTACGTAAACGCTCACGACCATTTCATTATCAAGATAGGCTCGTTTGAACTGAACTGGTTTATCATCCTGATGGTGATCACCGTCGCTCTTGCTTACGTGATCCTTTACAAAACACGCTTCGGCCTGCGTCTCATGAGCTGCGGCGAGCATCCCCAGGCGGCCGCCTCCAACGGCATCAACGTCATCAAGCTGCGCTACGTCGGCGTGCTGATCAGCGGCGCGCTGTCGGGCCTTGGCGGTATCGCTTTCATAAACTCCGCCAATTCCAGCTGGCCCTTCGACTCGGGCGTTGTGGGCTTCGGCTTCCTGGCACTGGCTGTTATGATCTTCGGCAAGTGGAAACCGATCAACATCTTCCTGGGCGCGCTTCTGTTCTCGCTGTTCAGGGCATTGGGGTCAACGTACACGGCGTTTGAGTTTCTGCAGAACCTGGAAGTCAATGCGGTGATATACAACATGCTGCCGTATATCGTGTGCCTGATCATTCTGGCGATCACGTCAAAGAACTCAAAGGCGCCAAAAGCCGAGGGTATTCCCTACGACAAGGGCATGCGCTAGGCGAAACGAATAGTTTTGGCTCTTTACGTGTTTTGCGTAAATATTTACAAGAAAAGTGCGGAAGAAATAATTCCGCATTTTTCTTTATTACTACGCAAAACACTTTGCGCGAGTGCACCACTCGCAGTACCTTCGTACAGCTTCGGGTGCACGCACGCAAAAATAGCTCAAAACTATTCGTTTCGCCGGCAAGAGGTAATTCAGAGGCTCTTTACGCATCTTGCGCAGGAATTATCAAGAATTTATGAGGAATGAAGATTCCGAACTTGATTTTATTACTGCGCAAGATGCTTTGCTCGAGCGGGACACTCGAAGTACACTTGTACATCTTCGAATAAAGAGACGGGGGCCCTGCAGCCACGCCTCATTTCGGAACGGTTCTTCGCGGAGCGAAGCTAGTGGAGAAATGCGGGGTGGTGCGGGGTGCGCGAGCAAAAATAGCTCAAAACTATTCGTTTCGCCGGCAAGCGGTAATCCAAAGGCTCAAAACTATTCGTTTCGCCGGCAAGCGGTAATCCAAAGGCTCAAAACTATACGTTCTGCCGCTAAGCGGACATTTAATGGCTCTTAACGTGTTTTGCGTAAATATTAACAAGAAAAGTGCGAAAGAAATAATTCTGCATTTTTCTTTATTACTACGCAAAAATAGCTCAAAACTATTCGTTCTGCCGCTAAGCGGTAATCCAAAGGCTCTTTACGCAAACCGCCGGGGAAATACAAAGGGTTTTTAACTAACCATTAACAAACAAAAACAGTTACCTTGCCGGGAAATGCAAAGGTAACTGTTTTCACTTTTAATATTGGCGCAGTTGGCTGCGGTTATCTTTTCTTCTTAATGATCAATACAGCTGCTAAAGCGGCTGCGGCGGCCAAAAATACTGCGCCGATGCATATTGCGGCGATGACGCCGCCGGGCAGACCGGGCTTGGGATCTTCAGGCTCTGAGCCGGGCGTGCTGTCTGAGGGAGCTGCCGTTTGGGACGCATCGGGAGAGGGATCTGCACCTGTGTCCGTCGGGGCAGGCTCTGACGTGGGCGTTGCCGCGGGCTCGTCTGTGGGAACCGGTGTCTGCTCTTTAACAGGCACCTCAGTGGGCTCTGCAGTCGGCTCCGTGGTGGGTTCTGCAGTCGGCTCAGCGGTGGGTTCGGCCGTTGGCTCCGGGGTGGGCTCGGGAGTCGATTCGATCAGCTTGAATACGCTTCCGTCATATTCGATCTTGCCGTCCCATGTTGCGATCATAAAGCTGTTGTCGAAATAATAAAGCTCCTTGTATGCATCCAGCCTGATCTGATAATTTCCAGGCTCCGTGATCCTGTCCGTAATGGGGGTTCCGTTTGTCACGTGCAGAAATCCGCCGTCTACACCCAGCCAGTAAACGTCTGCTCCCGTGACTTCATCAAAGGAAATGACTCCTTCGGGCGAAACGGCAACGCCTGTGAAGGTTTCGATTTGATCAGGTTCGTTGGGGCGGGTGATCTCTTCGGGCAGAAATTCCGTCAGGGTGAATTGGCTTCCGTCATATTCGACTGCGCTGGCCCACTTGGCAAGGACCAGGTCACCGCTTCCGGAGATCGTCCTGAAATATGCGATAAGCTTGAAAATATACCTTCCGGGCTTTTCGACCCGGCTGATCACGTCGCCGCTTGACACAGGCGCGCACTCGCCGTTTATTTCGAGACTGTAATAGTCTGCGATGGGGTCTTCTTCAAACGTGAGCTTTCCATCGGGGGTCAGTTCCACGTTGGCGATCTCTCCGGGAGTTTCGGGCACCTGCGGAAAGTAGGGGTCGGGACTGTAATCCAGCTGCTTGAAGGTGCTTCCGTCATACTCAACGCCGCCTTCCCAATAGGCCAGAAT
>JAGCZO010000196.1 GCA_017959965.1 Clostridia bacterium | reverse complement strand
AGGAGCTCCGATGAATTCATACGGTTCAAGCATAAAGTTTTCGATATTCGGCCAGTCCCACTCGCCTGAGATAGGAATGACCTTAGAAGGCATTCCCGCGGGCAAGAAGATCGATCTTGACGAGCTTCAGAAATTCATGAACAGAAGGGCGCCGGGAAAGTCGTATTCCACGTCCAGAAAAGAGCCTGACGTGCCGGAGTTCGTCAGCGGACTTGTGGGCGGCGTCACCTGCGGCGCTCCCATCACTGCAATTATCAGAAATAAAGACACCAGACCCTCCGACTACAGTAATCTTGCAGATATTCCGAGACCCGGACACGCGGACTATACCGCCGCCGTCAAATACGGAGACGCAAGGGACAAGACCGGGGGCGGACAGTTTTCGGGAAGGCTTACTGCGCCGCTTTGCATTGCAGGCGGCATACTTATCCAGCTGCTCAGGGAAAACGGTATGGAGATAAGGGCGAGAGCGTTAAGCATCGGCAATGTGAAGGATTCCGGCGCATTTCCCGAAAATGAGATCTGCGGGGATATTCCCGCGGTCAGCAGAGAGTCCGCAGGTGAGATGCTGGAAGTGATCGAAAGGGCAAGAAGCGAGGGCGACTCCGTGGGAGGCGTTATCGAGTGCGTGATAACAGGCGTGAAGCCGGGCGCGGGAGGCCCCATGTTCGGAGGTCTTGAAAACAGGATCGCCTCGGCAGTATTCGGAATTCCCGCGGTGAAGGGGATCGAATTCGGAAGAGGCTTCGAAAGCGCCTGCATAAAGGGAAGCGAAATGAACGACCCTTTTTACTTTGACGAAGAAGGCAATGTAAAAACCAAGACCAACAACTGCGGAGGCATTCTGGGAGGGATCGCCGACGGCATGCCGATAACCTTTAGGGTCGCGATCAAGCCCACGCCTTCCATTGCCAAGCCCCAGCAGAGCGTTGATCTGAAAACGGGCGAGAACGTTACGATGACCGTTAACGGAAGACACGATCCCTGCATCGTGCCGAGAGCGGTGCCGGCCGTGGAGGCGGCCGCCGCCATAGCGATATATGACGCCATTGCCGCCGGGTGATGTATTGGCGGTAAATACCGATAATTGTTAAGCAAAGGAAACGGCAGGATGGATATTAAAGAACTCAGAGAAAACATTGACGATATCGACAAAAAACTGACGGAGCTGTTCGCGAGGCGCATGGACGTTGCCTCAAAGATCGCAGAGTACAAGAAGAATAAGGGCCTTCCGGTGCTCGATCCGGTAAGGGAGCGGGAAAAGCTTTCCGAAATATCGAAAATGACCCCCGATGAGCTGAAAGACTACTCGGAACTGCTTTATTCTCTGATATTTGAGCTGAGCCGGGACTACCAGACACGTATCCTGGGCAACGGTTCGGAGCTGACGGAGAAGATCGAAAAGGCAGTTGCCGGCACTCCGAGTCTGTTCCCGGAGCAGGCTTTCGTGGCCTGCCAGGGCGTGGCGGGTTCAAACTCCCAGTTTGCCTGCGACAGACTTTTTAGAAGGGCGTCCATAATGTATTTTTCCTCCTTTGAAGCGGTCTTCAAGGCCATCGAAAAGGGCCTTTGCAGGTACGGCGTTATCCCCGTTGAAAACAGTACCGCGGGCTCCGTGAACAGTGTATACGACCTGATGATGACCCACAAATTCAGCATCGTGAGGAGCGTCAGGGTGAAGATCGAGCACTGTCTGCTGGCAAACGAGGGTACAAAGCTTGAGGATATAAAAGAGATCTATTCCCACGAGCAGGCCATAAGCCAATGCTCCTCCTTCCTCGGCGAGCTGAAAAACGTGAAGATAATTCCCTGCGAAAACACGGCTGTGGCGGCGAAAATGGTTGCCGAGTCGGGGAGAAAGGATATCGCCGCTCTGGCATCAAGGCAGTGCATGAGCTTCTACGGGCTCAAGAGCCTCAAAGACTCGGTGCAGAACACCGAAAACAACTACACAAGATTCATCTGCATCTCCAAGGAGCTTGAAATATACCCCGGAGCGGACAGAACAAGCGTCATGCTCACGCTTCCCCACGTTCCCGGCTCTCTTTACAAGCTGCTTGCGAGATTCTACGCGGTGGACGTGAACATCAACAAGCTGGAGAGCCGTCCCTTGCCGGGCAGAGAATTTGAGTTTATGTTCTATTTCGACTTTGACACTCCGGTCTACTCGCCGAGGCTCTTAAGACTTCTGGGCGAGCTTCCGGGCCTCTGCGAACAGTTCAGCTATCTCGGCAGCTACAGTGAGGTGATATGATGGCTTCCTGCGGTCTTCTCGGAGCTAAATTAATACACAGTTATTCCCCTAAGATACATTCGATGCTGGGGGATTACTCCTACGAGCTTTTTGAGAAGAGCGCAGACGAGGTGGAGGACTTCATTCTTCATGGCTCTTATACAGGCATTAACGTCACTATACCCTACAAAAAGACCGTCGTTCCCTTTATGACGAAGCTTTCGGAAACTGCGAAGCGCACAGGAAGCGTCAACACCGTGGTGAGAATGCCCTCCGGCATCCTTTACGGAGACAATACCGACGTATACGGGTTTACCGAGATGGTCAGGACTTCGGGCATTGGCGTCAAAGGGAAAAAAACTCTGGTCCTCGGCAGCGGCGGAGCGTCCGTTTCCGTCAAAGAGGCGCTGAAGGACCTTGGCGCGGACCCGATCGTTACTGTAAGCAGGACCGGAGAAGACAACTACGGAAACCTTGATCGGCACAGGGACGCGGAGATCATCGTCAACGCCACACCGGTTGGCATGTTCCCCGAGAACGGTCCTTCCCCGGTTGACCTCAGGCTGTTCCACGAATGCAAAGGCGTATTTGACCTGATATACAATCCCGCGAGAACAGGGCTGCTGCTTCAGGCCGAAGAACTGGGAATACCCTGCAGAAACGGTCTTTACATGCTGGTGGCGCAGGCTGTCAGGAGTTCTGAACTGTTCACGGACAGAAAAATCGACCCCGGTGTCACAGGAAAGATCGTAAAAGAACTTGATTTTTGCATGAAAAATATAGTATTAATCGGTATGCCCGGCTGCGGCAAGAGCCTGATCGCTAAAAAGCTCTCGGAGCTCACCGGCCGCGGGATCGCGGACACCGACAATGAGGTCAAAAAGCTTACCGGCAGGAGCCCCGCCGATATTATTGAGGAGGACGGAGAGGAAGCCTTCAGAAGGATCGAAACGAAGGTGCTCGGAAACGTCTGCTCAAGGTCGGGACTTGTGATAGCGGCAGGCGGAGGTGCGGTGACAAGAAACGAAAACTACAGGCTCATGCACCAGAATTCGAATATAGTTCTTATTGAGAGACCTCTTGACATGCTTTCTTCAAGAGGCAGACCGCTGTCTCGGTCGAAGGGCGTAAAAGCGCTTTACGAGGAACGATGGCGGCTGTACGAACAGTTTGCGGATATAAAAGTCAATAATGACGGAAACATATCCGGACAGGTCGCCGGAGACATTCTTCGGATACTGGGAGGAACAGATATATGAAAAAGATACTTTTGATCAACGGACCCAATATCAACTTGCTTGGTAAACGCGAGCCGGATATTTACGGCCACGTTACCTACGCGGAACTTCTTTTGGACATCAAGCGCTGGTCAAACAGTCTCGGACTGGAGACGAAATGCGTTCAGTCCAATCACGAGGGTGTGATCGTGGACTACATCCAAAGCGCAATGGACATGTTTGACGGAATCGTGATCAATCCCGCGGCGTTCACCCATACAAGCATTTCCATTTACGACTGCCTTAAGGCTGTCGGCATTCCCGCAGTTGAGGTCCATATCTCGGATCCGACGAAAAGAGAGACATTCAGACACATTTCCTTCGCCGGAATGGCCTGCCTGAAAACCATCAAGGGAAAAGGCTTGAAAGGCTACAAGGAGGCTCTGGAGTTCTTGGCGGATTATCTGAAGGACAAGTGATCCCGGCCTGTAAAATTGAAACGGCAATCAAACGGCTCCTGCTTAAGGGCCTTGACAAAATCTTATTTACCCGAAAAGAAAGGCGGCGAATAATATGAGCAACAAAATTCCTTACAAAATCTATCTGACAGAAGAAGAGATGCCTAAAAGCTGGTATAACCTCAGGTCGGCCATGATCAAAAAGCCGGCGCCTCTTCTCAACCCCGCTACGCTGAAGCCCGTAACCGAAGCTGATCTGGCTCCTGTTTTCTGTGAAGAACTTATCAAGCAGGAACTTGACGACACAACAGAGTTTTTTGAGATCCCCAAGGAGATCTTCGACTTCTACAAAATGTTCAGGCCGTCTCCGCTGGTAAGAGCCTACTGCCTTGAACAGGCTCTTGATACGCCCGCAGAGATCTACTACAAGTTCGAAGGAAACAACACAAGCGGCTCACACAAGCTGAATTCGGCCATTGCCCAGGCCTACTACGCCAAAAAGCAGGGCCTGAAGGGCGTTACGACGGAGACCGGCGCGGGACAGTGGGGCACCGCTCTTTCCATGGCCTGTGCATATTTCAAGCTGGACTGCAAGGTCTACATGGTCAAAGTATCTTACGAGCAGAAGCCCTTCAGACGCGAGGTCATGAGGACCTACGGCGCCGACGTTACGCCTTCCCCGTCTATGGACACAGAAATCGGTAAGAAGATCCTGGCCGAACACCCCGGAACCACAGGAAGTCTCGGCTGCGCCATTTCGGAAGCTGTTGAAAAGGCCGTTACAAGCCCCGGCTACCGTTACGTTCTCGGAAGCGTCCTTAACCAGGTCCTCCTTCACCAGAGCATCATCGGCCTTGAGACCGAGGCCGCGCTTAAAAAGTACGACATCAAGCCCGACATCATCGTCGGATGCGCAGGCGGCGGTTCAAACCTTGGCGGACTCATTGCCCCGTTTATGAGAGACAAGATCCGCGGAAAACTTGACGCCAGGATCGTCGCGGTGGAGCCGGCGTCCTGCCCCAGCTTTACGAGAGGCAAATTCGCTTACGACTTTGCCGACACCGGAAAGGTATGTCCTCTCGCCAAAATGTACACTCTCGGAAGCGGCTTCATTCCCGCGCCGAACCACGCAGGCGGACTCCGCTACCACGGCATGAGCACCACGCTTTCCCAGCTTTACGACGACGGACTCCTTGAGGCGGTATCGGTTCCTCAAAACGACGTTTTCGAGGCTGCAACGAGATTCGCAAGAACAGAGGGCATACTTCCCGCTCCCGAGAGCGCTCACGCCATTAAGGTGGCGATGGATGAGGCGATCAAATGCCGCGAGACAGGGGAAAAGAAGGTTATAGTATTCGGTCTCACAGGTACGGGTTATTTCGACTTGGTCGCATACAAGAAATTTAACGACGGCGAGCTTGACGATTACATCCCCACCGACGAGGATCTTGCCAAAGGCTTTGCCGGACTTCCCAAGGTCGACCTTTGATGCGTCTTAATAAGTTAATACCGGCGGCGCCTTGATCTTCCGACGGGCAATGCCGGGCATAAACGCCTGTGTTTATCTACAATTAGGTAAATACAGGCGTTTATTATACAACTTTGACGTTGCGGGAGCGGCTTTCCGGCGCTTGACGGTCACCGGTATTTATGCTACCATTCCATTAGAAATCTTTTTGTGCAGATAGCCGATGCGGGTCTTTCCGCAACCGGGACTTTATGTTAAAATACAGACGGGCGTTGCTATGATAAAGATCGATCTTCCGGGAATTTCACAGGAACAGTTTGAAGACGCTTTTAACGTTTTGGAGGAGTGCAAGGCGGTTCCGGCCCTTGGCTTCACCGATCCCTTCATGGGCCCCGGCGGAGTTTACGGAAACTGCTGGTGGGAAAGGGACACTTCACTTACGCTTAACGGCTACTGCTGGCTGGACAACGCCTTTGCCATGAAGGCTCTTTACAACTTCACGAGGGTCCAAAAGGAAAACGGAAGGATACCTCTTTACGGCTACGACAGGGTGGGCGACCTGGACGCTGAGCTCAGCGCGATCCCGGTCATATTTGACACCGCATACAGAATTTGCAGAAGGACCGCCGATAAGGCTTACGTCAGGGATATTTACGAAATGCTCAGTAAGTATTTTGACTGGTGGATGTCTCCCGTAAAGAGAGATCCTTCGACCGGCCTTGTCTGCGGAATCTTTGAGGAGACCGATCCTTCGGATTATACGGAGCAGCTGACCTGCGCTCCGGTGGATCTCAACGTTCGGGTCTGCGCCGGAGCGGAGATACTTTCAAAGATTGCGGATTTCCTAGGCGAAACTGAGGAAATGCTCCTCTATAAAAAACGTTTCTGCGAGTTACGCGATATCATCAACCGTTTTCTCTGGGACGAAGAGGAGGGCTTTTACTACACCCTGAACGTGAAAACCGGAAAGCTTCTGAAGCAACGTCCCTACAACTCCGCCTTTGACACCTTCAGCTACCGTATCGTGCCCGAAAACAGGGCCGCCAGGCTGCTGGAAAAGCTTAAGGATAACTCAAAATACGGATATTACAACAAATACGGTATCACTACGGCGCCTTTCGATTCTCCCGAGTTTTGCGAGACCACCGGCGATTACAAGGGCTGGACTTCCTGGAGCGGGAATATCTGGACATTTCGCAACGAGATCATTGCCAAAGGTCTCAGGGATTGCGGCTTTTTTGAGGAGGCGGGCCACATCGCTTGGCAGACCGTTATGACTTTTAACGGAAATTATGCGGAATTTATAAATCCCTCCACCGGAGCCGGCCAGGGCGTGAAGCGCTACGGCTGGAGCGCTTCGGAATACATAGAGCTTATAATTGAAGTGATATTCGGTATCGATTGGTGCGCCTGGGACAACAGCTTCTCAGTGAGCCCCTGCATACCGGAAGAACTGTACGGAAAAACGGTCTCGATCTTTGGGGTATCTCTTGGCGGCGCCAAGACCGCGGACGTTACGGTGCTGTGCGGTCCTGAACCTTCGGTCAGGTGTGAGATAAGATAATTTGAGAACGGATGATCTAAGCCCGTTCGGTATTTGTTGAAAGGAGTGCTTCCTTATGAAAAAAACTGCAAAGCTCGCGGCGATGATGATCGCCGTCGTATTGGCGCTTTCGACAATGCTTGCCTCATGCGCCCCCGGGGGGACCGGCACCGACGGCAATGGAAAGGAGAATGATCGTAATATGGTTGATCCCGAGAACAGCGGCCCGACTGCGGAGCCTCTTCCGACGCCGGTAAACGGCGTAAAAGCGGCAGACGGATGCGTTGAGATCTATCAGCTGGCTCCGGAAAGCAAGAGCCTCATGATGAGCTACGTCATAAAAACCGGAGAAGGAAAGATCTGCGTGATCGACGGCGGCATCGACGGACAGGGTCTTGACGCGAAACCTTACCTTCCTTCAGCAATAAGAGCGATCCTGGGCCTTGGCCAGAACGATTATTTCGAAGTTGAGGCCTGGTTCCTGACCCACCACCACAAGGATCACTTCTTTGAGCTTGCCAAGATGCTGAGAGACTACAAGGAGTCCGACAATTACGTCATCAACAACTTCTATTTCGCGTTTCCCGATATCGGCGTGGAGTGGAAGTCATTGGCGGGAGACAAGGATCATGACCTTGAGCACGGGAAAATTCTTTACGAGGCCTTTGACCACTACTACAGCATTGTTCCCTTCAAGGGCATCGCCGGCGCGGATATCCCCGAGAGCTCCTGGCAGAAACCCGAGGGCGCCGAGTATTACTACTACAAGCTGATCAACGGCTGCGTTATAAACGATGAAAACGTTGACAGGGAAGGGGGCTTGTCCATAAATGTGGATGGCCTGAGCTTTGATATCCTGCAGAAATGGAACAAGACCTGCCAGAACGTCAACTCCACATCCACGGTCATTAAGCTTTCCGCCTGCTCCCACGGATTTCTTTTCCTCGGCGACTCATACACCGACAACGCTACGAAGCTCTCCAAAAAATACGCTTCGAATCCCGAAGTCCTCTCTGACTGCGAGTACATCCAGATGGGTCACCACGGCCAGAACGGTCCCGACAGGAGATTCTACAACAACGTAAACGCCAAAGATATGATCAGGCTCTGGCCGACCCCCGACTGGGTATGGAACGTGGACAAGAGCGGCCCCTACAACACCTACCAGACGAGAAAATGGGTGGGCTTGCCGGAGGATTACAGGGATTTCGAGTCGGGCGGCTACGGAGAAACAGGGCGCGATATCGTTACGGGACTCTATAAAGCCTTCCCCGCTGATCCCGCAAAGGTGGCTGACTGGACGCCTGAGGTGCTGGCTGCCCAGCGGGTCGCAAGATTTGATTGAAGAATGTTTAATGAGGCTTGAACAGACACAAATTATTCTTTATTTCAAGCCGCGGACATGGTATAATCAGCTGAGAGCAACGAACACAAACCGACGGCCCCCGCCTGAGGCTTTGTCCGGATAATTAAAAAGATTCAGTACTTTTAAAAGGAGATTTTTCTATGAACAAAATGTATGAATTGGCTAAGGCTAAGTATGCCGCTTTCGGAGTTGACACCGAAGAGGCTATTAAGAAGCTTGACAGCGTAGCGATCTCTTTGCATTGCTGGCAGGGTGACGACGTTATAGGATTTGACCATGACGGACCTCTCACAGGCGGCATCCAGACCACAGGAAACTATCCCGGAAAAGCCAGAACTCCCGAAGAGCTCATGGCTGACATCGATAAAGTGATCTCACTGGTCCCCGGAAAGATCAAACTGAATCTCCACGCATGCTATGCCATCTTCGAGCCCGGCGAGTACGCAAACAGAGACAAACTCGAGCCCAAGCATTTCTCCAAGTGGGTAAAATTTGCCAAAGAGAGAAAGATCGGCATCGACTTTAACCCCACGTTCTTCTCCCACCCGATGGTAAAGAACGGCCTCACGCTTACCAGCCCCGATGAGAAGGTAAGAAAGTTCTGGATCGAACACGGAAAAGCCTGCATCAGGATCTCCGAGTATTTCGCTAAAGAGACCGGCGTCCCCTGCATCATGAACATCTGGATCCCCGACGGTTTTAAGGATATTCCCGCAGACAGAATGGGCCCCAGAATGCGTTATAAGGATTCTCTTGATCAGATCCTCTCCGAGCCCTTCGATAAGAACCTGGTCAAGCCGACAGTCGAATCCAAAGTGTTCGGTATCGGCGTTGAGTCCTACACTGCCGGTTCCGCAGAGTTCACTCTCTCATATGCCGCCGCTCACGAAGGCGTTCTCCCGCTCATGGATAACGGCCACTATCATCCCCCCGACGTCGTTTCGGATAAGATCCCGGCTCTCCTTTGCTTCTACCCCGAGATCGCTCTCCATATCACCCGCGGCGTACGCTGGGATTCCGACCACGTTCTCATTTTCGACGATGAGACAAAAGAAATGGCCAAAGAGATCGTCCGCTGCGACGCTCTGGAAAGAGTCTACATGGCTCTCGACTATTTTGACGCCAGCATAAACCGTATTTCCGCATGGACAGTCGGCGTGCGCAGTTGGGAAAAAGCTCTTCTCAACGCTCTCTGCACTCCCAATGAGACTCTGAAAAAGCTTCAGGACGAAGCCGATTTCACAAAGCTTATGGTAATGTTTGAAGAAGCCAAGACGCTGCCCTTCGGCGAGATCTGGGCTGAGTATCTGAGAAGACACGGCCTTGCGGACGACATTTCCTGGTTTGACGAGATCAAGAAATACGAAAAGGAAGTTCTGTCCAAGAGAGTTTGAACTTCATTGACGTAAGACAGTATTGACGTACTTCAACAGTCGGCGGCCGCCCCGGAGCGGGGCGGCGCCTGACTGTTTTGCATATAAAGAGCGGCTTGAAAAACTGCCCCGTCGGGCAGCAGGCTTTGTGACAAAAAGTGTAACAGAAAAGACGAGTCTTACGTGTTATAATGTTGGCAGATGAACCGGCGCATATTATTCTTTTCGCGGAAAAACCGGTTAGATTCGGAGGTCCCGACACTATGAAAAACAATAACGGAAAATCTTCAGGTAAGGTCATTTCAAGGTGCGCGGCGTTAGTTATTGCTGCGGCGCTGCTTATCGGCATATTCCCGGCAGGGGGATTGCTGACTTCCTGTACGCCTGCAGGCGCGGGTACGGGCACTGTAAACTTCCCGGATCCGGAACCCATCATTTTCTCCGGAGGAGAATACTCGGACAGCGATCCTTCTCTTCCGCCCGAGCTTGAGAAAGTGAAGATCACCGCCGACGGCGTCTCCTCGGGAACTATACCCGCTGACGGCTCGTTCCTTGTTGAGACCTCGGGGGAGACCGATGTTGAGACTCTGGCGGCTTATCTTAAGATGACTCCCGCCGTTGCCACGTCGGTGACAAAACTTTCTTCAACAAGCTTTAAGATAACTCCCGCCTCGGGGTCATTGGCACCGGGTCAGGTATATAAGTTTACCCTTGGCGATCCGGAAAACCCTGTTGCCTCGTACGCCTTTCAGACGGAGAACAACATGGCTGTAACTTCAATGTTCCCTGCCGACAGGGCGCTCAACGTGCCTGTTGCCACAGGGATCGAGGTTACTTTTTCCGATTCTGTCGTTCTCGACGGAAAAACGGCTCCCTTCAGTATTTCGCCTTCCGTAAGCGGTGATTTTTCTCTTTATCCCGACGGAAAGACCGTTCTTTTCCTTCCCAACTCTAATCTTAACTATGACACTGTTTACACGGTTACGGTAAACGGCGGCGTAAAGGGGCGGTCGGGAAAGGTATTTGAAGACGAAAGGACCGCAAGGTTCAGGACCGTCACGAAGGAATATGAGAATTCTCAGACATCCGGCGACAATAACTATATTTTCATTGGAATGAACTCCGCCGGTGACAAAGTATTCTCCCCGGGGCAGAATGCTTACGTAGCTTTTTATGTTTATACAAACGACAATCATACGCCGAAGACCGTTTGCGATCTCTACGCCTTCAGCTCCGCGAAACAGGCGCTCGAGGTCCTTGCCGATTGCGAGAAGAGGTCCGCGGACGGAAACGCTCAGCCGGACGTCTCGTCCCTGAAAAAGGTCGGCTCCTTCAATTCTTCGGGTAACACGTCGAATAACAGATGCTCAGTGGACTTCGGCGGCGGGCTTGCGAAAGGCATATACGTTGCCGTGATCACCTCCTCCGTCACGTACGGTTTAGGGAAAACAATAAGCGACACAAAATCAGTTATAATTCAAGTTTCGGATCTGCGTCCGTATACGGTCTCGTCAGACGGAAAAACCGTGTTCTGGCTCAACGAAGCGGGACGCGGTCCTGTTGAAGGCGCGGACCTGACGGTAAGACCGTTTGACAGATATGACGGATGGAACGCAGAATCCTTTGGCGATATCGTCAAGGTGAAGACCGACGGGTCGGGAACGGCCTCCTTTGACTGCGGAGACTGCAATTCCGCCATCATTCTCGCGGAGAAGGGCTCCGACGCCGTGGTGGTTTGCGCTCAGGTCCAGCCTGTCAGCACGAACGATTACTACATGAACTATGTCTTTACCGACAGAGAAGTCTATTTCTCCGACGATACGGTCAATTTCAGCGGCTATATTGCCCCGTCCTTTGACGGAACGGTGCCTGAGCGGCTGTATCTCAAAACGGGGCTCTCCTCGACAAGGACTCCGATCGAAGTCGAGAAAAACGGCTTTTTTAAAGGCTCGCTGTCCTATTCGCAGTGCTCCGCAGGCTATTTCTCTCTTAATTTCTGTGACGGAGAGGGCCGCTGCGTCGCCTCGAGATCCTTCGAGATCACCGAGGAGAGCAAGCCTCAATATACCTCTCAGGCAAGCTTTGACAAGCTTTTCTACCGCCGCGGAGATAATATCACTGTCACGGTCAAAGCTTCCTTCTTCGACGGAACGCCTGCCGAAGGGCTTGAGTTCCTTTGCCGCCTGGATCGTTTCGGAACGGAAGGAAAGCGCGTAGTCACCGGCAAAAACGGCGAGGCTAAGATCACTTACAAATCAAGGCACCTGGAGCAGAACGAGGTCTTCGGCACGGATCCGCTGTATCTTTATTTCTACGCCGAGCTTACAAATTTCGAGACCGAAAGGCTGACGGTGTCGTCCTTCGTACCCTATTTCCATTCCGATTACGTTGTCGGAACGGGGATGAACGATAACTGCTCTTACATGACTCTCAACAGGAGGGACACCTCGTCCGTTAAAACCTCCGAGGATCTTTCCTGGAACGTATTTCCCGCCAATACGGTGGGAGAGCCTCTCTCCGCCGCCAACGCGCTTTCCTACACCCTCTGGAAGTATGTGATCACAAGGGTGGAGCACACCAGATACAACTCGTACACAAAACAGAACGAGAAATACTATTCTTACGACACCACCGGGTACCAGGTGGAAAGCGGCAAGAAATCATTTGTCAACGGTATCGCCGAGTTCCCTCTTACTGAGGTCAAAGGCTTTAACGGTTATTATTCCTATCAGGTCAGCTTTTACGACGACACAAGTAAAAACACCTTCAACTACTCTTTGAACGGCACCGCCGGCAGAAACTATTACTACGACGAAACATCGAATAACGACGTGATCATCACCAACGCCGACTCCTATTCCGTTAATGACACGGTGGAGGCGGAGATAAGGACTGCTTCGGGAGCGGAAAAGGCGCTGTTCGTGATTGCCGCCAACGGCATCGCAGGCGTCGAATATGCCTCCAAAATCAGCTTCGAATACACGAACGACATGATCCCCGGCGGTACTTTATATGCGGCAGTCTTTGACTCGCAGAACGGCGTTTATTCCGACGTGAGCAAGAGGCTTAGCTACAACGTGGACAAGGTGACCCTGAAGCCCGAAATAACCGCTTCTTCAGGCAGCTACAGACCCGGAGACACTGCGGTAGTTAAAGTCAAGGTACCCGGAGCTTCCGGAGGGTTTGCCGTAATAAGCGTTGTCGATGAGGCTTGCTTTGCCCTGGGCGATCAGTCTCTCAGCCCCTCGCAATTCTTTAACAGTTCTCTCACTCCGCGGGATACTTCCGCAAATTACTATTGGCTCTACTACTACTTCAACGGTTATTCAAAAATGCCTCCCGTAACGTTAAACGACAGATTTATCCCCGCTTTCACGTTATCAATTGACGAATTGAGCGATTCCAACGGAATCAGGTACGGCGGGAGCAAGGCCACGGCGGATGAAAACGCGTTGCCGGAAAGTGCCGACAGCAAGAACAGCTCCGAAGGGGGAGACGGATGGTACATAAGGCAATACTTCGCCGACAATCCTGTCTACAACGTGATCGATCTTGACAGCGAAGGGTGCGGAACTCTTGTTTTCACGGTTCCGGACAACATTACGTCCTGGAGGATCACCGCGCTGGCTCTTTCGGGAGCAGGCGGTAAGAACGGTGATCTGAAAATAGGTGCATCCGTTTCGGATATCGTGTGCACACAGCCGTTCTTCATAAACATCGGTATCTGCGAACAGTATATCGTCGGAGATACGATCTCGCTGAGCGCCAGGTCCTACGGTTCGGAGGCGGACGGAAAAGTCAATTACACCGCTGTTCTTTCCGACATGACCGGCAAAGAGCTGGGAAAAACAACGGGCAGCGCCGACTCCAAGGACAGGTGCTGGCTTAAGTTTGACCTGTCTGAACCCGGCCAGTACCGTGTCACGGTCTACGCGGAAAGCGGGTCGAACCGTGACGCCGCCACGGCTGATTTCAACCTGGTGACCACCGCGGTAGCCGCCGACGTCAGGAAGACTGTCACGGTCTCTGAACTGAAAGATATAGATCCCGTATACTATCCCGTAAGGCTCGTTTTCACCAACAGAACAAAGTCCCATGATTTCTACGAGAGGATCATAAGCCTGCTTTCGTACAACGTCGGAAGCGGAAGAACGGACGAATATGCGGCGCTCTGCGCAGCCGCGGCCGCGGCGCAAAAGCTTTACGGAGCGGACACCGATCAGACTGTGGACGAGCTGATGAGGCTTATAAAGGAAAACTTCTCGAATACGGACGGAAAATTCCGTACGTTCCCATATTCCGAAGCCGACGCAAGGCTTACTGCCTCCCTGATGACTCTCGGGCTTCCGCTTGACGCGGACACCCTCGGCAGGATCGTATCTGTCAGCAGATCCGCAGTTGCCTCCAAGGATCAGGTGTCGCCGGAGGACCTTGCCGCGAACCTGGTGTGCCTTGCTTCGGCAGGGGAGCCTGTTCTGGATACGCTTTATGCGGTCGCGGATTACGCCGGAAATTTCTCCGCGGAAGCTAAGCTGTTGCTTGCCCTGGGATTTGCCGCCTGCGGAGACTATCCCGCAGCCCGCGACATTTATATGCTTGTCAAAAAGGATATAGGAAGCGAAAACAGCGAGTACGGGACCCTTAAATTCGAGGGTCAGGACTCTGACACCACCGTCTCCCTGTCCTGCCTGGCTCTTATGACCGCGTCCTGCGCAGTAAGGGATGACGCCGGGAAGCTTGCGCTCTGGCTTTCTGAGAACAGGATCGAAAGCGTTTCCGACAGGATCGCTCTTGCCTGCTACCTCAGGTACTTCCTTCCGTCGGAGGCAGCGGAGCCCATGGAGTTTACGTATACCATTGGCGATACCACTGAAAACGTCAGCATAGCGCCCGGACGGAGCTTCTCACTGAGCCTTTCCAAGCCTGAACTCGAGGAGCTTAAGCTGAGTCTTCCGGACAGCGCAAAAGTAGGCGTTTCCTACAGGGGCAGGGCGGATGAAGCTCTCTCCGGCGGACAGTCATCGGAAAACAGGATCAAAATACAAAAAAACATCTCCAAAGACAAGCGCGGCAACTGCGTCGTGACGCTCAATATAAGCGGAAGATCCACAAGAGTAAGCGAGTACTTCGAGCTTTATGATCTGATACCTTCCGGAATGAGATTCCTGTCCCTTGAGTCAAGCGGATATTCGAGCGTTAAGAATGGAAACGTAAACGTCTCCGCGTATATCTACAATCGCAGCGGTCAGAACATGAACGGCGGCGTCAGCATATACAACAGCATATATTCAGGCAGGAGAGACGTTTATAAGCAGGAGTGCCCCGAATACAGCTTCGAGATCAGTGTCTCCTACGTGATCCGCGGGGCGGTGGAAGGCCATTTCATTGCCGAAAGCGCCTACGTGAAGAACTACCGCACGGGACTGTTCGATATCTCCGACAGGATCGGGCTGGATATAACAGAAAAGGACGGATTAACGGTCCAAATCAACGGTTAAATCAAAGGCTGACCTTCCGTAACAGGCAATGTTGCGATATGAAGCGCTGGATCGGGCGCGGCCGCATTGGCGGCGCCAAGATCCCGCGCTTTTAAAACGGTGGGAGAAAAGATTTTATTCTTTATATGCGTATATTTTTAAGTAGAACCTTTTAAAATAATGCTTTACAAACGCTTGTATCCGTGTTAAAATGCACTCTAACCGTGCCTTTGACAAGGGAGTTTCCTTTGACCCTGGCAAAGACATTGGCGATTAAATCCAAAAGGAGATCAAAAAAATGACAAAGGAAAGAAAACAGGAAATTATTAAGACGTTCGGACTTAAAGAGGGCGATACCGGATCCCCTGAAGTTCAGGTTGCGATCCTCACCGAAAGGATCAACGATCTTAACGAGCATCTCAGAACTCACAAGAATGACCATCACTCAAGGCGCGGCCTTCTGCTGATGGTAGGTCAGAGACGCGGACTTCTCAACTATCTCACAAAGATCGACGTTCAGAGATACCGTGACCTGATCGAAAAACTGAATCTCAGAAAGTAATTCTGTTTTGGCGGGTGCTTAACTCTCTCCGGAGAGAAGCATCCGCTTTTGGTCGTTTAAAGGCGTCTGATTTACTGTGAAAGGTGCCGCCTTTATCAGCAAACTCATCAGGCAGCGAAAGCTGTTAATATATAAGACTGGAGGAACTTATCCGGTGGTGGGCCGCGGCGCATTGGCGTTTCGGAAGATCGGATAAGCAAAAGATGAAATGTTTAGAACTTTTACTACAGAACTTGCGGGCAGAAAACTTACTATCGAGACCGGCAAAATGGCACAGCTTGCCAACGGCGCGGTACTGGTAAGATACGGTGATACGGTCGTTATTTCCACTGTTACCGCTTCCAAGACTCCCAGAGACGGAGTTGACTTTTTCCCGCTCAGCGTTGACTATGAAGAAAAGCTGTACTCGGTCGGAAAGATCCCCGGCGGTTTTCTTAAGAGAGAAGGAAAACCCTCCGAAAAGGCTATCCTTACGTCGAGAGTCATCGACAGACCTATCAGGCCTCTTTTTCCAAAGGATCTCAGAAACGACGTTGCAGTCATCAATACCGTCCTTTCCGTTGAACAGGACAATTCACCTGAGATCGCCGCGATGATCGGCACGTCCTGCGCCATTTCCATTTCCGACATACCCTTCAACGGGCCTATCGGCGGCGTCGTCCTCGGCCTTGTTGACGGCGAAGTCGTCATCAATCCCACTGCCAAGCAGCGCGAGAAGAGCGATATGTATGTTACCCTCGCCGGCACCAAGGAAAAGATCACCATGGTCGAAGCAGGCGCCAATGAGGTTCCCGAGAACGTGATGCTGAACGCCATCATCAAGGGACACGGCACTATTAAGAAGATCTGCGAGTTCATCGACGGAATCGTCGCAGAAGTAGGCAAACCGAAATTCTCCTACACCTCCTGCGAGGTTCCTCACGACCTTTACGAGGACGTTGAAGCCATCGCTCTTGACACCATGAAGCAGGCTGTTCTCGCAGTCGACAAGACCGTCCGCGACAACGCCATCGACGCTCTCACGGCAGACGTGCAGTCAAAACTTGCGGAGAAATATCCGGACAGCAAGAGCCTCATCTCCGAAGCTATCTACAAGCTCGAGAAGACGGTGGTCAGGAACTATCTCCTTAAAGAGCACAAGAGAGTTGACGGCAGAGCTCTTGACGAGATCAGACCTCTCAGCGCAGAGATCGATATTCTTCCCAGAGTTCACGGCTCGGGTCTGTTCACAAGAGGCCAGACTCAGGTCCTCACCATCTGCACCCTCGGTCAGATCTCTGAATATCAGATCCTTGACGGTATAGACGAGGAAGACAGAAAGCGTTACATCCATCAGTACAACTTCCCTGGCTACAGTGTAGGCGAAGCCAAATCCATCAAGTCTCCCGGCAGGCGTGAGATCGGACACGGTGCTCTTGCTGAAAGAGCTCTGGTCCCTGTGATCCCATCCGAGGAAGAATTCCCCTACACACTGAGACTTGTTTCCGAGGTCCTTATGTCCAACGGTTCCACCTCCCAGGGCAGCGTCTGCGGCTCCACTCTGGCTCTCATGGCGGCCGGCGTGCCCATCAAGGCTCCTGTGGCCGGCATCTCCTGCGGACTTGTCACCAACCCTGACGATGAGAACGATTTCATAACCTTCATGGACATCCAGGGTATCGAGGACTTCTTCGGCGACATGGACTTCAAAGTCGCCGGTACCGAAAAAGGAATCACCGCCATTCAGGTGGACATCAAGGTCCAGGGTCTCTCCTACGAGATCATCAGACAGGCCTTCGAGCTCACCCGCAAGGGCCGTATGAAGATCCTCAACGAGATCATCCTTCCCTGCATCCCCGAGCCCAGAAAAGAGCTTTCCAAATACGCTCCCAAGGTATTCCAGATGTCTATCCCCGTTGACAAGATCCGCGACGTTATAGGATCCGGCGGAAAAACCATCAACAAGATCATCGAGGCTACAGGAGTGAAGATCGACATCCAGGAGGACGGAAGAATATTTATCGCAACTCCCGACGAAGAGCTTGCTCAGAAGGCGATGAAGATCATCAACGGCATCATCGGAAATCTTACCGTCGGTGAAGTATTCGAAGGCAAAGTCACCAGAGTCATCAACTTCGGTGCATTCGTTGAGTTCCTTCCCGGTGTTGAAGGTCTCGTCCACATTTCCAAACTCGCCAAATACAGAGTAGAGCGGGTCGAAGACGTGGTGCAGGAAGGCGACGTTGTCAAAGTCAAATTCATCGGCTACGACAAGATGGGAAGAGTAGACCTTTCCATTAAGGACGTCTGATAAGAATAACTTATATTACGCGGCGGCATCACCGCGTAAGCTCTTATGATAAGACCGGCCGCCGGCGGCTATTTGCGATCACCGAAAAACCGCGTGAACCACAAAGAAGCCGGAAGCCTGACAAAGAAAAAGCGTTCAATTAAAGCTTGAGCGCTTTTTTACGTAAATAAAGGAAAAATATTATTATGCTTGACCTTCTGTCTCTTCACAAACAGTTCATTAAGGATCATATGAAGGAGGGCTGCGCCTGCGCGGACTTCACCATGGGAAACGGCTACGACACCGCCTTCCTGTCAAAGCTTGCCGGCGAGAAGGGCGAGGTGTACGCATTTGACGTCCAGCCTCAGGCTCTGGAGACGACCGCAAAGAGACTTAAAGAAAGCGGCTGTCCCGACAACGTTACACTGATACTGGACTCCCATTCCAACGCGGACAAATACATAACCCGGAAGCTCAGGGCGGGGATGTTTAACTTAGGCTGGCTTCCCGGAAGCGACAGGAGAATAACCACCATGCGCGAGACTACCTTGCCGGCGGTGAAAACAGCCATATCGCTTTTGGACAAGGACAGTGTCCTCACTGTGGCTGTCTATCCCGGCCACGAGGAGGGGGATGCGGAAGGAAGAATGCTTGAGGAATACTTTTCCACGCTGTCAAGGTTTGAGATCTGCGTTACGAAAGTAAGAATAATCAATTCAAGCGCGGCTCCTTACTTTTTCGTCGTTGAGACAAAATGACGGCTGTATGAGCCCGAATTTAACGAGCGGCGGATCTTTTTTTTGCATACGGAACAGCTGCCGAAAGCGCGTTTTCCTTGACATATATTCACGCTTGGATTACAATACGCCTATAAAAAGTCCTTTGACTCATTTCGGAGGGCGTTAAGCGCCTGTCCGTTTCGTAAATATCCATTTGGAGGTAACTGTATGAAAAAAATCATTCCGCTTATTGTTGTTCTTGCAATGATTTTCTCCATGTTTGCCGGACTTACCGTTGCAAACGCCGCCGGAGGAACTTCCTGCATAGACTTTATATATCTTCTTGACGCTGAAGAAAATCAGGTGGGAAGCCTCAGCTCCAGTCTGAGAAAACTCGGAAACATCAGCTCCCAGATCTCCGCCAAGGGCGCCGCATTCATCAGAATACAGGGCTGGCACTCCGAGGACACCGAGATCGTAGACATCGGATATTCCATTGACGGCGGCGAGACTGTCTGGGGATGCTCCTACTACGATGCGAATCTTGTCGCCAATAAGGCCGCTACTCTTCATGAATACCCGCTCCGCTTCGGTGCCAACGTTCCTGTGGAGGAAGGCGAGGATATCATGATCGACCTCTGGTACAAGCTTGATGACGGCGAAGAGGACGTTTTCGGGCCCACCTACCAATTCACTTACACAAACATTGCGACGTCCAACAGAATTATCGACTGCAACATTTCCACCGGAAAAATAGTTGACGGCGAGCTTATGCCCGCAGGCGGCCAGATAAAGGTCATCGACGCCGAAAACCAGGGCAAAGACTGGATCGGTATCTTCTCGGTCCCCTCACTGGACGACGTTGAATTCATTGAGCCTGACGAAGAATCTTTCACAGGCTGGAGAGCATATGCGGACGCGGAAACGATAGATCTCACAACCGCCAATTTTAAACAGGAGGGCGCGGAAGACCTTGAACCCGGTTACTACGCAATATGCCTGCTTGAGAACGATACCTACGAGCTCCTCTCGGCAATACCTTTCACGGTTGAAGCCGAGACCGGCGACATGATCCACTTCGACGGCGTTCTGATCCTTGACACCGACGTTAAATATGAACCCTCCTCGGAACGCGACCTTGGCGACCTCACTGAGTATTTCAAGGAAGGCCACGACAAGATCCGTATCTTCGGCTGGCACGCCTCCGATACTCAGATCAAAGACATCGGCTACAGATTTGAAGACGGTGAAGAAGCCTTCTTCGAGCTGAAGAGCCGTTCCGACGCCGCTACCGCAGCCAAGACCCTCTATGCTATGAGCATCGACATGAACGTTCCCATCAAGGCCGGCATCGACGTCACCTTTACCGTAGTAGTAAGATTCGTTGACGGTTCCGAATCCGAATTCGATGAATTCGTTTATTCCTGCGACCCCAACGGTGAATTCACTCCGAAGCCCACGGCTACGCCTACTCCTACCCCGACTCCCACGCCTGATCCTACGGACACTCCCGAACCCACCGCCACACCGGAAGTTACAGAGGCTCCCGTGGTAACAGAGGCTCCCGTGGTTACGGAAGCTCCCGCACCCACCGAGGCTCCTACGGAAAAGCCTAAGGATAACGGATGCGGATCCGTTGTGATGGGCGGCGCCGCAATGGCAGTTCTCGGCCTTGCCGTACTTTTCATCAGAAAAAAACATTGATCAGCATTTAAGCTATATTAACAGCGGCCGCGCCCCAAGGAGTTGAAACTGGGCGCGGCCGTTCTTTTTTTTTTCTGCATTGGCGTCTTATAGCAAAGACCGGAAAGGGCGCTGCAGAGTAAAAAATCTGTTGCAAATTTAAGGCCGGGCGAGTATAATTATGCGTAACTTCAGGTAAAGAAAGTTACATTTTTCGGAACACGGAACGCGTTGCCGGGGGTATTGCGCCTTCGCGACGCTGAGGCCGCCTGCTTTTATGGCTTTGTCCTTCTATGTTGCAGAATTTTTAAAGAAGCGGCCGGAATTCGGAGGATGTTGATGTTTAATTACGACGTGGCAATTATCGGCGCCGGAACCGCGGGCATCTACGCGGCTTATGAGCTATCCAAGCTTCACCCTGAGAGCAGAATTGTAATAGTCGAAAGAGGCAGATCCATCATGCACAGGGTTTGCCCCATCGTTGCCGGTAAGGTGGACAAGTGCGTCTTCTGCGACCCATGCGCCATAATGAACGGCTTTGGCGGCGCCGGAGCTTTTTCCGACGGTAAATTCAATTTTACCACGGAATTCGGCGGCTGGCTCAACGACTACATAAGCGACAAAGAGGTAATGGACCTCATCGAATACGTTGACTCCGTAAACGTCAGTTTCGGCGCCACGGAGGAAAGATACAGCACCTATTCCGATAAAGCCAAAGCTCTTATGAAGAGGGCTCTTGAAAACGATATGCACCTCCTCAGCGCCTCCGTTAAGCATCTTGGCACCGAGAAGAACGTCGAAATACTTAAGAAGATCTTCCTTTTCATGGAAAAACGCGTAGAAATAAGGTGCGAAACGGCTGTAAAGGAGATCAAAGAAGTTGACGGCGGCTATGAGCTGATCCTTTCAAAAGGTGAACCCATAACCTGCAAATATCTTGTCGCGGGTCCCGGACGTTCAGGCGCGGAATGGTTCTCCAAGCAGTGCCAGGAGCTTGGTATCGAGCTTATAAACAACCAGGTTGACATTGGCGTCAGGGTCGAGCTTCCCGCGGCGATCTTTGAAAGCGTTACGGACGCGGTATACGAGGCCAAACTCGTCTACAGGACGAAACAGTACGGAGACAAGGTCAGGACCTTCTGTATGAACCCATACGGCTACGTCGTTACGGAGAACGTTGACGGCTGCGCCACGGTGAACGGCCACAGCTACGCGGACCCGGCCCTCCGCAGCGAAAACACAAACTTCGCGCTTCTTGTCAGCAATAAATTCACGGAACCCTTCAGCGAGCCTTACCGCTACGGAAAGAGCATTGCCTCCTTCTCCAATATGCTTGGCGGCGGAGTCATCGTGCAGCGCTTCGGCGATCTGGTAAGAGGCGTCAGGACAAATGAACACAGGCTTAAACAAAGCTTCACCAGGCCCACGCTTAACGCGACCCCGGGCGACCTGAGCCTTGTGCTTCCGAAGAGACATCTTGATAATATAATCGAGATGATCTACGCACTTGATAAGCTTGTGCCGGGCACCGCCAATTACGACACGCTCCTTTACGGAGTCGAAGTCAAATTCTACAGCGCGAGACTGAACCTTACCTCCGACCTTGAAACGACTCTTCCCAATATGTTCGCCTGCGGCGACGGCGCGGGAGTTACAAGAGGCCTTTCTCAGGCGGCGGCCAGCGGCGTCCACGTGGCAAGGGTCATCGCGTCGCGTGAAAAGGACCGCCAATGACAATGCACGCCAAATATAATGTCCGGCAAAGATAATGTCTTGCCGGCAATAAAAAAGGCAGAAAACGTTTAACAGGGACTGATTTTCCGGAGAGAAAATGATCATGGGACTTATTCAGGACGCCAAATCAATAGCTTCAAGGGACCCCGCGGCACGGAACGTGCTTGAGGTCATCTTCCTGTACCCCGGATTTAAGGCTCTTGTGGACCACAAGATCGCCGCCTTCTTTCTCAGGCACAAGATGGCTTTTATCGCAAGGTGGATATCCCAGTGCTCCAGCCGCAGGACCGGCATCGAAATACATCCCGGCGCTAAGATCGGCAACGGGCTTTTCATTGACCACGGCCACGGAATCGTTATAGGCGAGACCGCCGTGATCGGCGATGACTGCACCATATATCACCAAGTGACTCTCGGCGGTACGGGCGTCAAGCGCCACGAAAAGCGTCACCCGACCATCGGAAACAACGTGCTGATAGGAGCGGGGGCGAAGATCCTGGGCCCCATCACCGTAGGCGATAATTCAATGATCGGCTCCGGCTCCATAGTCCTTTCCGACGTGCCCGCCAATTCCACCGTTTGCGGTATAAAGGCCAGGGTCATTAAAACGGACGGAGAGCGGGTCGCTCCGTCAATGTCTCTTGAACACGCAAAGATCATTGACCCTATCGCCCAGGATATCGCATCCCTGAGGGAGCAGATAAAAGTACTGAACGAGAAGCTCGAGTCGCTTGAAAGCGATAAGAATAAGTAACGCATCAACGCGGCCATGGGCCGCTTGAGAAGCACGGATGATGCGGGATCAGGCAGCAGAGCCGGTGCAATTTTAATTATGTTTGGGGGTTTAAAGTTCAATGGCAATTAACGAACGCAGAGTTGGAACAGTATCGAGAGGTATCAGGTGCCCTATAATCAGAGAAGGCGACGACCTTGGCTTTATCGTAACGGACAGTGTGCTTAAAGCCGCTGAATCGGAAGGTTTTTCCTTGCGCGACAGAGACGTAATAGCCGTTACCGAGTCTATTGTGGCCAGAAGCCAGGGCAACTATTGCACGGTGGGCGACATTGCCGCCGACGTCAAAGCCAAAGCGAAAAAGGATGAGATCGGGGTTATTTTCCCGATCCTTTCAAGAAACCGCTTTGCGATCTGTCTGAGAGGCATTGCTCTTGGCGTGAAGAAAATATATCTCATGCTCAGTTATCCCTCCGATGAGGTCGGAAATGAGCTGGTTTCCATCGACAAGCTGGACGAAAAGGGCGTAAACCCCTACAGCGACGTTCTCACCCTTGCAAAATACAGAGAGCTTTTCGGCGAGAACAAGCACCCCTTCACCGGCGTCGACTACGTTGCGTATTATAAAGAGCTCATTGAAAGCTGCGGCTGCGAGGCGGAGATCATATTCGCCAACAGACCAAAAGCGATCCTTGACTACACAGACACTGTTATCAACTGCGACATCCACACCAGAAAGAGAACTAAGAGGATACTTCTTGAAGCAGGCGCCAAAACGGTGCTGGGGCTTGACGACATCATGACCTCCTCTGTTAACGGCAGCGGCTTCAACAAAACCTACGGTCTTCTCGGCTCCAACAAGGCCACAGAGGACAAGGTCAAGCTTTTCCCGAAGGAGGAATGCAAGGCTCTGGTTCTTGACATCCAGGCCCGTATCTTCAAGGCAACGGGAAAGCACGTTGAGGTCATGGTCTACGGCGACGGCGCCTTCAAGGATCCCCAGGGCAAGATCTGGGAACTGGCTGACCCGGTGGTATCCCCCGCCTTCACCGACGGCCTCATAGGAACGCCTAACGAGCTCAAACTCAAATATCTTGCCGACAACGATTTCAGCAGCCTTTCCGGCGAGGCTCTCAAGGAGGCCATCTCCGAGAAGATCCGCCAGAAGGACGGCTCCAGCCTGGTGGGCCACATGGTATCCGAAGGAACCACCCCGAGACAGCTAACGGACCTCATCGGCTCCCTCTGCGACCTTACGTCGGGCTCCGGCGACAAGGGCACACCCGTGGTGCTTGTCCAGGGCTATTTTGACAATTATACAAACTGAATGCTTTAGGAGGAAAACAATATGTCCGGTTACATTTACGAAACACGCCCGGAAAGTCTTGAGAGAATAACGGATCTTGATCGGGCACAGGCATTTATCGACGGTCAGGTCAAGGCTCTCAAGGAGCAGATAGGCGATCAGAAGGTCCTCCTGGCTCTTTCAGGCGGCGTTGACAGCTCGGTTGTGGCTGCGCTCCTTATAAAGGCCATCGGCAAAAACCTGACCTGTGTGCACGTGAATCACGGCCTTCTCAGAAAAGGCGAGTCCGACCAGGTAATCAAGGTGTTCCGCGAACAGCTTGGCGCCAATCTGATCTACGTTGACGCGGTGGACCGCTTCCTGGACGCTCTCGCAGGCGTAAGCGACCCCGAAAAGAAGCGCAAGATCATCGGCAGCATTTTCATTGACGTTTTTGCGGAAGAGGCCGAAAAGCTTTCCGACATCAAGTTCCTTGGCCAGGGCACCATCTACCCTGACATCCTTGAAAGCAAGGGCGTGAAGGCTCACCACAACGTTGGCGGCCTTCCAGATAAGTTCAAATTCGAGCTGGTGGAGCCCGTGAAATTCCTCTACAAGGACGAGGTCCGCGTGGTTGGCAAAGCTCTTGGTCTCCCCGACAATATGGTATACCGCCAGCCTTTCCCGGGACCGGGACTCGGCGTAAGGTGCGTTGGCGCCATCACAAGGGACAGACTTGAGTCTCTCCGTGAGGCAGACGCTATCGTACGTGAAGAGATCGAAAAGCTTCCCAAAGTGCCTTGGCAGTATTTCTGCGTTATCCCCGACTTTATGTCCACAGGAATTAAAGATGCCAAAAGGTACATGGGCTGGGCTGTGGTCATACGCGCCGTCAACACCGTGGACGCAGTCACCGCCACTTCTCCGGAGATCCCCTTTAAGACTCTCTGCGCTATCCGCGACAGGATCATTGCCAATGTCCACGGCGTGAACCGTGTGCTCTGGGATATCTCAGACAAGCCGGTCTCCACTATCGAATGGGAATAATTTTCAAGAGGATTTGCGGTTAAGAAAGAAGCCAAAAACTCTTGTAAAATAGGCGGTTTTTGAACCGATACCCCGGTCTCGCACGTTGTATGACGAAAATGGGAATCCGGCTGTCACAGTGATTCTTTTCCGCCCGGCACGACCATACGTGTATGGTACAACGGAAATCTCCGGAAGAGAAAACAGATCCATAAAAGGAGGAACTTGTGATGAAAAGAACAACTCGAATGGTTTTCGTTCTGCTTGTGCTTGCGGCTCTCTCCGTTTTTCTCCTGGCTTCGTGCTCGGGTTCCGGCAAAGAGAATTATCCTTTCGACAGGCTGAAGGACGGATGGACCGTTCCGGCGATGAGCGAGGAAAGCGTCGAGTCGATTGAAATCAGAGTCGGTTCGGAATCGTACGTCCTTTCTTCTGCCCAGATCGAGCAGTTCGTCAGGATCTACCACCGGTCGGTTTTCGTCTTTCGGGATGGCGGTACGACGCCGGAATTCTGGGCCCGGATCGTTTTTAAGGACGGCTCGACCATGAACCTGGGCGACGACTGTTCGGAAGAGCGTCTTTACCTGGATTTCCGGACGTCGGACGAGGAGGTCATGCGGAAATACACCGAGGACCGGCTTCCCATGAAACTGAACAACCGGGAACTGGTCTCGTATATCAAGGGGTTCGGCGGTTAAGCCGGAGAGGGAAAGTAGTACGGAATGAGAAGAGAAACCATATCGACGTTTTCGGGCAGGATCCTCGGGTACTACGAGATCGATTCCGACGGGAGCAAGACGATCCGGGACGTGAGCAACCGGATCCTCGGCTATTACGACGCGGGAAGGAACGTGACGATGCTCATCAACCGTTCGGTCTTCGCCCGCGGGGACGTCAGCGGGTTTTTTTTCAGCGACGAGATCTCCTTCTGAGCGGGAAGGAATATCGCCCGGAAATAAAAAAAGGACGGGGAACGTTCAATTCAGTTGCTTTTCCTTTTTTTTATGGCACAATAGGGGGCTGTTAAAAAACTGGCATTTTAGCTGGTAACGCAACAGCCTCTTTTTTGTTGTCAAAAGATCAAAAAAGTACCTGTTTTGCGCTTTTTATGATAGATTTCATTCATCAATGGAGGTCTATCATGAACGAATTCTCATCACGACAACAACATTTCTTCATGCCCATCGACCGTAACAAGAAGGAACGGTCAATGTTTGATCGATTTT
>JAGCZO010000195.1 GCA_017959965.1 Clostridia bacterium | reverse complement strand
GCTTCGATGGTGCCGCTGCTTCTCTCCTCGCTGCTGGGCACGGTTACCGTATTGATCATAAAACGTCTCAAATACAAAAACGTTTTCCAGGTGATCATTTATTTCCTGTATTTTGCGCTGATATTTGCGCTCATGTTTAACTCCTACGGCATGCGCAATATCGCAAACTCGCCGATACTTAAGCTTCTTCCCCATTTCAGCTTTTTCCGCGATGCGGTATTCGGACGCGATATTCTTCAGCTGCTGATCTTTGTGGTGATCAACCTTGGTGCTTTTGCTCTGGTTGTACTGTTTATATCATGCCTGTATAAACCTATAAACTCCATGAAGCAGTACGCCGGCAGCGGAAAATTCAATGAAAGAGGAAGAACCGCAGCTTCGCAGATCAGTGTTCTTCTTAAAAAGGATCTGAAAATGATCGTCAATAAACCCGCTCTCCTTGTCAACTCCGTAATGGGTCCCATCATGTTCGCCATCACAGCTGCTATGATGCTCATAATGCCCATTGAAGGAAAAAACAACGGAGACGTGCCTCCGGATATAACGCTGCTTGCCGTCGGGGTGATGTTCGGACTGATGATGTGCAGCGCCACAAACGCGGCTTCGTCCTCACTGTCCTTTGAGGGCAAAAACTTTGAGCTTCTTCTCAGCTATCCCGTTAAACATACCGTGGTCCTCAGGAGCAAGCTTATCTCATCTTTTGTCATTCCTTCCGCGATAGCTCTCATCTCAAGCTCAGTCATCCTTGGCCTATCTTTTGCCAAGGGCTTTGTTACGGGAAACTCAATTCCGCTGATAATCTCAATTTTCATCGGCCCCCAGCTCTCACTTATCTACGCAACGGTCATGAGCTTGATCTGCAATCTCAGATGGCCGAAGCTTGACTTTGAATCCGACATCCAGGTGACCAAAAACAGTAAATCGGTTTTATTCGCGACGCTGTTCTGCACGCTTCCTGCTTTGCCCATCGGCGTAATAGTACTTATACTCAGCCTTATTCTTCCGCCGGCAGGGCTTATCGCAATGCTTTTCATATACGCCGGGCTTATAACCTTTCGTCGATCCTGCTGAAGACAAAGGGCAAAAGCCTTTATTTCGGGCTTACCGCAAGATGAGCTTTCGTTATTGAATCTGACGGCTTATTTTTGATAAAATCACTTTGGCATTCATATGTCATACTATCTGAATATTTACCGGAAACGGAGTGCTTGAATTGGCTAAGCTTTACTTTAAATTCGGGGCAATGGGATCGTCAAAAACCGCCCAGGCGCTGATGACAAAATTTAATTATGAGGAAAAGGGCTGCAAGGTCTGGCTCATAAAGCCGGATACCGACAGCAGAGATAATTTTATTGATGAAAACGGCAGGGTGAGAACAGTTCTCAGATCGAGGATCGGTCTTTACGCTGACGCGGAGGCGATCAGCGGAGACACCGATCTCTTCAAGGTCTTTGAGTCAAGGGGCGGGAAAGCCTACGCAGACGTCATTATATGCGACGAATGTCAGTTCCTTGCTCCCGAGCAGGTGGTCCAGATGAAGGATATTTGCGATCTTTCAGACGTTCCGGTGCTGTGCTTCGGATTGAGAGCGGATTTTCTCACCAATATGTTTCCGGCTTCTAAAAGACTGTTTGAGATCGCCGACAGTATAACCGAGATCAAATCCATATGCAAATGCGGCAGAAAGGCCATAGTCAACGCAAGATTCGACGCCAACGGTAAAATAGTGACCGAGGGCGCTCAGATCGAACTGGGCGGAAACGACAAATACATTGGCATGTGTTACAGATGTTACAGAAATCTTATAAACGAACGGAAAAAGGAAATGAATCATGGACATTAACAAGATCTTAAGCAAATGCGACCATACTCTTCTTTCAAGGACCGCCACCTGGGAGGATATCAAGAATCTCTGTGACGACGCAGTTAAATATCATTGCGCTTCGGTCTGCATACCGCCTTGCTTTGTCAAAAAAGCGGCTTTGTACGTAAAAGGCGCAGTTAAAATTTGTACCGTCATAGGTTTTCCCAACGGCTACAATACCCTGAAAACAAAGCTTTACGAGACTGAGCAGGCTATACTTGACGGCGCCGACGAGATCGATACGGTCATCAACGTTTGCGACGTCAAAGAAAAAAAGTACGATGCGATACTTGCGGAATTAAAAGAACTGAAAGAGGCTTGCGGGAATAAAATACTTAAAGTCATAATCGAGACCTGTCTTCTTACCGAAGAGGAAAAGATCGAAATGTGCAGGGTCGTTTCCATGTCCGGCGCAGATTACATAAAAACTTCTACCGGCTTTTCCACAGGCGGCGCGACTCCTGAGGACGTAGCGCTTATGCGCAAATACTGCGCCCCCAAGGTCAAAATAAAAGCCGCAGGAGGAATCTCGACCATTGAAGACGCCGAGAAAATGATTATTGCAGGCGCCGACAGGCTTGGCACCTCGCGGCTGGTTAAAATTGCCAAAGCATTGAATGCTTCTACATAAAATGAAGGAGGAATTATACATGGCTAATTATCCCACACCCCATATCAACGCAAGACCCGAGGATTTCGCTAAGACAGTTTTAATGCCCGGCGATCCTTTGCGCTCAAAATTCATTGCCGAAAACTTTCTTGAGGATCCGGTCCTTGTGAACAATGTCCGGGGAGTTCAGGGCTATACGGGAACTTATAAAGGAAAACGTGTTTCCGTCATGGCTTCCGGCATGGGCATTCCGTCCATCGGTATTTATTCCTATGAGCTTTTTAATTTCTTTGACGTTGACAATATTCTGAGAGTGGGCTCCGCCGGGGCAATGCAGCCTGATATCAAAGTACGTGATATAGTACTTGGCATGGGCGCCTGCACGACTTCTCATTTCATTGACCAGTATCACCTTCCCGGAACCTTCGCTCCCACCTGTTCCTACAAGATTCTTGAAAAAGCCGTTAAGAACGCAGAAAAAATGGGGCTCAACTACCACGTGGGCAATATTTTGTCTTCTGACACGTTCTACAACGACGATTCGGGAGCTCCCGAAGGCAATGCTTTTTACACCGCAGGAGCCTGGAACAAGATGGGCGTTATGGCAGTTGAAATGGAAGCTGCCGGCCTGTATATGAACGCGGCCAGAGCGGGAAAGAACGCACTTGCGATATGCACCATATCCGATCATCTTCTCACAGGCGAGGCCACCTCGGCGGAAGAGAGACAGAATTCCTTTACCGATATGATGAAGCTTGCACTTGAAACTGCCATCGAGCTGTAATTAATTTCAGGAGATCATCAAATGAAAAGAGCGTTTATAATCGTCCTTGATTCCCTTGGCTGCGGAGAGGAGCCTGACGCCTCCCTGTTTGGCGATAAGGACTGCAACACTTTAAAGCGAATATCTGAAAGTCCCCGGTTTGTTTTCAAAAACATGAAAAAAATGGGAATGGGGAATATTGACGGGTGCGGCTATCTTGAGACTGAAACTGCGCCGATGGCCGCTGTGGCAAGGCTTCGTGAACGCTCAATGGGAAAGGACACTACCATAGGTCACTGGGAGATCGCAGGGATCGTTTCCGATTCGCCTCTTCCGACGTACCCTGAAGGCTTTCCCCGGGATGTCCTGGACGAATTTACAAGGCTTACCGGCCGCGGGGTACTTTGCAATAAACCATATTCCGGGACTGAAGTCATAAAGGACTACGGCCGTGAGCATATAGAGACGGGAAAGCTTATCGTATACACTTCTGCCGACAGCGTTTTTCAGATCGCGGCTCACGAGGACGTTGTTCCTGTAGAGCAGCTTTATAAATACTGCGAGACCGCACGAAAAATTCTTAAGGGCAAGCATGCCGTGGGAAGAGTTATCGCAAGGCCTTTTATAGGAAAATATCCTGATTTTACCCGTACGTCCCGCAGACATGACTTTTCTCTTGACCCTCCGGAAGAGACGCTTCTTGACGCGGTTAAGGAAGCCGGCATGACAGTTTATGCCGTTGGCAAGATAAAAGACATTTTTAACGGAAAAGGCGTTTCGGAATATGTTCTGACCTCAGGTAACAAGGACGGTATGGACAAAGCAATTGAGGCTCTGGACAAGGATTTCGAGGGTCTGTGCTTTATCAATCTCGTGGATATGGATATGCTTTTCGGTCACAGACAGGATATTGACGGCTATGCTAATTCTTTTGCCGAGTTTGACCAAAGACTTCCGGAATTCATCGCCAAGATGTGTGATGACGACGTGCTGTTCATCACGGCTGACCACGGCTGCGATCCCGGCGATTCTCACACCGATCACACGAGAGAATACGTTCCTCTGCTGATCTACGGCAAAAATATCAAACCCGTAAATCTGGGAACCCGTAACGGCTTCTGCGATATTGCGGCTACCTGCGCTCAGTACCTTGGCTTAAGCTACAGGGGAAAAGGCAGTAGCTTCCTTGATTCTGTTCTGAAACCGACGGAGGAGGAAACTGCTGTCGCCAAAGCGGCTGTTGCCGCAGCTGAGAAGGCTTACGTTCCATATTCGAATTTCTGCGTCGGTGCGGCTTTAATGGCAGATTCGGGCAGGATCTTTTCCGGCTGCAACATTGAAAATTCCTCTTATCCTCTCACCAACTGTGCATAGCGGACGGCTTTTTTTAAAGCGGTCAGCGAAGGAGAGAGGAATTTCAGGATACTTGCAATACACGGTAAAAAGAAGGGCGGGGAAGCTGACTACTGTCCTCCATGCGGGGCCTGCAGACAGGTAATTTCTGAATTTTGCGATCCCTCCATGCCGGTGATCCTTGTGAAGGATGAGAATGATTTTATAAGAACCAACGTCGGCGAACTGCTTCCGTTTGCCTTTGGCGACAGTTTTTTAAAATAAATTACGAAGGTTTCCGCTATGAGAATGTATGACATTTTACTTAAAAAACGCAGGGGATTCGAGCTTACGAATGATGAGATAGATTTCTTCATACAGGGCTATACCCGTGGCGAAATACCCGACTATCAGGCCTCTGCCTTCTGTATGGCGGTCTGTTATTCCGGTATGACCGAAAACGAGATCACCGCACTTACCATGAGCATGGCAAATTCCGGCGACATGGTTGATCTTACCCGGTTCGGTAACCTGACCGTTGACAAACATTCGACCGGCGGCGTCGGCGACAAGACCTCTCTTATCATCTGTCCTATCGTTGCGTCTCTCGGCGGAAGGGTGGCCAAAATGTCGGGAAGAGGTCTCGGTCATACCGGCGGCACGGTCGACAAGCTGGAAGCCATACCGGGCTACAGAACGTCCATGTCCATGGATGAGTTCATGGATCAGGTAGAGACCGTCGGCCTTGCGCTTATCGGTCAGACCGGAAATCTGGCGCCTGCGGACAAAAAGCTTTATGCCTTGCGTGACGTTACCGCTACAGTCGATTGCATGCCGCTTATTACTTCAAGTATCATGTCCAAAAAGATCGCTGCAGGGTCTAAAAACATCGTGCTTGACGTAAAGACAGGCAGCGGGGCCTTCATGAAGACTCTTGATGATTCCGTTGAGCTTGCCAATAACATGGTAAGGATCGGCAAGGCCTGCGGCCGCAACGTTACCGCTGTCATCACGGATATGGACACGCCCCTTGGATATAATATCGGCAATTCCCTTGAGGTGATCGAAGCGGTTAAAGTTCTGAACGGCTGTCAGAAGGACGATCTCTACGAGGTCAGCGTTGCCCTTGCCGCCGAAATGACGTCTCTATTCATGAATATCTCCGCCAATGAGGCAAAAGCTCTTGTCGAAGATTCTATCGAATCAGGAAAAGCTATCTCCAAAATGGTCGAGTGGGTTAAAGCCCAGGGCGGCGATCCCTCGTTCATAATTGATCCGGATAAATTCAGAACCTGCACGTACAAGTATGATGTGATCGCAAACGAAGACGGATATATCGGAGCTATGAACGCCGAAGAAATAGGTAAGGCGGCCTGCATCCTGGGCGCCGGACGCATCACTAAGGACGATAAGATCGATCCCGAGGCAGGTATCATACTGGCAAAGAAAAAGGGCGATCATTTTGGCAAAGGCGACCTGCTGGCAACCCTATATACAGACAAGAAGGACACTCTCAGCTCGGCTTCCGAAATATTCCTCGGAGCCCTTACTCTCTCATCTGCTGAGCCCGAAATGACTCCTCTTATCGCCAAGATCATCAGATAAATACTGTTCCGATAAACCTTGGCTAAAGTTGATTTGTATATTGATTTTTGCCAAGGTTTGATTTATAATAGGGTCCGCCGAAAATTCCGGCACTGATATCAATCGGTCTGGAAGCGTATCGAAGTGGTCATAACGGCCCTGACTTGAAAGCGGCTCGGTTTCTTCACTCTGTACAGCGCGAAGGCTCCGGTGTTCTCGCAAAAGCTCCGTTTTCCTGCGGTTTTCGCGACTTTGGCTTGCAGGAAACAAACTGATCATCTATCAGTTTTCTATCAATGTTCGCACAAAAATCAAATACGGAGAGGTATCGAAGAGGTCATAACGGGGCTGACTCGAAATCAGTTTGCGTGAAAGCGCACATGGGTTCGAATCCCATCCTCTCCGCCATC
>JAGCZO010000194.1 GCA_017959965.1 Clostridia bacterium | reverse complement strand
CCTGCAGATCGATGTAATAGTTCAGGTCCACAACGGGATTCGTAAAGGCATAATATGTTCCGAGCGGAACAACGGTAGCACCGTCAAATACGGGTGCGATGCCGTCTACCAGATACTCATCCATCCAGAACTGAGTAGCAGTAGCTTTCGCCGTGACACCGTCGGCAGCGGTTGCGGTATTGTAAACCGGTTTTCCTACAGCGACCTGTCCGTTGGTGTCATATGACCATGTGAAAAGAGTTTTCTCGCTGTCATCTATAAACTTTGCGACGAGATCAACTTTATGCGCGCCTTCAAGGATCGCCGTGTTAGCATCAATTCTGCGGATCAAAGCGGAATTATCGCCCCAGCCTGCGACTGCATCGGCAAGAACCTGCTGGTAACTCATAAAACCGCCGTAAACAACAGCTCCGCCATCCACACTGATACCAACGTCAGCCAACTCCTGCAGAGGCATATACCAGCAGGTGAACTGCAACTGAGTGGCACCGCCCGCAACCGCTTCGCCAACGCCGTTCAAAGCATATTCGTGAACGTAGCTGACCGGAGTCAAAGCACTAGCGTCGCCAACCTGGCTGACAAGCTCACCGCCGTCAGTGTAAGCCTTAACAAAGTCAATGTTAAGAATTTCCACATCTGCGGCAGTGGCAGGCAGTACAGTTACCAGCGATACGACCATTGCGACCGCCAGTAAGAAACTAAGTAATCTTTTCATAAATCCTCCTATTCAATATTTGTCTCAGAGTTTCCCGATCCAATCGGGTAAGACTAAAACATTACTTTATCTTAAAAGAGCGACATGCTCCTTTAATTCAAATAGTGTGCAGATTCCGCAGATCCAACGTCAGCGGGTATATCATTCACCCAAGGATCCGCATTTTCGAGTCCGCAAAACCGATCTTTAAAGCATAAATCCAAACAAGAATTCCTTACGAATTCGATCCGGTCCGGACCTTTCGTTTATCACCGTCACCGATACGATCTTCAGTTTCAAAGGCCTTCTTCTTTCGTAAATAACCGATCCTTGCGGAATCATACAGCATATGTGAGTACATTATAAAACAGCGTCGTTTAATAATCAAGACGATAATTGCCAAAAAGTAACAAAACAAGGCTTAAAATCAGTAAAAAAAACGACCCGGCTCCCAGGCAGGCGTCAGGTCGTTCTTATTTAATTAATTCTATAGCTTATTTTACCGTTTTGCCGCGTCCGGCCGGCAGCGATCTTTACGAGACCGCTCTGCCCTGCCGGCCGCAGTTCAAATCAATAACGATCAGCCGAAAGTAACATCCCAGCCTGCGAGGTAGCGGGCGAGCATGATGGCATCCCAGTCGGAAACTTCTTCGTCGTTGTCAAGGTCCATTGCGTCCAGATTGACTTCAACGTCCCAGCCTGCGAGATAGCGCTCGAACACGATAGCATCCCAGTCAGTGATCTCACCGTCGCCGTCAACGTCGCCGAGTTCAACCGAAACAGCTCCGGGTCCGTTGAAGATAACGTAGATTTCTCTGTCCTTTGTGCCTTCATATCTGTTGAGCTTGACCTGATCGCCGTTCGCGAGTCTCGCGTAGACCCAGATCTCGTTTCTTCCCTCGAGAGCAGATACGTCGATCGGGATATTGAATCTCTGGTTGTTAGCTCCAAGTTTAATAACCTCAGCGTCAGTATCAATGAAGAAATCTCCGTAGACTATGTCTCCATCATTGATCTTGTATCCGAAAGCTACAGTGGTGGAATTGGCGTTTCCGTACCAGCCGTAGAGTGCGATAGAAGAAATGTTTCCGGCTGTGCCGTCAATGTTCTTCTTAAGAGCAATAACTGCGTCGTTGCCGTTGGCAGCCTGAGCACCGTCGATCATGATCTGGTCGAAGGAGAGGCTGTCGCCTTTGTCTTTGTCAAAGTCACGCTCAGCGCCAATGCCCAGCGGGTTGTGGAAGACGATGGACTTAACAAGGATCGAGCTGCCGGCAACAGCGGCAGGGATACGGATTCCGGTGAGATCAACGCCATCCATAAGTGCGACGTCCTCATCGAAAACAACGGTTCTCTCGGTCACGCCCTGCATCATCGGGATAGTCCAGGTTCCTAGAGTAGTAGAATACCCCGGATTCGTCTCGGTGTCTCTGAAATATATGTTGTTTCCATGTAGCGTGCCGGTGATCTCGTAGAAAATGGTCACCGATTTGTAGATGCTTGTGTCTATCTCATCGAGTTCAAAGGATATCCAGGGATCGTTGCCGGATTCAGTTTCGCAAAGAACACTGCCGTCATTGTTCTCGGTGATCTCAACGCCGTCGGTATTTCCGTCAACGTAGAGCTCTACTTCAAGGTCCATCGGAAGATCGTTGTAAACGACGGGAGTTTCCTCTCCGCCGCACTGAGGGCCTACCAAAAGATCGAATTCACCCTTGATCTCCTGCTCTTCTCCGCCATCATACACAGCGTATATTCTGGCTTTGTAAGCGCCGTTGGGGAGTTCGTCTGCTCCAAGGAGCTCCATCATATCTAAATCAAGACCGAAGCCTATGTTCACTCCGTATTCCGGGTCAACGCCGAAAACGCCGCAAACGTCAGTTCTGTCACGGTAGAGCTCGGTGCAGTCCTTCTGAACGCCGTCAACTTCCCAGTAAACGTGGTCCATATAAGAGCCATCAAGGAAAGCCCATCCGAGGATGAACAGCTTATCGCCGGAATCGATCTGGACTTTTGATTTTGAGGCCAGACCCGGGTCAGGGGCTCCGCCCTTAAGCTGAAGAGTGTTCACGTTCGCATACATCGCATCCAGGCTCACACCCGCAAAAGCGCTTGTGCACAGTGTTGCCATCATTGCGATAACAACCAGTATAGAAAGTAATTTTTTCACTGAAGCACCTCCTAAATTGTTTTAAAACTTCAATTGAAAATTATATGTCAAAATGCTGTTTCAAAGCATTCCGCATAACAACTTCAAATCAGCCGAATGTAACATCCCAGCCTGCCAGGTAACGGGCGAGCATGATGGCATCCCAGTCAGAAATTTCGCCGTCTGCATCAAGATCCATGGCCGATTCAAAAATCGTAACAGACCAGCCTGCGAGATAACGCTCGAATACGATGCAGTCCCAGTCAGTGATCTCACCGTCGCCGTCAACGTCGCCAAGGATAGCATCTCCCTCTTCATGATCGAGAGGCACGAAGCCTACGCCTGCAACATCATCCGTATAGAGATCAACAGCGCACGTACCGCGGTCAAATCTGAAATAATCCTCGTCGTAAAGAATTCCTTCCGTAGCGTAACCGACAACAGTGTAGCAGAGGTATGCACCGACGTTATTAGGATCTGTTTCTGCGTCTCTGAGAGTTTCGTCATCGATGTACATAGTCAGAGTATATTTGCCTTTCGGCATAGTTTTGCCCAGGTCAAACTTAATGGGAGCATCGCCGGCTGTTGTAACTTCGATTTCATGTACCGGGACTCCGTCCTGAGAAAGTTCTATCGTGAGCGGCGTTCCGGGATAAGACCAGAATGCGGGGAATCCGATGGCGTAGAAAGATACGTCGGTATTGAAGTCGCAAGACCACTCAAGTGTTCCTGTGGTGAATCCTGTCCATGCGGAAGGAGCACCGGCGTCACCGGAAGCAAGAGTACCTGCAACATAGTTGGAAACATATGGAATGTAAGGTGCCCTTCCCCCTAAATCTACGTCTGCGACCTTCGTTCCGCGGACAGCCATCTCGCCAAGGACGACATAGTACAATCCATCTGGACCCAGGCTGGCTTCTGTGCACTGCAGGCGAACGTATCTGGCCCGGTTACCGGTTGCAAATGAATCGGAATAATACCATGCTTTATTAGGAATAACATGGTCTTCTACATCTGCAATCACAGTCCAGTTTACACCGTCAAGCGACGATGAGATCGTATAAGCAGTGGGGAATCCTTCGATCAGGAAGCCCTGCTGGTAAAGAGTTACCGAACTAAGGTCATATATTCCCTGCAGATCAATATAATAGTTCAAATCCACGTCAGGGTTCGTGAAAGCATAGTATGTTCCAAGAGGAACAACAGTTGCACCGTCAAACACAGGTGCGATGCCGTCAACCAGGAACTCGTCAAGCCAGAACTGCGTAGCAGTAGCCTTTGCCACGACGTTATCGGCAGCAGTTGCGGTGTTATAAACCGGTTTGCCTACCGCTATCTGTCCGTTAGTGTCATATGACCACGTGTAAAGAGTTTTCTCGCTGTCGTCTGTAAATTTGGCAACGAGCTCAACCTTGTGCGCGCCTTCAAGAATCGTTGCATAAGCAAAGATTCTCTGGGTCAAGGCGTAGTTATCGCCCCAGCCTGCAACGGCATCGACAAGGGCCTGCTGGTAACTCATAAACCCGTCGTAAACAACAGCTCCGCCGTCCACTCTAAGACCAACATCAGCCAGTTCTTGCAACGGCATATACCAGGCAACAAACTCAAGTAAGGACGCACCGCTTGCGATCGCCTCGTCAACACCTTCCAAAGCAGTTTCGTGAACGTAGTCGACTCCGTAATAGGCATTTGCGCCTGCGACCTGGCTGACAAAATCGCCGCCGTCGGTGTAGGCCTTAACAAAGTCAATGTTAAGTATTTCCGCATCTGCCGCAAAAGCAGGCATCACAGTCACCAGCGATATCACCATAGCTACCGCCAGTATGATTCCAAGTAATCTTTTCATAAATCCTCCTATTATTCAACGGGCAAATGATCCGGTCCTTAAAATAATAATTTGCACTGTTTAAACACACAGGGCAAACGGACAGGATCCGCCAATACCGAACGTTCAACCTTTTGGAATAACTCTCCGGAACAGTTCCGGGAAGCCGCTTCCGAAGCAGGTCTTCACGCTCATTAAATTTCCGTGATCTCTTCCGGAACCGTCGCCAAAGCGCCTCAAAACGGCACAACAGTCAATAAAGCCCCATGGAGATCCTTAATTTCGGTATACACATTCCGGGCAATTTTATCCGTCCCCTTTGTTTGAAAAGATATATTATTCCCGTAAGAATGCATAGTAAGAAACTTGTAAGAATCATTATAACCGCATCCGCGTTCTTATTCAAGCCTTTTTATAAAGAATGAGGCAGAAAAAAACATCAAAAAGCGTCTTCGCACCCCAAGACGATCATTTTCTGAAGCGTTTCCCGCCCTGCCTGTATTGGCTGCATGAAAAACAGGCAGCGTTTCAACTGCCCGTCTTATCCGTTCACGGAACACCTTGGCGGCGTCACCGGGAACCGTTATTTCTAAACGTTCTGCCTTGCCAAAGGCATCAGTAGATCGACTCAGGCTCGCCCGCGACGTCGAAGGTGAAGCCTCCCGCATGGGCCTCGGCGGATTCATCACCAAAATACTTTCTCGCGATGGACTCTCTCTGTACCGTAAGGCTGATGTCGTCGACAACGAGCTTGGCGGGGTTGTCGCAGACGTAGGAGATCTTGATCTTCACGGCTCCCAGGGGCACCTGGTTGTAAAGCACGTACTTGATCGGCTTCGTCTCTGCGCCGATGTCGTATTCCGTGTACATTCTCGTGTTCGCAACGTCGTCCTCGAAGAACTCCACGATCATTTTGGCGGAGCCGGTGCCTCCATAAGAACCGATGAAATTGAATTCCAGAACGTCGCCGGTCTGGAGGTCGCCGATCACGGATGAGGCGGTGCCCGAACGGGTCTCCTTGGTCAGAGGAATGTTTTCCACCGTGACGTGGGAGTGGAACGGGACAAGGTAAACGTCGCCGGTCCAGTTGCCGTCGGCATCCACGGATTTCAGCAGGCCGGTGTTGTTGGGACCCAGCTCGACCAGCTGGTAAGACTTTTCGCCGGTGTTGACGGCAAGGGTCGCGCCCGTCCCGCCTGCGTATCCGGGCCTCGGATTGTTTTTCTTGATGAGATCCGCCACGGCCTTTATGTCCGCCACGGTTCCGGAGTCGCTGATGTTCAGGATATTGATGTACTTTCCGCCGTGCTGCCAGACGTATTCAAGCTGGCGGGCGGCATTCTTTGCGGTAGCGGAAGTCATGGAGTTATACTCGCCCATCGTGACGTTCCTGAAGCCCGCCTTGTAGGCAAGGTTCAGGAAATTGGCGTCGTCCTGGAACCAGTAGCCGTATCTGGTGGCGCCGAAGTGGCAGCCGAGGGTCATCATGGCATCCACCGGTGACATTCTCGTGTCCGCCTGGCCGAGGAAGCCGGATATCGCGTCGCCCTCAGGGATCGAGTGGCCCGATATGATCTCAGAGGGAAAGCCTGCCAGCAGCGCTTCTCTGAAAGCCTCCGTGAGCCTCTTGTTCACCATTTTTCTTGTGAACAGCGCCCACTGCTTGAAATATTCGCCCTCAAAAAGATCCCAGGCGCCTCTGTCTCCGAACACTCCGTTGCGGGGAGGATCGATCTCTTCCCTTGAAGCAAACGAGGTGCCGAACTTTCTGTTGACGTTTTCAACGCTTCCGAATCTCTTCAGGAGATAGCTTCTGAAGCCTTCGATGTTATTCGGGTTGTAGTCGCCGAAGGTCTCGCCCACGTTGATCTCGATCTCGTGGATCGGCTCAAGTCCAACCAGCTTCTCAGGAGCGCCGGTGAAATTGGCGAAAAGCTCCTGAAGCGTGGTTCTCAGCGGGTAGATCCTCATTTTGTCGAGTTCTATGATGCCTTCCGCGTAGGTGGCGTTGTAAAAGTAGGAGCCCAGCTCCTCGTAATTGGCGGTGGTGTTTTCATTGGTGTAGCCAAGGTATCTGTGGAACCCGTTCTCGTCAACGTATTTCGCCAGCGTACTGGTGCCTGTGATCATGTTGAAGCGGTGGGTGAAGCAGGGCTCCCACACGTTGTAGGACTTGCTGTAGTTTCTGATCTTGGCGGTGCTTCTCCATGAGGAATAGGAGGCCTCGGCAAGGGCCGCAAGCTTTTTCTGGCTTGAAAGACTCGTTATGTTCTTTGCGGCCAGATCCGTCCTGATGTGCTGGAAGGCGGCGGATTTCACGTAGTCCGTGTTGGCGGTCTCAACGTTTTCAAGGCCGTCAAGCCTCAGGTTGCTGTCCACAGTGTACCAGTAGAAGATGTTTTCGTACACGCCAACGTCCTTTTTGGTGCCGTAGGCGTCGTTCGCGCTTTCATAGACTCTGACGTAGGATCTGTTGGGGTCCGAGTCGTCCTTGGCAACGGAAACGGCAATGGCGTCATCGGCAAAGGCCGACTGGGCCGCAAACGCCGAGCTGCTGTCAAGGTTCAGGCCGAGCTTTGTAAGATCGACCCCATCGCCGCCCTCTGATTTCTTCAGAGCGCCGCGGTAGACCGTTTTATTGGACTTATCGGTGAGAAGCACCGGATACGCGTCGTTTCCTTTGGCTATCTCAACGGTGTGTCCCGCCGCTTTTGATCCCAGGTCGATCATGCCCTCCGCCGCGGCGGAGCCGTCCTTGAAGGAGTAGACCGCGAAAGGAACGCAACCGTTATCGTCAGCCTTTTCCGCCGCCACAAGAAGTTTTTCCTCTCCCGTGCCGTCGAGATCGGCAATGAGGATCACGTAGGGAGCGCTTGCCTTGAAGTCAGGCGTGACGAGCATGTAGGGCATGCCGTAGCCGTCAAAGACCTTTACTGTCTTGGTCTCCGGATAGGTGCCGTTGAAAGCACAGGCCGCAATGACGACCCTGCCGCCGGACCTGCCCGCGGCAACTTTAACGCCTCCCGTGATGTCCGCGGAATAAGCCAGGAACTGGGCGATCTTGGCGGAATATCTGTTGAACACTCTTATGAGAGTGTGATTGTTTTTGTTGCTGCCTTCACCCGCGACGATGACAGGCATCGATTTTGTGTTTTCCACTTCGTTTCCGTAGCCCTGGAGACCGTAAAGCTCCGTCGAAAGGCCAAGCTCAAGATCCGGGTCAGTGTATTTGGCGGTGTAGCCCGCTCCGTTTGAGACCGTGTCCGGGAGATTGATGAGAGCGTTGTCGAAGTCCTCCTGAGGAGCGTTCCTCAGTCTCATGCTTATCATCTCGAAGGTGTAGTAGCTGTCGAAAACGTTGGCGCCGCTGCCCTTGTCAAGGAGCACGCAAAGCTTGTTCTCGTAGATAAAGGCTTCTTTCCCGAGCTTTTCAGCCACCGCGTCCAAAGTCAAGGTCCCCGAGCCGCAGTCTTTACCCGTCGCGCTTGTCAAAAGGTCCGCATTGACCGACATTACCTTGTTCTCGTAGGAGCAAAGGCTGTTTTCGCCCAGAAGGCCCGAAACGTCTTTGTATTCTCCGTCTGTATAAACCGTCTGTTTTTCAGCCTGGAAGGCAATGCCGTCGTAATTCTTAAGAAGCTCCTCCGCCAGTTTCAGCGGAAGATATTTCGAATAGTCTGTTTTTTCGGAAAAGCCGTAAAAGATCACTCCCGATTCCTCCTCTTTTTTCGTCCCCGCTCCGGAATTATCGTCCGTTTTGCCGCAGCCGCCGATAAGCACGGACACGACAGATATGACGGCCACCAGCGCCGCCCCGGCGCCAATGACCAGAAGAGTACGGACGTCGGGCCGGAATTTCCCGGTCTTTTTTTCACTTCCGTTTTTTTTACCAAACATAAGAGCCTCCAAATACAGAAAGTCAGAACCTTTATCGCATTTTCCGCGTACATTTTAACACGGCGCCAATGAAAACACAACCCGCAGAGCCCTCTTTCAGGCAGCCTGCGGGTCTTCACTTTTCAGGCAGCGCTTTATTATTTCCCGCCCTTTTCCTTTTTCGGAAATAAGGTAGAATTCTTTTTACAAACGGGCGGATCCGCGGGTCCGGCCTTTGCCGGCACGGTCATGAAAGGGATCACCGTATGGATTTTTACACATTATTTGCGCAGGCGGCTTTTCTGTTCCCACTCACCTGGTGCGCTGTTTCGGATATCTGTGACGGGCGGATACACGACGAGAGCCACATACTTGTAATGCTCGGGGGCTTGCCGCTTTTTATGACGCTTACCGGAAAACAGATGGCAGTCTCGCTTATCTGCGGAGGGATCTTTATTCTCACTGCGCTTCTGACGGGCAGGATCCGGAGAAGAGCTCTGGGAGGAGCGGACGTGAAGCTGATGACGCTGACGGTAATATGCGCCGGGATCAGGGCTTCTCTTACGGTGTTCATGACGGCTTTTGTGTGTGCCGGAGCGGTCTCCGCAGCCGTGAAGCTGTTTGCGATCTTGAGCAAGAGAGCGTTTAAAACCAAAAGCCGCCCCGTACTCGCACGGTACGGCGGCGGTATTCCCTTCGCGCCTTTTCTTCTGGCAGGGGTATGTATTTATTACTGCTTTCAGGCCTGACAGAGTTCGCGTTTTTGAAGAAATTCTTGTATCAGAGCTCAGAACGAGAAATCGAATTCCGTGTCGGCGATCCTTACGGTGTCGCCCTCTTCTATGCCCATCTCCTCCAGTTTGGCGATAACGCCCTTCTGGCGCAGCACTCTCTGGAAGTATCCCGCGGACTCATAGTCGCCCAGGTTCACGGAGTCGAGCAGATGCTCTATGAAGCGGCCGCATATAACGTAAACATCTCCGTCCTTTTCCACGGTGAAAAGCTCATCCCCGCCCTCTGTTTCCGCAAGCGGCTCTTCGTCGTCAAGCATATCCTCAAAGGTACTGCCCGCGGGTATATCCTTCAGTATGGATCCGCAGTAGTCCGAAAGTTCGCTGACGCCTGTTCCGTCAAGAGCGCTGATCTCAAAAAGTCTGTAGCACCCTTTTTCGGCAAATTCCGCCGCGGCAGGATCCTTTTCCGTAAGCTCCGCCAGCCATTTTTCATATTGGTCCCTGAAGGCGTCTATCCTTTCCCGGGCACCCGGCACGTCGCATTTGTTACAGGCAACTATCTGAGGCCTTGCGGCAAGCCGTTCGTGGTAGAGCTTCAGCTCCCCGTTGATCTTGAGAAAATCGTCAAAGGGATCTCTCCCTGAGTAAGGCGATACGTCGACGATATGGAGAATGAGTCTGGTGCGCTCTATATGCCTCAGGAACCTGTGGCCCGCGCCTTTTCCTTCGGAGGCGCCCTCTATAAGTCCCGGTATGTCAGCCATGACGTAGCCGTTGCCGTCCCTTGTTTTTACAACACCGAGCTTCGGGGTCAATGTAGTAAAGGGGTAATCCGCGATCTCGGGCCTTGCCGCCGTGGTGGCCGATAGGAATGAGGATTTTCCAACGTTTGGAAAGCCTACGAGGCCCACGTCCGCCAAAAGCTTCAGCTCCAGCGAAACGTCGAATTCGAAGCCCTGCTCACCCGCCTTGGCGAAATTGGGGACCTGTCTCGTGGCGGTGGCAAAGTGGCTGTTGCCCTTTCCGCCTCTTCCGCCTTTGGCGGCAACGAACCTTTCTCCCTCTTCCCTGAGATCGGCAAGCACCGCTCCGGTTTTGACGTCCTTCAGGATCGTTCCCGGAGGGACCTTTATTACCACGTCAGCGCCGTTTTTGCCGGTCATTTTCTGGCCCGCGCCGTTGCCGCCGTTGCCGGCTGTATATTTCCTCTTATAGCGGAAATCGATAAGCGTGGAAAGGCCGTTGTCGACGGCGAAAACAACGTCTCCGCCCCGGCCCCCGTCGCCTCCGTCGGGACCGCCCGCGGCGATATATTTCTCTCTTCTGAAGGAAACGGCGCCGTGGCCTCCGTTGCCTGACTTTATATGGATCACCGCTTTGTCGGTAAACATGATCAAGTACCTCGTTCGTAGTGTGTCCGTCTGCCGGACAGTCTTCCGGTCACTGTGACCGGAGTATTTGAAAACGCCGTGAAATCCGGCGGTCAGTTTTTGATCTTGAGAAGCCTGTCGGCTTTGGCGAATACCTTTCTTATCCCCGAAGGCATTTCATTAAGGTCTGCCGACGTGAGGCCGCCCAGCTTTCTCATCACAAAGTAGTAGACACCCAGGGTAACGATGCCGGCGGGTATCATTGGAATCAGATATGAAAAATACCCGGTCATGAACAGTCTGAGGATCAGCCTCAGAACACCGTAGACCCCATAACCGGCAATGACGCCTGCCGCCGAGCCCGCCATGGGATGAGCAAGAGCCCGTATGACCGAGAACCTGATCCCGGCCTTTTTCTTCATGACGTAAAGGTTCAGAAGAAGCGGTATCAGGTAGGAAACGTAGGTGGAGATTATTGCCCCGTAAATGTTGAGGGAGCCTATGCCTATAAGGATATAATTCAGCACCGCCTTCAGCACCACACAAAGGCACATGAACGCGGATGAGGTGTAGAACCTGTTCACGCCCTGGAGCACCGAGCTCTGAAGATGTACCGTGCAGAGAAGGACCACGCTGAAGGATGAAAGGGACAGCAGGACTATATTGTCGCCGTAGCCCAGGATCTTATAGATAGGCCCCGAGAATACGGCGTATACCGCGGCGATGGGGACCGCCGCCATGTAGCACATTTTAAAAGCGCTCTGAGTCTTTTTCGAAACGTCCCGGTGATTTCCGGACGCAAAGGCAAGGGTAATGGCCGGCAGCACGCTGACGCAAAGAGCGGTGGCAAGGGAGCCGGGCACGTTGATGAGCTGGCGCATTGCCATATACTGCCCGTGGAGAGTCTTGGCGGCAAGCTCGCCGAAGCCCGCCCTGGAAAGGGACGATTTGATCATTCCGTTGTCGAGAAGATCTCCTCCGTACTGGACCGCCGAGCTTATAAACAAGGGAAGGCTGTAGTAGAAGATCCTTTTGATAAGGTCTTTGTCCGTGCTGCCTTTGCCGCCGGCCTCACGGAGCTCCTTTTCCCGGTCTATCTGTTCCGCGAAGATCACTCTGTCGGATCTGTATTCAATGAGGCATATCGCCAATGCGGCCGCTGCGCCGACGCAGGTTCCGATGGAGGCTCCGGCCACCGCCCAGACGATGCCGAATCTTCTGAGAAGAAGCACCCCGAGAGCGGAGAAAAGCACGTGGACAAGCTGCTCGATGATCTGGGATACCGCCGTGGGCCTCATATTTCTGCGGCCCTGGAAATATCCCCTGAATCCGGAAAGGATCCCGCAAATAAACACTGTGGGGCCAAGCACCATTATGCCCGCCCAGGAGTCCTCGTTGGACATCAGGCCGGCAAAGGGCTTTGCAAAGATCATTATGACCGCCGTGAGGATCAGTCCGAGACCGGCCAGCAGCCTTGTGGCCAGCACGAAAGCCCTTTTGGCCTCGGCGCTGCGGCTTTTGCCGCTGAGCTCCGAAACGAGCTTTGAAATGGCCACGGGAAATCCTGCGGTGGCAATGACGTACACGAAAGCATACACGCTGTAGGCAGAGCTGTACACACTGTAGCCCGCGTCGCCTCCCAGGAGGCTCCTGATCAGCGGCACAAAAATGAGGGATATCAGTTTCACCAGTATGTTGGCAACGGACAGTATCATAAATCCGCGGGCAATTGACTGCGCAGCCTTCTTCATACCTTAATATCCCTCCTTTCTCTAAATATAGGCTTAGAAACAATGTTTCCGTAACGTTTGGCGGGTCATAACACCAAAGATTAAAAGCCGTCAGACCTTGAAGAAGAATCTGCCTGCGGGCACCGCGTTTCCTTTGGTGTAAACGTCAAGAATATCGCCTTTCTGAAGGTTGGCGTCGCACCACTTGAAGCCGAAGGAAGGCTTGCCCTTGCAGTCGAGGCCCACGGCCTTTCTGCTTACGGAAAGCTCAAGAAGGTTTCCTCTTACGGACACCTTGCCGAATTCACCGGAAGGACTCCGGCGGAAACCTTTGGCGATCCTTTCGGGGGCAGCTTTTCCCGTCCGGGGAGCCGGGCTCACCATGTAGTCAAAGCCCTCGAAGCTGTCAGCATCCGCCGCGGGAGTGGTGATGAGAAGCTTCATGAACGCGTCGCAGCCTGTCTTGATATCACCGGCGCACTCGCACATGAAATAAAGATTTTCGTCGTCGTAAGCGCACTTTGTCAGAAGTATCTCGTTGGGAGCCTTGGGCTGATAGTATTTGTCGCCGACCCAGCCCACGGCGTCTCTTTCGAGAGTCGAGCCCGAATAAGCCGCAAACTCGCTGGTAACGTCCTTCCATTGAGATGCGTCGCCGCCTATCTCGACAGTCTTCTTAACGATGGGTTTGGGATCGGAGTCGATGCCCTTGTACCTTCTGATGTTGGCGCAGAGCTGGTAATAATAGTTGTCGCCAAGGATGGTGGATGTGGGCTCGCAGTCACGGCTGTGCTCGTAGTCGTACTGGTCCGGGAACGCATTGTCGGTGCCCTCCCAGTTGTCGAATCTGCCTGCGATAAGCTCGTTCCAGCCTGTCACGAATATGAACTCGGGGTCCACCTTAAGCGCATAGTCCCACTGCTGCTGGAAGTTTCTTCCGTAAAGCGAAAGCTCCGGAGTGTCCTCGGAGACCGTCGTCTTCACGCCGTATTTGTCGTAGGTATAGGAATAATCGCCCTTGGCGTAGCTTCTGCCGTAGACGCCCTTTCCGCCGTTCGAGTTCATGGCGTGGAGGCCCTGATCATTGGCGTTCTGGGCAACGTTGACAGTCATCTGCTCCACGGTGCCGTCCTCTTTGACGCCGTATTTCGTCTGGGGATACACGGAGCACCAGCCCCAGTAATTGCCAAAGGGTTCGTCCGCCTTGTAAGGCGTGTCAGCGGCAAAGTACGTGGGCTCGTTGCGCCTGAAGGTGAAGAAGCCCAGGATCTCTTTGTCAAGAGGATCGTTGGGGTCAAGGCAGTCCGGATGGGCCATGATCAGCGGCTTTCCTTCCCAGTAGAAGAACAGGCACTCGTTTTCGGGCTTTGAGTAAAAGTCCTTGTAAACGTTCCTGAGCATGGTCCTTGAGGTGGGAGCGGGCCAGAAATTAAGCATGAAGGCAAATTTCGGGACTCTGAGGCCCTGGGTGATCGCTTTCTTGTAGACGTCAGCCAGGAAAAGATACTCGTCCGTCCAGAGAAAGTCACCGTTGGTGGTGTCGAAAAAGATCACGTCGATGCCGGCGTCGGCAATAAGCTCGGCGTTCTTCCGGACAACGAACTCGTCGTGGTCGTCATAGTATCCGTATATCGGTTTTCCCCAGAAATAGGGAGTGCCGGAGCCTGTCTGCTCCCAGCAGGGGTGATCAAAGTCGTTTACCGCTTCCGGGTTCCTCGAGATGATCTCAGTCACGTTTCTTGCGGGGAAGCGCCTTGCGGACGAGGTGTGCCAGGTCCAATAAAACAATCCGACAAATTTGTTCCTCGCCGGTCCCGTTTCTTCAGCTGAGGGAAGTCTTCTTCCCAGGGCGTCCACAGCGCCCCACTGTCCGGGATCAACGTAAAGTGCCTTCGAGCACAGTTTTGTATTAAGTATTCCGATAGATTTGCTGCCCATTGCTACCTCCCGGGCCTCTCAAGGGCCCTCCGGCGGGAAACCGGTTTCAATACTGTCTCAATCCGCAATAAAGCATCGCGGCATTGGCAAGCACCACAAATATCCTGTTCACGAACTCGCCCGCTTTGATCGCGCCTGCGGCGATTCCGAAAATAAGTGAAAACAAAACGACGAACATGCCCGCCAATGCGAACACCCACGCCACGTTTTTGATTCCGCCGCCGTTCCTGCAGTACATTGCGAACAGAAAATAGGCCACGGACATCAGGAACAGACCGACGTCGCGGAAAAATCCGTAGGACGTAACGTCCGCAACCGACCTTATGGCAACGCAGAAATAAACGACGTATGCCAGGAATACTGCTGCGCAGATGATGGCGGTCACGAGTGAGAACCCCTTTACAATGGGTCCAAGGTCTTTAAGACTCGCGATTATAAAAAGCATCGCCGTGAAAAGCGCCGCTGTGGTAAATAAACCTTTTCCGAAAAAATAGGTGATAAAATTCTCGGTGATCTTGTAGTTCAGTATATAGTTTGCCGCGTCCCGCCAGTTGTTGGCGAAGAGCCAGCACGAACCGAACACACCGAGGAGCACGGCGACGATGCGCCAGACATTGTTCTCAGCTTTTTTCACTGCCATTTTCAGCGTTCCTCCATCTTCAAAGCGTTTCTGCCGATATTTCTCATAAACGGTTTTTCAAGCACGCGTTTCACTTTCACAAAACCCGGCTCGTTTTCAAGCTTAATAGGCTTTACAAGCACGGACACGCAGCCTGCTCTGCCCGCGCCCCAAATATCCGTGAAGATCTGATCTCCGACCACCACAGCCTCCCGCGGCCTCAGGCCGTACTTGTCAAGGCATCTTTTGAATCCTTTTTTTACGGGCTTTAAGGCGTCGCCAATGAAATCCATTTCCAGACTGTCCGCAACGTTCCTGATCCTCCGGGAGTGCCCGTTGGAGAGTATGCAGACACAGATATTCTTCGATCTCAGCCGGCGGCACAGTTCCTTGATCTCCTCCCGTGGAGCGGTCTCGTCGTAGGAAAGAAGCGTGTTGTCAGCGTCGAAAATGACGCAGCGCACGCCTTCCTCCGCCAGCCTCTCGAAGTCTATGTCAGTCACTTTATCCGCCGTGTAGTCGGGCACGAAGACATTTTTCATATATGGAAACGCTGATCAAATGCTCTTTACGCAAGCGGCGATTAAATAACCGCGTTTGTTCGAGCATATCAATATTTTCAGTTTTTATATGAGCGTAAGGAGTCTCACGACTGATATGCTGCCGCTTGCTTTTTGAGTTTTCCCCTGACTCACATAAATCAGGCAGCATGCAAGCGGCCCTGTTCAGACCATTTTCTCCGACATCTGAACGCCGCCGAGAAGGTGGTAGTGGAGATGGGCAACGCTCTGGCAGGCATCCTTGCCGCAGTTAGTCATAACTCTGAAGCCTGTTTCGGCAACGCCGAGGTCATTGGCAAGCTTCCCTATAACCAGCTGGATGTGGCCGAGGAGCTCCTTATCGTCCTCGCAGAGCTCAAGTACACTTGCGGCATGCTTTTTCGGCACCACAAGCACGTGAACGGGAGCCTGGGGATTGATATCCTTGAAGGCGAAGCAAAGCTCGTCCTCGTAGACCTTTGCGGAAGGGATCTCGTCCTTGATTATTTTGCAGAAAATACAGTTATTCATGATCTTTCCTCCTGTCGGGCCACCGGGTCTGTTCCGGGAGAGCCTTCCGGTGTTTCAAATAAACGTTTTGACCGCTTCGAGCATTCCGTCGATGGCGGAAACGTCTTTGCCGCCTGCCTGTGCCATATCCGGACGGCCTCCGCCGCCTCCGCCGCACATCGCAGCTGCTTTTCTGATCACGTCGCCGCACTTGACGCCCTTGGCAACGCAGGCCTTGGAAGCCATTGCCACGATGGAGACCTTGTCTCCGAAGGATGAAGCCAGCACGCAGAGCGAGCACTCGGCTTTGTCCCTGATCTTCTCGGCCAGATCTCTCAGAGCGTCGCCGGCAAGGTCGTCGAACCTTCCCGTGAACACGGTGATGCCGTTGACCTCAGCGGCGTTCTTAAGAACGTCGTCAACGCCCGAGGAGGCTTTTTCCCTCTTCATGCGTTCGATCTCCTTGGTCAGTTCCTTTACTTTTTCGGCCTGGGCTTTGATCTTTTCGGCAAGGTCTGAGCCTGTCGCTTTGGCGGCGTCGCAGGCCTCGTCAAGCTGGTTTTCCTTTTCCTTGTAGTAGTTGATCGCGCCGAGGCTCGTCACGGCTTCGATTCTTCTGATGCCCGCACTGACCGCGGCCTCATGGAGGATCTTTATGAGTCCGATGGAAGAGGTATTGGCAACGTGGGTGCCGCCGCAGAATTCAACGCTGTAGCCGCCCATGTCCACCACGCGGACGATATCTCCGTATTTTTCGCCGAAAAGCGCCACGGCGCCAAGCTTTCGCGCCTCTTCGATGGGGAGTTCCTTGACGGTTACAGTATACCCGGCGGATATCGCTTCGTTCACCAAACGCTCAGTCTCCGCCAGCTCTTCGGCAGTCATTGCCTGCATGTGGTTAAAGTCAAAGCGCAGTCTGTCGGCGTTTACGCTGGAGCCCGCCTGGTGCACGTGGGAGCCGAGAACCGTGGTAAGCGCCTTCTGGAGAAGGTGTGTGGCGCTGTGATTTCTGGCAGTAGCTGTTCTCTTTGCCGCGTCAACAGTAAGTTTGCAGACGTCCCCTGTCTTTATCACGCCGTCAACGACGCACACGGAGTGCATCCAGCGTTTGTCATTGGTCTTCGTAACGTTTATGACCTCGAGGACCGCTCCGTCGTCGGAAACGATCTCGCCGCCGTCGGCTTCCTGGCCGCCCGACTCCGCGTAGAACGGGGTCTTGTCAAAAAGGACCACCGCTTCCTCGCCCT
>JAGCZO010000193.1 GCA_017959965.1 Clostridia bacterium | reverse complement strand
CTGTTTTTCAACCCATTCCGGAAACATAAACACACCTCCAATTCAGTATTGTATATTATACAATACTTGCTCAAAAAAATCAAACACTGTTTGAAAGTGTTTGAAATTTTTTTATCCTAATGCATTAAGCGATTGCCCTGGCCCGGGACTCATTTTCCTTGACGGTGGAACGGTTAAGCGGTAAAATGTTTCAGGCCTTTTGGTTGTCTGCCGGGCCCTGTAGGCCGCACGAGGGAATGATTGCCCTGCGGTCATGAAAGGATGGTGTTTATGAAGAAATCTTTCAATGTCAGAGTGTTGGTAACCTGCGCGGTGATGAGTGCACTCGGAGTCGTGCTTGCCTTTTTCATCCACTTTCCCATAATTCCCGCGGTACCTTTCCTGGAATACGACCCTGCGGATATACTTATATTTGTTTCGACCTACGCCTTCGGCATTCCCGTGGGTCTTGCCATGACGGTGGTCGTGGCGGTGGTCCAGGGGATCACTGTGAGCGCCGGAAGCGGTTTTACGGGCATTCTCATGCATATCATCTCCACCGGAGGCTACGTCCTGGCGGCGGGGCTTATATATAAGCTGACGGAGGCGTTCAAACGCGGCAAAGCCCATAAGACAGGTGCTGAGGCCGCGAGACTTGTACTTTCGACTATCGCAGGCATTGGCGTTACTGTGGGTCTGATGACGCTTTGGAACATCTGGCTCACTCCGATATTCATGGGCATTGACAGAAAGCTGCTGATCGAAAATTATCTGATCCTTATTGTGATCTTCAATCTGATCAAAATATCGATAAACGGTGTGACCTCGGCCGTCCTTGCGATCCCCTTCAGAAAGCTTGCGGAGCTTTTCCCGGGAGAAAAGAAGCTCATTGACAGAGCCTCCGGCAAGGAACGAAAAGACGTTGATACGGTCCTCGGCCTTATGATACTCCTCGCGGTGCTGCTGATCGTCGGGATCATCGTTTTTGCCGTGTTCAGAACCTGAACCGTTAGTATTTGTTTCAAAGAAACGCCAAAGACAGCTGTTGATAGGTGGACGTTATGGATTGGAAAAGCGAAACGGCTATAAAGAAAAAGTCCGTCAGGTTCTTCGTTATCGGGATCCTGGTACTTGTTGCCGTGGCGGTGGTGGGAGGTCTGTCCGGAACCGCTATCTTTTCCGCCGTCAGAAAAGCCAACCAGGACAAACGCAGGGAATGCGTGCTTAAGATCGGCGACATAAACGTTTCCAGAGAGGAGTTCGAACTCTTCTGTATCACCGTTATAGAGGGCTCGGATTTTGAAAATCTCAGGATCAATACCGCCTCCGACAACGCTCTTGCCGTGCAGATAAAGCTGAAGGCGACGGAATACGCCAAGCAGTATTACGCGCTGCGCACACGGGCGGAGGAGACTGAAATATCCCTTTCGCCTCTTGAACGGGCAGAGATCGATAAAAAGGCGGAGAATGTTCCGGAGGGAGAGGATCCGGAGAAGTATTATCTTAAAAACTACGGAGTCACGACTGAGGGGTACAGGGAATTCCTGTACGGCTGGAAGCTTATCGACAAATACGTGAACTATGCCGCGGACAATTACGCGGTGGACGAGGAACTGAAAAGAAGCATTTTCGACGCCAATGCGGAGGAACTTGGCTGGGGCCTGGCGGACGTCATTTATTTTGACATAAGCGTCAATGATTCCGGCTCCGCGGAGCTGAAAAAGTCTACCGCGGAAAAGATCTGCGAGACTATAAACGGTATCCCGGACATCGACAAGGAGAGAGCTTTCAGAACCTTTTACGACAATTTCAACGATCCGGGATTCTCCTCCTCCGGGATCAACGTCGCGCTGACAGGCGAGATCGCCTCCGCTCATCCCGAGCTGTTCGAGGCAGTTAAAAAGGCAGTGGAGGGCTATTGCTACGTTGTGGGCGACGCCGGTTCCGTGTTCGTGGTCAGGGTAAGAGAACGTTTTATGTTTGATTTTTACAAGGACACAGCGGAGCTTGCGGTCCTTTTGAGGGCGGATATCTGCAGAAGGATCGTGGAAGAAGCGATCAACGACCCGAGATTTGGGGCCTCTGCCGTACCGGCAATGGACTCGGTGGACGTTAAGCCCCTCATCACCGCGAGGATAGAGATAAATGGACGTTAAAGATTTTGATTATGAACTTCCGGAGCGGCTGATAGCCCAGACGCCCCTTGCCGACAGAACAGCCTCCAGGCTTCTTGTCGTTGACAGGGTGACAGGCGCACTGGAGCACAGACATTTCCGGGATATCGGCGAATATCTGAGACCCGGCGACTGCCTTGTACTCAACGACACCAAAGTGATCCCCGCCAGGATCATTGGCGAGAAGAAGGGCACCGGCGGAGCAATAGAATTCGTGCTTCTTAAGAGGCTTGACGAGAAGGACGTTGGCAGCTTTGCAGGCGTCAGTGCGGGCAAAGGTCTTGTATGGGAGGTCATTCTGAAGCCCGGCAGAAGAGCCAAAGAGGGCGCGGAGTTCGTGTTCGGCGGAGGTATTCTGGAGGCCCGGATACTTAAGGTGAAGCCCGACGGAAACAGGATCGTGCTTTTTAACTGCGACATGCCTTTTGAAGAGGTCCTTTACAAGGTCGGGATCGTGCCGCTGCCGCCCTATATCAAGGAAAAACTTGACGATCCGGACAGATATCAGACAGTATACGCCAGGGAGAACGGCTCCGCTGCGGCCCCTACGGCCGGGCTTCATTTTACGGATGAGCTTCTTGCCGATATCAGAGCCAAGGGCGTCAAAACTGCCTTCGTGACTCTTCACGTGGGACTGGGCACCTTCAGACCGGTAAAAACGGAGAAGGTGGAGGACCACCTGATGCACGAGGAAAGCTTTGAGATCACCCGGGAAAACTGCGATATGATCAACTCATGCCGGGAGCAGGGCGGAAGGATAATTGCGGTGGGCACCACGTCAACGAGAGTTCTCGAGTCCGTGGCAGACGAAAACGGGCATCTGGAACCCTTCACCGGGTACACCAAGATCTTCATATACCCGGGATACGGCTTCAAGGCGATCGACGGTCTTATAACCAATTTCCATCTTCCCCAGTCCACGCTGATAATGCTTGTCAGCGCTTTCGCGGGCAGGGAGCACGTTCTGGAAGCGTACAAAACGGCCGTCGCGGAGAACTACAGGTTCTTCAGCTTCGGAGACGCCTGCCTGTTTATCTGATTTTTGAAGACGGCAGAACTGACGGAACCAAAGCCTCAGACAGATTTTTTATTTGCCATTTTCGCAAAAGAATATTATCATGTATACGTACCGCAGGGTGCATGACCGAAAAGGAGAAACAAGATGACGGATAATTCGATTTTTGAAGAAGGCACGATAGAGCTTACCGACGAGAACGGCAAGGGCTACGAATTCAGGCTGCTTGACCTCATTCAGTACAAAGGCGCAGAGTATGCGGTCCTTTTTCCGAAGAATGACGCCAACGGCTCCGTGACCGTCCTTCGTGTTGAGGATGTGAACGGAGACGACATCGCCGACTACATCAGCGTTCAGGACCCGGGAACAGTTGCCGCGGTTTTCGAGATCTTTAAGAATAAAGTCAAGGAAGCCGAAAAAGAGAACGGTATCTGACAGCCTTTATATATGCGAAACAAAACGGAAGCCTGCGGCCGCTTAATAATTTTAAGAGCGGCCGCGGGCTTCCTGCGTCTGCAAAGCATTTTTGCCCTGGAATGTATTCCTCGCGTCCATGACCATTGCAATGGTGTTGAGGACGTTTTTTTTGTCCGCGGACCACATTGGCGCTGCAAGAAGCCTCTTGGGGGCGTCTCCCGTCAGCCTGTGGACAGTCATCTCCGGAGGCAGCCTTTCTATTATTCTGCACACCGTATCCGCATATTCTTCAAGCTCAAGTGTCCTGAATTCGTCTCTTTTATACATTCCGCAAAGTCTTGTGCCGGAAAGAACGTGAAGCAGATGGATCTTTATGCCGCAGGGCCTTGCGGATACAATAAAGTCAACGGTGTCCATGATCTCGGAAATACTTTCCGTTCTGAGACGTCTGCCGCTGCTGTCAGAACCGTATTCAGGAGGGCAGGGCAGCCCGACGATCATGTGAAGAACGGTGCCGATCCCCGCGGCATTCAGCCTTTCCACGGCTTCCGCATAAAGCTTCGTACCGCATTTTCTGCCGTGAAATTCCGCGGTTTTATCGTCTGCTGTCTGAAGACCCATCTCCACCGTGACGGGCTTTTCCGCCGAAAGCTCCACCAGCAGCTCCAGCACGTCATCGCCGATGCAGTCGGGCCTTGTTGCCAGCGCAAGCTCAGCCGCGAGAGGGTGGCTTATGGCGGCTGTAAATCTTTCCCGCAATACTTCTACTGGGGCGTAGGTGGCGGAATAACTTTGAAAATAGGGTATGAAAAGGGGCTTTGCCTCAGTCCCCAGCTTTGACGATACCTTCAGGATCGCCTCGTCGATACCGCGAATGACGCCTTCTTTTGAGAAATCGTTTCCGCCTGATGCAAAATCACCGCTTCCGCCTGCGGAACAAAAGCTGCAGCCTCCCGTGCCCAGAGTCCCGTCCCTGTTGGGGCAGGTAGTACCCGACTCCAGGGCAAGCTTATAAACCTTGGTCCCGTACTTTCTGCGAAGAGCCTCGCCTATTGAATTGTATCTTTCGAATATCTGCACCTGAGCCTCCGCTTTGCATAATAAAAGCCGCGGGAAGAACTGAAGCTTTTACGTCCCGCGGCTTTGGCGATTTTTAATAAATTACGATTCGATCCTGAAGGTCCTTTCATTGCCCTCGGTCATGGTGATGGTGAAGCTGTAGGTGAAGGTACCGTCGTCTGCGTAATTGACCATGTATCCGTCGTAGCCGAGGGAGGAAGCAAATTCGTAGGGGACCCACTCGCCGCCGATCATCTCATATATCTTGGGTACTGTCGGGTTTTTGAAGCCCTTGGCGACTACCGTGACGTTGTGGTCACGCTCCCAGGATACCTTGTAGGCCGTGTATTCCTTTGTGGCGTAGCCGGGAAGATCCCGGACGTTGTTGAGACCGCCGGATATGGTGAACTCCAGGGACTTGCCGTCGTTTGAGGACATGGTTGGAACGATAACGTCGGGAAGGACCGTGCCGTTTGAAGTCTCGACCTTTACAGGGTTCTTCAGGGTGTTCTCGCGGACCATGCGGACGTTGTCGTCATTCTCGGAGAAATAGCTTCCCCAGGGCATCAGGATGCATACGAAGCTGATGCGGTCGCCTTTCTTGAACGTGGTGCTGCCTGCGATGTCGAGGGTGAAGGCGGCTGTGCTTTCGCCTTCCCTTACAACAAAACCTCCGGTGTAGGGCTTTCCTCCTATCACGATATCATAGGATTTGAGGAAAAATGAGAGATTCGAGCTGCTGTCAGATTCCGTGTAGGCTTTGGGGTTGTCGGTGGTCTTGTGGAAATAGTCGAAGTAAGGAAAATCATTGCCAAGGGGAATGATCCTTTTCGTATCGGAGGTGTCCTCGATGACCGGGTTGTTGTCCTTGTCAAGGTAGCCGAATTTGTCGTAGGGCTGCGAAAAAGCGTAAAGTATCAGGTCCTCCCGCACGTTGTTAATAGTGACGTCCGACAGAAACTCGTAGGTGACCTCATAGTAGGCTCTGTTCTCGTCGGTGTCAGGCATCTCCACGTGGCGGTAGGTCTCAAAAACCTTTCCGTCGTAGGAGGAATAGCAGAGGGTGATATCGGCAAGAGTAGGCCCGCAGGATGAGATGACCGTCCTGCCAACGTTTTCGTAGGAATTGAAATTGCCGTCGGAGTCAAAATACTGCAGGAACAGGTGGGTACCGTTGTTCGAGTGCTGGGGCTGCTGTCCTTTCTTTACCTTGTGTCCGGTTGGATCTCCGTTTTTGTCCACTACGTCAACGTAATCGTCCGCCCAGTACAGCGCGGAAAGTCCTCTGTGGTCCGGAAGCCTTGTTCCGGCGTAGTAAAGGTGGATGCAGTTCGTCTCGGTGACGCCAAGGGACAGATGATAATATGCCGAATGGAACCTTATTGAGGTGACCTGTTTCAGGCGGTAGTTGCCCCACTGCTCGTAAAGGTCGCAAAGCGTCACGGTGTTGTCCGTATCGTCGCCCACCACCATGGGGAAGACTGAAAGTCCGTATCCGTAGCTGTCGCTGTCGGTGTAGGCCAGCTCCTCGCCGTCGTGGGCGAAATTTTTGCAGGCCTCAACGTTTACGGGCAGAAGGACTCCGGAAGCGTCAAGCAGTACCGCGCACTCGAGGCAGCCTGAATTCTCCGTCTCTCCTATCACGTAGATCGTCCTCTTTCCTCCGGAGGGATTGGCGGTGAATTTTACCTTGTGCTCTTCCAGGGGCCTTTCGTAGGGCTCGTCAAAGCCCTGGGGTCCGTTGATCAGGACCTTGTAAGCTCCGGTGAGAGCGTCATAGCCCTTGAATGAGGATCTCTTTGAGGAACCGTCCTTGTCAACGGTAAACTCCAGCGGTGAGCGCTCGTAATAAGCCTCCCGGAGGAAGCCCG
>JAGCZO010000021.1 GCA_017959965.1 Clostridia bacterium | reverse complement strand
GGTTACGCTTTACCACACAAGAACGCTGGAAGAAATACCTGACCTTCCGGATTTTGAGGAGCAGAGGGTTGACTCCCCTTACTGGGACGACTATCGCGACATTGCCGCCAATAACCGTTTCTCGGAAACCGACCGCTGGTACGTCACCTACAAAGAGGACAGGCTCAGCTCGGGCTGGATCGGACATGACGTCGCCAACATGGATGCTCTGCGGGATATCATACTGCTTTGCCTGGAGACCCGGGGCGAAAGACTCAAATACGATTTGACTGAAAGCGATTACGACTTCTTTAAAATGAGTTTCAGCTACAGAACATTCGAAATGGAGTTTTTTGAAAAAGACGGCAAATACTATTTGAATCTCAGCGCCAACAGACAGCCGCCAATGGGTTTCGTGAGTGAATTCAGCGAGATACCGGAAGAGACCTTCCTAAGGGTCATGGATATGCACAGCTCTTACGTTCAGTTCACGTGGATGTCGGTATCAGCCCGAATCGACGATGTTTCAGATCCGAATTACAAGGTGATCCTTGACGAAAGCGAGAAGAGTTATTTGCGGGAGCTGATATCCTCCGGCAACTGGAAGCAGAACGATTTTCAGGGCATTACGCACATCAGATATTCATGCGTTTTCTTTGACGGTGATAAGGCATACGCTTACGAACCATATATGAAGGTAATGCTTAATATGGGAGAATCCACGTATATGGAGCTGACGGACGAGGATTGCGCTGCCATCAATGCGATGCTGGGCTGAGGGAGAATATTATTTCCCGGAAATGTTCAAATTATTTCCCGGAAATGTCGATATTGCCCGGAAATGTTAATATTGCCCGGAAATAATTGATCCACACAAACGAAACGAGGCGGAGAACCATGTCCCCGCCTCTTGTTTTATGATTGCCCGATAAGTTTATTTAAAATACTTAACGGCGGCTTCAAACATTCTTATGTCGTAATTGCCGGGAACGTTTTTGTAAAGATATTTGCCGGTCCTTTCGCTGTGGCCCATCTTACCGAACACGCGGCCATCGGGTGACGTGATGCCTTCCACCGCAAAGGCGCTGTTGTTGGGGTTGAAGTGTATGTCGCTGGTCACGTTGCCGCCAATGTCAACGTACTGCGTGGCGATCTGCCCGTTGGCCGCAAGTGCACGGACCGTTTCTTCCGACGCCAGGAATCTGCCCTCACCATGTGAGATGGGAACGCAGTAGATCTCGCCGGGCTCCGTAAGCGCCAGCCAGGGTGATTTGTTGGAGGCAATTCGTGTCCTTACGATGCGGGACTGGTGCCTTGCCACTGTGTTGAAGGTCAGAGTGGGGCAGTTCTCGTCAACGTCGATGATCTTGCCAAAGGGCACAAGGCCCAGCTTGATCAGTGCCTGGAAGCCGTTGCAGATGCCGCACATGAGTCCGTCCCGATCCTCAAGGAGCTTTGTGACGCCTTCTCTGATGGCCGCGTTTCTGAAGAAGGCGGTGATGAATTTGCCGCTGCCGTCAGGCTCATCGCCTCCCGAAAAACCGCCTGGGATGAAAACGATCTGGGACTTTTCCAGCTCCTTGGCAAATATCTCAACGGAGGATGCCACGTCCTTCGCGGTCAGGTTTTTGATTATGATGAGCTTCGCCTCAGCGCCTGCGTCCTCCACCGCTTTCGCGCTGTCATATTCGCAGTTGGTGCCGGGGAAGACAGGTATCAGGACTCTCGGTTTCGCGCATTTTACCGAAGGAACAGGCCGCTTATCGCACTTAAATGTAAACGTGTCAAGGCCGCTCTTCTGATCGATATTGCATGGATACACGCTCTCAAGACGCCCCTCGTAGGCGCGGGTGAGCTCCTCAAGGCTTACTGAAGCTTTTCCGAGGGAGAATTTGGCGTCGTTTGTAACTTTACCGATCTCAACAGCGCCTTCAACGGATGCTCCATCCGCGACTTCGATCACGAAGGAGCCGTAGCGCTTGCCAAAGAGATCAAGGGCCTCAGCTCTATTGGCAAATTCAAAGCCGAAACCGTTGCCGAAAGCCATCTTCATGACCGCCTC
>JAGCZO010000192.1 GCA_017959965.1 Clostridia bacterium | reverse complement strand
TGTAACTGTCGCTGTCTCCCCTGAAGCTCTTATCAGTCGATATCGCCCTGAAAAAGGTCTCCTGGGGTATCTCCTCAGCATCGTTGCGATCCTTGGCAAGCGTCATTACGTAGGAAAATACTTTCATATAGAAGGCTTGATAAAGCTTTTCTGCAGTATTCTTATCCACGTACCAACTAACCTTTCTCTTGTGATCTCACCTGTTAGACGGAGAAATCCCAAATTCGTTACAAGAAAAACCGGAATTTTTTTCAATATTTTTTCGAATTCATCGGAAAGGCCTTATTTTATTGGCTTTTCGGCTTTGAAATTTTCGAAAAACGACTGTCCGGCACCTCACATTCTACTACAAAGCGCCTTGTAAACACGCAATACACGTTTTGTTCACCAAACTCTAACAACTGGGCAACAGTTCTTTAAATCATCAAATGAGTTCAGGTGCTACCATAATAATACGTAGTGTGTTTCGTAATTAAATAGTTTCGCAATTTGCTGAAAACAACTCCCGGATCTTCCTTTCTGCCGGGAGTTTTTTCATGGCTTTTTCCTGACCAGATCCGCGTTTTACCTAAAAAGTGTCCTATTTTGGCTTTGGGAGAACACTTTTTAAGTAAAACAGCCTGATTTTACCTGAAAAGTGTTCTGAAAAGGCCGTTTTAGGACACTTTTCAGGCACTCCGTTTTTCAGAACAATGGGATCGAAGATTTCAGTTATTCAATATTGCCTTCGAGGCCATGTACGCCTCGCTCATGCAGGCCTGCAGATTGTATCCGCCGCTGATGCCGTCGATATCAAGCGCTTCGCCGATTATGTAAAGACCCGGGACCACCTTGGATCCCATGGTCTTGCGGTCAACCTCCTTGAGCGACACACCGCCGCGCGTTACATACGCAGCTTCAATGGAAGGGGCCTGCCCTATTCCTATCTTAAGATGCTTCATCAGACGGCAGACCTTCTTGCGGTTCTCCTTTGTAAAGCCCTGCGCATAAACGTCAGAGACTCCGCAGCGCGAAGCGATCTCTCCGGCGACCGAGGCGGGAACGTATCTTGAAAGGAGCGTGGTTATCTTGGTGTCGGCATGCTCTCCGATCAGCTTTACGAATTCGCTGTCGAAGGCTTCGTCGTTCATTGAAGGAACGAGGTCCAACTCAAGATATGCACGCGTGCCCTTAACATCGGCAGGGATCTCTCTTGAGATCTCCATGACTGCGGGACCCGTCAGACCGAAGTCTGCGAAAAGAAGTTCACCTTCATATGAGGTCGTCTTTTTGTCTTCAGCAAAGACTGAAACCATAGCTGATACGGACACGCCTGCAAGGTGCTTGCAAAGCGAAGCTGATTCACTGTCCGCCTTTACGGGAGCAAGCGCTCCCCTGACGGGAATTACGGTGTGACCGAGTTTTTTGGCAAGCTTATACGAATCGCCCGTAGAGCCTGTCTTGGTAAATGAACTGCCGCCGCAGGACAATACGACACAGTCAAAGTTATATGTTCCGTTATCCGTGATGACCTCGAAGTCTTCGCCCTTGCGGATCTCCATGACCTTCGTGTCCTTGATCACGCGCGTGCTGTCCGCGATATAGGAAAGGATAGCATCCCTTACCCTGACCGCGCTGTCGCACACGGGGAAGATCCTGTTGTTTTCTTCTTCCTTGAGCTTTAGACCGAGTTCGTTTTCGGCGAAGTTCATCGTGTCAGCAGGCCCGAATTCGCGGAGCGCGGGATAGATGAAATTCTCAGCTTCGTGGAAGCCTTTTTTGAGGAGTGATGCGTCTTTGAGGTTGGTGATATTGCAGCGGCCGTGGCCTGTTAAGATGAGCTTTTTGCCGGGGATATTGTTCTTTTCGATGAGGGTGACGGAGATGTCCTTGCCGGATCTTTGGCGCTTTAACTGGCAGGCCGTGTAAAGGCCCGCTGCCCCGCCTCCGATTATGCCGACTCTGATGCTCATAAAAATATCCTCTGAAACAGAACAATTATAGCATGCTATTTAATACGTAATTCAGATTATTAATGGTAATGTCCGCGCGGCACTGTATAATTAGGACAAGACAGGCGACCAAGTCATCTGTCTCAGAAACCTCAATGGTAAAGTCTTCCTGCTCTGCACTGGCGGGGAGGCTTTATCTATGTAGCCCGGGTTTGTTGTATAATCTTGCCTGAAAACTTTTGAAGGTGCTCTTATGATAAAAAACGTAGTGCTCGATATGGGAAACGTTCTCCTGGATTTCAATCCCGGTGCCGTTATGGACAGGTTCTGTTCTTCCGCTGAGGAGAAAGAGATCATCAACAGAGAACTCTTTAACGGACCCGAGTGGGAGTTAGGCGACAAAGGCGAGATAAAGGACAAGGACAGGTTCGGTCTCGTTAAGCCCAGAGTTCCCGAAAAGTACCACAAAGCATTAAAGGACTGCGCGGACAGATGGGATGTCTGCATGGATCCGCTCCCCGGCGCAAGAGAATTCTGCGAATACGTAAAGGAGAACGGCTACGGGATATATGTCCTTTCAAATGCAAGCGACCTTTTCTATTCGTACTTTCCGAAATTTCTGCCGCTTGATTTCTTTAACGGCGTTTTCGTCTCGTCGGACTATCTCATGCTAAAGCCCGACCTGAAGATCTACGAGACATTCCTTGAGAAATACTCTCTGAAGGCAGACGAGTGCCTGTTCGTAGATGACCGCGAAGGCAACTGCGAAGGCGCTCGAAAAGCAGGCCTTAACGCCTTTTGCTTCAAGGGCAGCTATCAGGCCGTTATCGACCGGTTAAAAGAAGACCTTCATTAAATGTTCTTTTTCCTGAAAGGGAGTTCCACCAGTTTCCAGAAGTACATGCATGCCATGTAAAGGACCCACGCGAGCAGCGAGGTTATCGCGAACACGGCCAGATTGATGACAAACGGCGGCGTCCCGAAAGAGCGGATCGTAAGAACGATGGGCGTAAAGAACGTGACAAGGAAGCACGTGTAGACGAGGTATATTTCGAGCGAGATCATTCCCCAGAAACCGAGTACTTTGGCAATAACCCTGCCGGTCTTCGGAAGTCTGCGTTCGATCAGGTCCATGAGTTTTGCGACAAGGAACGGGAAGCTCACGGCAAAAAGTACGTTGGGAACCACGAGTTTTTCCTGCACGAGTACTATCGAGAAATTCTTTACCTTATACAGATATAACAGGAAAAGGCGTGCGATAAAGACAAGGCTCAGCAGGATATAGTGCCACGCCTTAAAGACCATATCCTTTCTGTTTTGGACCATATGCCCGAAAAAGATCCCGATAAGAAATATGGGTATCCTGTTGAAAAGGGCGAACAGGTCAATGCGCATCACGTTCTTCAGCACTAAGCTCAGGAGCAGCCAGACGAGCAGAACAAAAGCCGTGCAGACAGTCTTATTCTTAACCTTTTCGAAGACCATGAAATACAGCGGGAAGAAAAGATAAAAGGTGATGATCGCGGGAACAAACCAGCAGTACTGATTGACATCGACTGCATAGAAACTGTAACCGCTTACATTGCTTAAGAAAGTCGCAAAACTCCATTTCTCCAGGACGGCGCTTACAATGCCCGCAATGAGAAACGGCAGATAGACTCTTCTGATACGTCTGAAATAAAACTTCGGAAGCGGGTCCTTCTTTATCGCGTAGGTTAAGCCCATTCCCGACATCAGAAGGAAGATATCAACTCCGCAGTTGCCGATCAGAGCAATGAAGTTCTCAACATTGCTCATGGCGATCCCGAAGCCTGTCGTGGGATTGATTATCGTGTGGATCCAGGCATGGTAGACATGGATCCAGATAGCCGCGATCCCCATGAGGACGGCACGGTATTTGGATATCAGCAGGAAGCCGTTCTTTGAGATGTCAGTGTTTTCCGTGCTCATTTCATCAGCTCCCAGAAAGCGACCGCGCTCGCGGCAGCAACATTCAGAGAATCTACTCCGTGGTACATCGGTATCATGACGCGGTAATCGCAGGCCGCTATGACTTCCTTTGGGAGCCCCGGGCCCTCCGATCCCATGATGACCGCAAGCTTCTCGTTTGCTCTTATCTCATCGTTGTCTATACTGGTCGAGTCCTCAGTCAGAGCCATCGCGACGGTCTTGAACCCGTACGACTGAAGAAGGCGGATCAGATTGACCCCTTCAGACTGCTCGAGCGTCGCCCTCGACCACGGTATCTGGAAACAAGTTCCCATGCTGACCCTCGCGGCGCGCCTTGTGAGCGGATCGACCGAAGCGTGCGTGAGCAATGCCCCGTCCATTCCGAGAGCCGCCGCCGATCTTATTATCGCTCCCACGTTCGTGGGATTTACGACATCGAAAAGGACCGTGATGCGCCTCTTGTCCTTGCAGAATTCTTCAGCCGGGATCTCGGGTTTTCTCCTTAAGGCCATCCAAAGGCCTCTTACGAGGTTATAACCGATAAGGTTGACCACGATCTCGTGCTTTGCGGTATATACGGGAATCGAATTGAGCTTCTCGGATCCCCAGAGCTTTTCTATGCATTCGAAAACAGGCCCTGCCTCGGATTCCATTTTCTCGGTCTCGGCAAGCATCATCAAAGGCTCATATCCGGCCTCTAATGCGCGCAGGATGACATTGCCCGTCTCGGCTAGGAAGATGCCTAATTCGGGCTCGAAATAAGT
>JAGCZO010000191.1 GCA_017959965.1 Clostridia bacterium | reverse complement strand
TTCTTCGCTGCACTCGCCAACTTCATAAGTTCTGGCCGCGTCTCCCTGGTACCCTTTGTAGGAGCAGCCGACATCGATAGTAACGATGTCGCCGTTTTTTAAAACGCGATTATCCGGTATACCATGGATGATCTCGTCATTCACCGAAGCACACACACTAGCTGGGAATGGCGGAGCACCATAAATACCGGGTTGCCCTTTAAAGGACGGGAGCGCACCATTTTTCATTATAACACTCTCAGAATATTTGTCAAGCTGTTTTGTTGTCACTCCGGGCTTGATAATATCGTTGAGCGACTCGAGAAGCTCCGCCAGGATACGTCCGGCGGCCTTCATCAATTCAATTTCATATTTTGACTTCGTATAGAGCATTTTTGTCCGTTTTCCTTAGAGCCTGATTCAGTCCTTCAGACGTTCCTCATAACCAGTGCTTTGATGGTATTGTTCAGCGAGTCACGGATCCCGTTCACGCCTTTGCTCTCGATAAGATTGCCCTTTTCTTTGTAATACTCTATCAGCGGCTCGGTTGAGACGTGATATTCGTCAAGTCTCTTCTGAACGACCTCGGGCTTGTCGTCGTCGCGAAGGATAACTTCCGCGCCGCAAACGTCACAGTTGATCCCATTGGCGGGCGGTCTGTGGCCGAGATGGTAGGTTGCCTTGCACTCGGGGCAGACTCTCCTTTCGGACAGTCTCTTAACTATCTCCTGCTCGTCGATCACAATGTTGATCACAACGTCAAGCTTTTTTCCTTGGCTCTCCAGATACTCGTCAAGCATTCTCGCCTGGGGTATCGTTCTCGGAAAACCGTCAAGTATCGCGCCATCCGCGCAGTCTTCCTGGCTGAGCCTGTCCTTCACAATGGCAAAAGTCACATCGTCCGGCACAAGCATGCCCTTGTTGATAATGGATGCAGCGAGCTTTCCGAGCTCAGTGCCTTCCTTGATATTTGCTCTGAATATAACTCCCGTGGAAATGTGGGGCATGCACAGAATCTTGGCAAGTTCAACAGCCTGTGTTCCTTTTCCTGCGCCGGGAGCGCCAAGAAGCATTATAATCATTTGTAATCCTCCGGATATATGCCTGTTTTACCGAAAAACCTGCACGTTTTAATGGCTCAAACATGGCGTCGCCCCAACGCTCCGGCATTCCGGCCTCCGAAAAAGCCTCCCACCGGTGCGTCATAAGGACGGCGCCATATTATTGTAATTTTTGCCAAAGTAATCAAAAACTCAGTTTTATTTTTACTTCAGCCTTATTCTTTACCCAATGCAAAATGCGTAAAGAGTTATAAATCATTTTGAGATGTTTTCCTTAGCTTTTATTTTTCACCAAAGCGAAATGCGCAAAGAGCCGAAAACATCAAGTATTAACGATTTTTGAGAGGTTTTCGAGCTATTTTTTCGAGCACAGACCCGATGCTGTACGAAGGTACTGCGAGCGGTCTGTTCTCGGAAAGCAGGTCGCATTCTGATCCGTCGCAAGACACCTTGTTAAAGGTTATTTTCATGCGACCTGCGCAAAGAGCCGAAAACATCCAAAAATCATCCCAAGAAGCCGCCTTTGCCGGCTTTATAATGTCTCATCATCAACTGAGTCTCAAGGCTCTTGACGGTTTCGAGAGCAACGCCGACCATAATGAGGATCGAGGTTCCGCCCAGCCAGAGGTTGAGGTTTGAGGTGTTGATTCCGGGTATCAGGTCGCAGAGTTTTCCGAGAACGCTGGGAAGTATTGCCAGTATCGCAAGGAAGAATGAACCGAACCAGGTAAGCTTGTTCTGGATTCCGCCGATGTACTTCGCGGTCTCTTTTCTGCTGTTTGTCTTCTTCTCGGTAAGTGATCCGCCGTTCTGGATTATGTTGTTGGCATATTCCTTCGGGTCAAAGTAGACCATATTGTAGAAGAAGGTGAATCCGATGATAAGTACTGCGTAGATCAGTATGTGCCACCAGGTCTTGCTGAATTCCTGAAGTGCCGCAGCGGCGCCGGACCAAGCCTTTACGAGAGACACGATGGTGATCGGGAACTGGAGCAGCGACATTGCGAAGATTATCGGAAGAACGCCCGCGGAGTTGACCTTCAGCGGGATATAGCTCTTCTGACCGCCCATGACCTTACGGCCGGTAATTCTCTGGGAATATACCACGCCAAGTCTTCTTTCGCCGGATTCCATCCAGACTACCGCAACGATGACCGCGATGAACACCGCGACAACGAGGACTACCAGCGGGATCCTTAAGTAGAGCGGCTTGGCAACTTCAGTCGGAGTTTGGCCGTTAACAGAGTATTCGCCGGAGATGGCGATCTGGATAAGTTCTCCTATCCACTCAGGTCCTCTTGAAATGATACCTGCGAAGATGATCATTGAAATACCGTTTCCGATACCGACCTCGGTGATCTTGTCGCCCAGCCATGTAAGGAAGCATGCGCCGGCGACGAAGGAAACCGTGATGATGATGTAAAGGAGAGCTTTTCCCATGAAAGCTTCGCCGAATATCCAGGAGAGCGTCGTATCACTGTTCGATGACATATTGATGCAGAGCATTATTGCCTGGAACAGAGCAAGTGCAACGGCAGTGTATTTTGTAACCTTTGAGAGACGCTTTCTTCCCTCGGGGCCTTCCTTCTGCCATCTTTCGAAGGCAGGGATAGCGACCGTGAGAAGCTGGATGATGATCGATGCGTTAATGTACGGCTGGATACCCATCGAGAACAATGACACGTTTGTCATAGCTCCGCCGGACAGAAGATCCCAGAACTGACCGAGTCCCGATCCTGCAAGATTTGAGAGCATTCCGCTGCTGACGCCAGGAACCGGAATGAAGCATCCGACTCTGAAAATCAGGATGAGCAGAAGGGTCATGAAGATCTTTTTACGGATCGTCGGTTCCTTCAAGGATTTGACTATAATTGACCAAAGTCCCATCAGACCACCTCAGCCTTTCCTCCCAAGCCTTCGATCTTTTCTGCAGCAGTCTTGGAAAATCTGGCAGCCTTAACCGTGAGCTTCTTTTCGAGAACTCCACAGCCAAGAACACTGAGTCCATCGTATTCTTTCTTGATAATGCCCTTCTCTATGAGAGCAGCAGCATCCACAACGGCGCCGTCCTCAAACACGTTGAGTTTGCCGACGTTGACTTCCGCATATTTGTCCGCAAAATCTTTATTATTGAAGCCCCTCTTAGGCATTCTTCTGTAAAGAGGAGTCTGGCCGCCTTCGAAGCCGGGTCTGATGTTGCCGCCGGAACGGGCTTTCTGGCCCTTGTGTCCGCGGCCCGCGGTCTTACCGTTTCCGCTTCCGTGGCCCTGACCTTTTCTGAAGGGAGCTTTCTTGGCACCATCTGCCGGTCTTAAATCATTAAGTTTCATTTCTTTATCCTCCTTAATTCTCTTCGACCTTTACGAGGTGACTCACAACTCTGATCATTCCGCGAATCTGCTCGTTATCGGGTTTCTCGACGCAGTGTCCGATCTTTCTGAGACCCAGCGCCTTCAGTGTGGCACTCTGCTTTTCAACAATGCCATACACGCTTCTAATGAGAGTAATTTTCAGCATTTCATTTCCTCCCGTCATATCTCGTCAACGTTCTTGCCGCGAACATTGGCAACAGTCTCGGCTGTGACCATATTGCGGATAGCGTCCATTGTCGCCATGACAACGTTGCAGGGGTTGTTGGATCTCAGGGACTTCGTTCTGATGTCTTTGATTCCTGCGAGCTCCACAACAGCACGTACTGCGCCGCCGGCGATAACTCCGGTACCTTTTCCGGCAGGCTTCAGAAGAACTTCACCTGCTCCGTATGTACCGATGATCTCGTGGGGGATCGTGGTGCCGACGATAGGAACCGCGATCATATTCTTCTTGGCGGCGGCAACTGCTTTTTTAACAGCGTCCGGAACCTCGGCAGCCTTGCCCATGCCTGCGCCAACGTGACCGTTCTCGTCGCCGACAACGACCAGCGCATTCCATCTCATATTCTTACCGCCTTTGACGACCTTGGTTACTTTGCCGAGATGGACAAGTTTCTCTGTATACTCACTTTTGTTAGCTTGATTGTTACGTTCCATGTCACTTTCTCCTTCGGTATCAGAAATCAAGACCTGCTTCGCGAGCGGCTTCTGCAAGTGCTTTTACACGTCCGTGGTAGGGATACCCGCCGCGGTCGAACACGACCTCTTTGATGCCCTTTTCAGCGGCTTTTTCGCCAATGAGTTTGCCGACAGCCTTGGCAGCTTCAATATTTCCGCCGTAGGCGTACTCTGCTTTGATGGCTTTGTCAAGTGAAGAGGCAGCGGCCAGCGTATGTCCGACTGAATCATCAATTATCTGCACTGAAATATTAGCAAGGCTCCTGTAAACGCAGAGTCTCGGGCGCTCGCTTGTACCAATGACTTTTTTCCTTACGCGGATGTGCCTTCTTTTGCGGTCCGCATTTTTGTCGATCTTCTTAATCATTTAGCTGCACTCCCTTCTTTACTTCTTAGCGTTGGTCTTGCCTTCTTTACGCCTTACATACTCATAATCGTACTTGATTCCTTTGCCCTTGTAAGGCTCGGGTTTACGTGTAGCGCGTACTTTGGCTGCGAAAGCTCCTACAGCCTGCTTGTCGGCGCCTTTGATTATGATCTTGTTCTGCGCGGGCACTTCAACTGTGATTCCTTCCGGCTCTTCAAACTCTACGGGATGGGAAAATCCAACGTTGAGTGTGAGGACCTTGCCGGCTTTACCGGCTCTGTAACCGACACCGTTGATCTCCAGAATCTTCTGGAAGCCTTTCGTTACACCGTCCACCATGTTCTGGATGAGGCTGCGGGTGAGTCCGTGAAGACTTCTGTCAAACTTGTCGTCCGAGCTTCTTTCTACGCAGACCGTAGCGCCCTCTTTCTTAATGGTGAGCCTTGTGCTGAAAGTTTCTGTGAGCTGGCCGTTAGGGCCTTTTACGGTAACAACGTTTCCGTCAGCAATGTCAACAGTCACTCCGGCCGGGATTGCAATCGGTTTTTTTCCGATTCTTGACATAAATTTTTTCCTCCGATCTTAAGATTCCGAATCGCCTTCTCATCGGGCGATCCATTTCAGATTTTCATCCCCCGGCACGTTTCCGCGCCGAAGGATCTCATGCGGGCGATCCGTGACCGCCGCGCAGTTATATTACCATACGAAAGCCATTACTTCTCCGCCGAGGCCCTCTGTTCTGGCCTTTTTGTCGGTCATGATGCCGCGGGAGGTGGAGACGATAGCGATGCCGAGACCGCCGAGAACCTTCGGAAGCTCGTCTTTGGATGCGTAAACGCGGAGACCGGGTTTGGAGATCCTCTTGATCCCGGAGATCGCAAACCTCTTGCCCGAGACGTACTTAAGGGTGATCCTGATCACGCCCTGTTTGCCGTCGTCGATCTTCTCTACGCCCTTCACATATCCTTCCTCAAGCAGGATCTGTGCTATCGCGCTCTTAACATTCGAAGCAGGAATGTCTACGGAAGTATGCCTTGCGGATCCCGCGTTTCTGATGCGGGTAAGCATATCAGCTACAACGTCTGTAATTTGCATTTTTCACTCCTCCTTCTCTTATTACCAGCTGGCTTTCTTAACGCCGGGGATCTGGCCCTTGTAAGCAAGTTCTCTGAAGCAGATACGGCAAATGCCGAACTTTCTCAGATATGAATGCGGGCGGCCGCAAATCTGGCATCTTGTGTAGGCCCTTGTGCTGAACTTAGGCTCTCTCTGCTGCTTAATTTTCATTGAAGTCTTTGCCATGATTCTCTAGCCTCCTCTTATTTCTCAAAGGGCATGCCCATAAGCTTAAGAAACTCTTTAGCTTCTTCGTCGGTATTGGCAGTTGTTACGAAAGCAATGTCCATACCTCTGACTCGGTCAACTTTATCGTACTCGATCTCAGGGAAGATGAGCTGCTCACGTACGCCGATGGCGTAGTTTCCGCGGCCGTCAAACGAATTGGCGGGAACGCCGTGGAAGTCCCTGATCCTCGGGAGCGCGATGTTCATGAGCTTGTCGGCGAAAGCGTACATTCTGTCTTCTCTCAGTGTAACCTTGAGACCGATGTTCATGCCTTCTCTGAGCTTGAACGCCGCCACCGATTTTTTAGCCTTAGTGATGATAGGAGCCTGGCCGGTGATCGTTTTGATGTCTGCCGTAGCGGACTCGATAGCCTTGGGGTTTTCCTTGATCTCACCGAGGCCCATGTTGATAACGATCTTAACGAGCTTCGGAACCTGCATAATGTTCTTGTAACCGAACTTCTCCTGCATTGCCGGAACTACTTCTTTAATGTATTTTTCTTTAAGTCTTAACATTATCTATACCTCCGTGCAGAATCATTTCGCGTCGTCAACGGTGGGGATCTCAGCGCCGCACTGCTTGCAGACACGGACCTTCTTTCCCTTGCCCTCGACGAACTTTATGCCGGTCTTCGTGGCTTTGCCGCACTTGGGGCAAACCACCATGACGTTGGAAACGTGGATGGATGCTTCACGTTCCACAATACCGCCTGCGTCTCTTTGGTTGCGGGGCCTCTGGTGCTTGATAACCTTGTTTCTGCCTTCAACAACTACGCGCTGCTCGTCGGTCAGAACCTTAAGCACTTTGCCTTTTTTTCCGGCATCTTCGCCGGTGATGATCATTACGTTGTCACCTTTTTTAATGTTTAAGCTTGCCATTTCACACCTCCACATCAAAGAACCTCGGGGGCAAGAGAGACGATCTTCATGAAATCCTTGTCTCTGAGCTCTCTTGCGACAGGCCCAAAAATACGTGTTCCGCGAGGCGTGAGATCGTCCTTGATAAGGACTGCCGCGTTCTCGTCAAACCTTATGTATGTGCCGTCGTTTCTTCTGACACCTCTCTTGGTGCGGACGACAACGCATTTCACGACGTCACCCTTCTTTACCATTCCGCCGGGGGCGGCGTTCTTAACGGAGCAAACTATGGTATCGCCAATGTTGGCATATCTTCTTCTGCTTCCGCCGATGACTTTGATGCACATAAGTTCCTTAGCGCCGGTGTTGTCAGCAACCTTAAGTCTTGTTTGTACCTGTATCATTACGAACCCTCCTTAAAATTACTTCGCCTTTTCAATTATGTTGACCAGTCTCCAGCGCTTGTCCTTGCTGAGGGGGCGGGTCTCCATAACCATAACGGTATCACCGATTCCGGCTTCGTTGTTTTCGTCATGAGCCTTGAGCTTATACGTGGTCTTCACAATTTTCTTGTAAAGGGGGTGCTTCACGCTGTCAACAACCGCTACGACGATGGTCTTGTTCATTTTGTCGCTGACCACTTTGCCGACACGGGTCTTTCTTAAATTCCTATCAGACATTGTAATCTACCTCCTTTAAGCTTCTTTGCTCTTCTTACTGATAGCCGTCTTCACTCTTGCGATGTCACGCTTGACAAGTCTGAGTTTAAGCGGGTTGTCCATATAAGCGGTTACTTGCTGGAAACGAAGATTGAAAAGCTCTTTCTTAAGATCTTCTTCCTCTTGCATAAGCTCTTCAAGAGTCATTTCGGCGAGTTTTTCGTTGTATTCTTTAACCTTCATCGGATCATACCTCACTTTCGGCGGGCTCCGCTTCGCGGGCAATTATCTTGCATTTGATGGGGAGCTTGTAAGACGCAAGTCTGAGGGCTTCGCGGGCGATGGATTCATCGACACCGGCAATTTCAAACAGAACTCTGTCCGGCTTGACAACCGCTACCCAATACTCAGGCGAGCCTTTTCCGGAACCCATTCGGGTCTCGGCGGGTTTCTTTGTAACAGGCTTGTCAGGGAATATCTTGATCCAGACCTTACCGCCTCTCTTAACGTAACGGTTGATTGCGATACGGGCAGCTTCGATCTGATTGCCTGTGATCCATCCGCACTCTGTCGCCTGGAGACCGTATTCTCCGTAGGAGACTTTATTTCCGCGGTAGGCTCTTCCTGTCATTCTGCCTCTCTGCTGTTTTCTGTGTTTAACTCTCTTCGGAAGTAACATTAAACTGCGCCTCCTTCTGTCTTTTTGGGTGCGGGGAGCACCTCGCCTTTGTAGATCCAGACTTTGACGCCAATTCTTCCGTAGGTCGTTTTGGCCTCGGCAAATCCGTAATCAATGTCTGCTCTCAAAGTCTGGAGCGGAATGGTTCCCTCGTGGTAGTGCTCCGTACGCGCGATCTCCGCGCCGCCGAGACGTCCGCTGCAAGCGGTCTTGATACCACGTGCTCCTGCTTTCATCGCTCTGATCATGACCTGCTTCATAGCTCTTCTGAAAGCTATACGCTTCTCGAGCTGGAGGGCAATGTCCTCTGCGCAAAGCTGAGCGCTGAGATCTCTCTGCTTCACCTCGAAGATATTGACGATAACGTCGCGGCCTGTGAGAGCCTTGAGCTCGCCAACGAGGATCTCTTTGTTCGCGCCCTTCTGGCCGATGAGCATACCGGGTTTTGCGACGTCGATATTGACAGTCAGTTTGTTGTTCTGTCTCTCGATCCTGATCTTGGCGATACCCGCGTCATAATACTTCTTCTTAACGAAGTTTCTGACTTTGTTATCCTCTACGAGGAATACTGAATACTCTTTCTTTCCGGCATACCATTTGGAATCCCAATCCTTAATGATACCGACTCTGAGTCCGTGCGGATTAACTTTCTGTCCCATTCTCGTCGCCTCCTTCGATCTTCTCTTTTACCACGATTGTGATATGGCTCGTTCTCTTGTTGATCCTGTTGCCTCTTCCGCGGGAGACCGGCTGCATTCTTTTCAAGATCGAACCGGAATTTGCGAACGCTTCCGCGATGTAGAGTTTGTTGGGGTCGAGACCGAAGTTGTTAACGGCATTTGCCTCAGCCGATCTGATGAGCTTGTAAATCATCTCGGAGGCAGCCTTGGGTGTGTAGCGGACGATGGCGTAGGCTTCGTCTAAGGGCTTGCCTTTGATCAGGTCAAGAACGATCTTGGCTTTTCTCGGGGCAACACCGGCAAATCTCAGAATGGCTTTGCCCTGATCTCTGCCGATTCCGAGAGCCTTGCGCTCCCTCTTTGTGAGGACAGCGGGCTTCTTGCTCTTCGGAGCCTGTGCATTGTAAGCGGCGATCAGCTCGTCACGCTTTTCGAGGAGTTCCTCTTCAGTGAATTTCTTTCTTCCCATGAAAAATTCCTCCTTCCGTTATTTCTTTGCGCCGCCGGACTTTTCGCTCTTGGCGTGTCCGCGGAAAGTTCTGGTCATCGCAAACTCACCGAGCTTGTGTCCAACCATCTCTTCGTTGATGTAAACCGGCACGTGCTTCCTTCCGTCGTGAACGGCGATCGTGTGACCCACCATCTGGGGGAAAATCGTGGAAGCTCTGGACCAGGTCTTAATAACGACTTTTTCGTTTTTCTCGTTCATAGCTTCGATTCTGGCAAGCAGTTTCTGATCTACAAACGGTCCTTTTTTCAATGATCTACTCATGACTAGTCCTCCATCGCTTATTTAGCGTTTCTTCTTCTCACAATGTACTTGTCGGAAGCCTTATGCTTCTTTCTCGTCTTATATCCGAGAGCAGGCTTACCCCAAGGAGTAACAGGGCTGGGCATACCGACAGGTGATTTTCCTTCTCCACCGCCGTGGGGGTGGTCGTTCGGGTTCATTACGACACCGCGTACCGTAGGTCTGATGCCCATCCATCTCTTGCGGCCGGCCTTACCGATCTTGATGTTCTCGTGCTCGGAGTTTCCGACGGTGCCGATGGTGGCTGTACAATTGAGAGGAATCATTCTGACTTCGCCTGAGTTAAGTCTCAGCTGAGCAAAGCCGTTTTCTTTTGCCATAAGCTGTGCGGACGCGCCTGCGGATCTTGCGAGCTGGCCGCCCTTTCCCGGCTTCATTTCCACGTTGTGAACGAGAGTACCGAGGGGTATGTTCTCGAGAGGAAGAGTGTTTCCGGGTTTGATGTCAGCGTTGGGACCTGAAACGACGGTGTCGCCGACCTTCAGTCCTTCGGGATGAATGATGTAGGACTTGGTTCCGTCCGCGTAACTGAGAAGAGCGATATTGGCGCTTCTGTTAGGATCGTACTCGATGGCAACGACTTTTGCGGGCATGTCGATCTTGTTGCGCTTGAAATCAATGATCCTGTATTTTCTTTTAGCTCCGCCGCCGTGATGTCTCACTGTGATCTTTCCGTAGGAATTGCGTCCGGCGGTCTTTTTAACAGGAGCCAACAGGGACTTGATGTTGCTTTTTCCGGTGATCTCAGAGAAATCAGACACAGTCATGCCTCTTCTGCCCGGAGTTGTAGGATTGTATTTTTTAATACCCATTATCTTTTACCTCCTGCCTTTATTCGCCATAACCTTCGATGGTGTCTTTGAATTTCCTGCCGGTCTTAACAACTTTGCCACCTTCGCCGATGTAGGAAACGGGTTTTGCGTTTCTGTCGATCTTGACGATAGCTTTTTTGTAGCTGGCGGTCTTTCCTTCTACTACGCCTGAACTCTGGCGGCGTGTCTTCTTCTTTCCGTCGTAGCGGAGAGTGTTCACGGACAGCACCTTAACGCCAAAGAGGTTTTCGACAGCTCTTTTAATATCGATCTTTGTAGCTGTATTGGCAACGATAAACGAATATTTGCCTTCAGCTGCCTCAGCAGATGACTTCTCGGTCTTTTGCGGGCGGATGATTACTTCATAATCTTTCATGCGTACACCTCCGACAATTTTGACAGGGCATCCTTCGTAACAACGAGCTTCTCGTGGCGAAGAATATCATAAACGTTGATGGTGCCGACAAAAGCAGTGTCAACGCCGGGGATGTTTCCGGCTGATTTTACAACTTTGGTGTCGGGTTCAGCGGTCAGAATGAGAGCGCTTGTATCAACCTTGAGAGCCTCCATCATAGCAACGATCTTCTTTGTCTTGATCTCGTCAAGCTCGATCTTATCGAGAACGATGACATCCTCGGACTGAGCTCTGGACGAAAGGACTGAAAGCATTGCAAGACGTCTGACTTTGTTATTAACTTTGAATCTGTAGCTTCTCGGCTTGGGAGCGAAAATGATTCCGCCGTGGATCCACTGTGCCGAACGGATCGAACCCTGGCGGGCGCGACCTGTGCCCTTCTGTCTGTAGGGTTTCTTTCCGCCGCCGCTGACTTCACTCTTTGTCTTAGCGGACTGGGTTCCCTGGCGTCTGTTGGCAAGCGTATTCACAACAACCGTATGGACCGCTGTAGCGTTGGGCTCAATGCCGAAAACTTTATCGTCAAGTGCGATCTCCTCAAGGAACTCGCCTTTCATGTTATAAACTTTTGCAGTAGCCATTGTTTCTCCTCCTTTTAAGCCTTAACGGAATCCGTTATCTCAAGAAGACTGCCCTTAGGTCCGGGGACAGCGCCCTTGATGAGAAGAAGATTTCTCTCAGCGTCGACCTTTACGATCGTGAGGTTCTGCACAGTAACTCTCTCGCTGCCCATATGGCCCGGCATATTCTTTCCGGGGAGGACGCGACCGGGGTCTGTGTTAGGTCCCATGGAACCTACGCCTCTGTGGTACTTTGAACCGTGGCTCTTCGGTCCGATCTTCTGACCGTGACGCTTGATGGCGCCGGCAAAGCCCTTACCTTTTGAAGTACCGCTTACGTCAACCGCATCTCCGTCGGAAAAAACGCTGACGTCGATATCGCTGCCCACTTCGTAGGAGTCGATGCTGTCAGGCTTAAACTCGCAAAGATACTTGTATCCGTAATCAAGACTGATCTTCTTGTAAACGCCTGCTTCGGGCTTGTTGAGCTTCTCAAGTTTGACCTGCTCAAAGCCGATCTTCACAGCGTTGTAACCGTCGGATTCAACTGTTTTCTTCTGAATGACTTTGCAGGGGCCCGCTGCCACAACGGTGACAGGCGTGCATGTGCCGTCAGCAGAGAAGATCTGAGTCATACCGACTTTTGTTCCCAAAACAAATTTCTCCATTTTTTACCTCCTTGGTTATTGGTTCGGGTTTCCGAACTTGACCCTGCCGTCCCTTTGGGGCCCGGCATTCCGCGTGCTTTCCGGAAATTTTGGGCTTTCCGGAGCTGCGCCAATGCATTAAGCTTTGGATCTGAGCCTTATTTCGTGCGAATCATCTGCGAGGGGCTCTTATTCAGTGCTTAACGCTCATTTCTATCTCAACGCCTGCAGGGATATCGAGCTTCATCAGCGCGTCTACCGTAGCCTTTGAAGGCGTTATGATGTCGATCAATCTCTTGTGAGTTCTGAGCTCAAACTGCTCTCTGGAATCCTTGTACTTATGTACGGCACGAAGGATCGTAACTATTTCCTTCTCTGTCGGAAGCGGAATAGGTCCTGAAACGACAGAATCCGTCCTGCGGGCGGTGTCAACGATCCTCTGAGCGGACTGGTCGAGAAGCTGATAATCATAAGACTTTAATTTGATCCTCAGTCTCTGCTTAGCAATCGGTTTGTTTGTTTTCTTTTCAGCCATTTTTTTACTCCTTATAGTGACATTCTTTGGCAACCTTGTACACGCTACCGGGTGTTGATTCTTCTTGGCATAAAAAAAATCAAATTGAATTATCAACCTTATACGGATGATTTCAACCTGGTTTTACTGCACAAAGAAAAAACGCTTTTCGCTATACAGTGACACGCCGCCCGGTTTCTCTGAACCGGACATTCTCCGTCTAAGTTACCTGCAATCGGTACTCATTTTCACCGTCGGCGCGTCTGTTGATCGGACTTCGGCGCTCCCGGATCCATCGAAGTATTCGCTGCAGCAATCTCAAACTTCCTCGTCTGTCAGGCCACACGTCGCGCATTATAACACAAACAAAATCATTATGCAAGCACTATTTTCAGCTGATTTTAAACTTTTTTCAAAAAAACTTTTTCATGATCAGACACCGCCGAAAGAAAAAGCTGCCCTTCCGGACAGCCCTTCCCCGCCTTATTCGGCGTCTTTTTT
>JAGCZO010000190.1 GCA_017959965.1 Clostridia bacterium | reverse complement strand
TTTCATGGTCGAGATGACAGGATTTGAACCTGCGACTTCTGCGTCCCGAACGCAGCGCTCTACCAAGCTGAGCCACATCTCGGGTCAACGGTAGGCATAATACCATTTTTGAGGTTTTCTGTCAATATCGATTTTGTGTATGTTATTTCCCGGCGCCTGCCGCATCACCGTAGCCTGCCTCCAGAAGGGCGCTTGAGTATGAAGCGTAATCGTTAACGTCAGAGCTGCGGTAGAAATGATTCGTATAGGTCCGTCCGGCCCTGGTCGTCCAGGTGATCTGGTAGAAATGTCCGGGAACGGGGTTCACGGGACAAAGTCCCGTGCCTGAAAAAGCGAATATATCCGTGATGCCGCTGATGATCAGCGAAGAGTTTTCAGTCAGATCTTTCACTGTGTAAGTGATCTGATCGCCGTAGGGCAGGTCGTTCACTGCCACAAGGGCAAACTCGCCGCTGCTTTTAGGCGTGATCATGAGGCACAACGGGGCAAGAGTCTTCTTGATGAAGGAATATGCAAGCTTTTTCCCCAGATAGTAGTCTATGACCGATCCCGATATCATGGTATGGCAGTCGCTTAGGTCAAAGGCTATGACGCCTGAGGTCCTGTTTGAGGAGGATCTGTAAAGCTCGATCTGCTTTTTGATCTGCTCCGCCTGTATGGTCTGTATCTGGCGGGTAAAGGAGCTGTGATCGGCTTCCGCGGTGCCGAAGACCCTTTTTACGGTCTCCACAAGTATATCCGCTGACGCCTCGCCGGGCTCTGCGGCCGGCGAAAAATGGGCGGCAAAGGATTCCAGAAGCTCTCCGTTGTCCTCCGCTATGGGCCACCAGATCTTTTTGCCTATAAAAAGGGCAAGCGACTCGGGTGAGGGGAGAGAAGGACAACCCACGGCTCCGGTGTAGAAGGACGCTTCAGATCCTGCTGAAAGGCCTGCACCGTTATCTTCCGCGCCGCAGGGAAGACTTGAAAAACCGCAGAGGAGTGGGACGGAGTTTGCGCAGGACGAGACCGCCTTTGAGAATATTTGTCCGCAGGTGCTGCTTTCGCCGTCCACGCAGGAAAATGCGATCAGCGAAGGATGATTCCTCATTACGGAAATGAAATATTTCGCTTCGGCTTCGAGCTCTGCCTCGTTTGCGGGATCTTCCGTATAACTTTCCTGAGCTCCCGGCAGCTCCTGTATCACGGTGATGCCCGCCTTGTCGCAGGCGTCAAGAAACGCCTCGGGAGCATAGCCGCCGGTATATCTGAGAACGTTGCAGTTTATATCTGATGCGGCGGCAACGAGCTCTTCGATACGCGCGTCGGTCTCATCTTTGAAAAGCTCAGAAGGGCCGGTGTTGGCTCCGCTGAGAAATACCTTGCTTCCGTTGACGGAAAATTCGACGTCATTGGCGCTATGACCGTTTCTGTTTGTACTTAAAGTCCTGATACCGATCTTTGTGTCGAAGATATCCAGCTGCTTGCCGGCGTCAAGGACCGTCAGCGAGCCGTCGTAAAGGTAGGCTCTTCCGTAGTTTTTCGGGCACCAGAGCTTCGGATGGGATACCTCAACGGTGCAGTCTATCCTGTCGCCGTAAATGTCGCCTTCCGCCGTATATACTCTTTTTTCGTCCTTAACGGAAGCTCTGTATTTAAGGTGCGAAAGCTCGTGCCTGCAGTCGTCGCGGATGTCGATCTCCGCAGTGAAACGGATCTTTGCCGTGTCGGCGTCCTTGTCGATCTCGACTGTCCTGACGTATGCGTTTTTGATCTCGCACTTCCTTTTTCTTCTGACGGAGGCGTCGCCTCCAATGCCCTTGAGACCTATGCCGGAAAGCGAATAAACGGTCTGCCTGAGGTCCTCGGAGGGAAATATGTGCACGACAATTGTATTGGCGCCTTCAACGATGCCTTCGCTGAGCTCAAAGGCTCTGAGCGAATGGTCCGTGCGGAGGACCTCGGCGCCGTTTACGTATACGACAGCTTTCCCGTAGAGCTTTTCAAAGCGGAAGCAGGAGAAATCATAGGAGTTGAACTCGGAAAAATACCAGACGTGGGTGTCTTTGTACTTTTCGAGACTGTGTATGTTAGACTCTGTCAGATAATCCTTTTCCGCGCCGAGCCTGACCAGCTCGCATTCAAAGCTGCCGGGCACCCGGGCAGATATTATCGACATGCCGGATCTTCTGATCTCATCCGGCGTTTTGTATTCTCTGCCGCTGCCTGAAGAGGCGTCGGCGGAATTCGTGTAAGCTATTTCCCAATTCATTTTCTTTTTCCTCACGGCCCGGGCGGCAGATGTGCTGCCGGTCCCGTATATGAAATCAAGCTTTTTATCAAGTGATCCGGTCTCCGTCCTTGGTTTTCCGAAAGAACGGTGCCAAAGCGATGCCGGAACAGTATTTATTGATCTGTTTTTTCGGCAAAAGGCTTTCTGCCTCTGTATATGAACGCGTAGTCGAAGCCGCAGCTTTTCAGGAAGCTTCCGAAGCGCCGGAACTCAAGACCCACCAGCTCGGGCTTATGTGCGTCGCTTCCGACGGTAACAAGCTCACCGCCAAGCTCCTTGTATCTCTTCCACACGTCCGGATCAGGTTCCACTCTGGTGGCGGTCTTTGTGTTGAACTCAAGAGCCTTTCCCTTCGAAATGATTATTTTGAAAAAGGCGTCCAGAAGATCCGGAAAGTCCCTGTACCTGAGCGTCCTGTTTTCGTAGGGAGCGTACCTGGACGTATAGTCAAAATGCCCCACGGAGTCGTAATTGTCGTAGAGAAGGGCGTTGTATATCAGCTCCCGAAGAAGCTCCGTATAGGCTTCCTTCATCGTTTTTCCTTCGAAGTACACACCTTCGTAGGGATCCAGTCCGTGTATCAGGTGTGTGGAGCCGATGATGTAATCAAAGCCGTATTCGGCGAGCTTATCGTCATTGGCTTTTCTGACAGCCTCGTCAGGCTGCTGACCGGTCTCTATTCCGCAAAGCACAGTGATCTTTGATGCGTAGATATCCTTAAGCCTTTGGATCTCGTCTGCCCGGTCAAGGGAGTCAAAATTATAATCGGACTTGCCGCACTTGAGCCCGTGGTCGAAGTGATCCGTGAGAACGATATATTTCTGACCGTTTTCAACAGCCTTTTTTATGTTTTCCTCGGGATCAGTTTTCGAATCCGCAGAATAGTATGTATGTGTGTGAGTGTCCGAAAGCATTGGCTTTTCCTCCGGAGTGATTATACTTCATTTAAGATCAAATTGCAAAGGCGGGACGGTTGAATTATCTTATGAAATGAAATAAAATGAGATCCCGGCGGGAAAGGCTTTTTCCTGCCGCGGATATTATTGCCAAGAGGAGCAGGAACGCTGCCATGCATGATGATACTTTTATCGCTGAATACGGGAAAAACGTTAAAGCACTCGAAGGCTTTCTTCTTCCCAACGTCTCCCTTGCGGCCGACGCCGGGGCGGATCTCGTAAAGAAGCTGAAGCGCATACTTAAAAAGACAAAGGCATCGAAGGTTTTTGTCGTATCCGGCATTCCGGCAGAAAAACTGTCCGTCCGGGAGGCCTTTGACGGTGCCGGTGCTGACCTGACTTTTTTCACTTCCTTTTCCCCGAATCCGAAGCTGGAAGAAATTGAACTCGGGGTCAGCGAGTTTGAAAAGTCTGAGGCGGGACTGGTAATAGGACTTGGCGGAGGAAGCGCCATCGATACCGCCAAATGCATCAGACACTTCAGCGGAAAAGAGGTGCCTCTGTTGGCGATACCCACTACCGCGGGCACCGGCAGCGATGCCACCAAGTTTGCCGTTTACTACAAAGAGGGCGTGAAGCAGTCCCTGGAAAGCGAAAACGTGCTTCCGGACTACGTATTGCTGTGCGGGGATCTGATAAAAACGCTTCCTCCATATCAGAGAAAGTGCACTTTCCTTGACGCCTTCTGCCAGGCCTGTGAAAGCGCGTTCGGCAGGAGAAGAACGGAGGAAAGCCTGAAGCTCGCTTTCACCGTTATAGAGGCAATGTCCTTTATAAAAGACTTCTACCCGGCGGGGAAAGGGCTTGGCGAGCTTGACGGAGAGCTTGAAAAAGTATCCCTTCCTTCAGTTTACAACTATGCACTGCTTTGCGCCTACTGCTCCGGAAGATCCATAAATATCACCAGAACAGCCGCTCCCCACGCTATGAGTTATAAGCTGAGCTCCATGAAGAACCTTCCCCACGGTCATGCGGTGGCTGTATGCTTCGGCACGGTCTTCGAAAGGCTTGCGGAAGCTTTCGTGACGGAGCCGTCTCCCGACGGGAGCATTAAAGAAATACTGCAAAGGATATCAGATCTGTCCTTCGGCGTGTCCCCTGCGGAGTTTCCAGATAAGTTCAGGGCCTTCCTCCGATCCATAGAAATAAACGAGCCGGAAGTTTCGGAAGAAGAGGCGGAGGTGCTGGCCTCGTCGGTAAACGCCCAGAGACTTGCCAATAACCCTCTCGTTTTCACGCAGGAGGAACTTGTGCCGATGTATCTGAAGCTCGGCGGATGACCTCTGAGATTGCATGATAAAAATGAGCGGCCCCGGGATATTAGGAACCGCTCTTTTTTACGCAATTTTGCTTAAAATCTTAATGTATAGAATCGGGTGTCTCAGTCGGTGATCTCCACGAACTTGCCCTCGCCTGAAATAAAATCAAAACTGATCTCTTTGGCGGTTCCTGCCTGCTCTATACCGCCGGCGCCCCAGACTCTGTATTCCGTTTCTTTTTCGAATTCCACGGTGCAGGAGAGGTTGTAATAAGCGTCGGTGTTCAGAAGGTAGAGTCCCTTGCCGCCGTTATCCTTTTCGAAGCATCCGCAGATGATGCCGCTGCCTTCACGGCCGGTCCTGATATCCTTCACGTTTGCGAAATCCTTCAGATCGAACTCCGGCAGGATATGCTCCTTCCAGGAGTCGGGGATATTTTTATACATGAGCCCCTTGAAGGTGTAGTCGAGATAAACGCCTTTCATCGCGTCGATCTCGGCGGCGGTCTGACGGACAAGGTCATATGTCTCTCTTACCGTTCCGTCGTATTCCACCATGCCTTTGAAGAAACCCTCGTCGGTCTCGCCGTTGATGGGCGTAACGTAGAGAAAGTAGGTAAAACAGTCAAGTCCGAAAAGAAGGTGAAAGTGGGACAGCATCCGGAGCTCGCCCAGCTTGGGGGTCCTGGTGCCGGCCCATTCTCCGCACTGCACGAAGCCCCAGGCGGGGAGGCCTCTTTCGTTCGCTGCCTTCATGATCTCGCACGTATTGGCAATGAACATCGCGTACATGCTGTCGTCGCCCGATGGGTCTGCCCTGTAGGGGTAAAAATCGAAGGAAACGACGTCCGTATCCGCAAGCTCGAAATACTTTTCAAGATAATCCCTGTAGCGGTTGCCGCTGTCGTCCACGCCAAGCTGAGCTGCGTTGGCGTAATTCGGGAAAAAGTTCATCATTATGATCTTATCCGGGGAGCATATCTCCCGGATGGCCTTGTACTGTTTCGCGATATTTTCGAAAAGCGATGTGTTCGGCTCGTCGATCATATTATAGCCAATGACCGCTGGGTCGCTGTCGTATTTTTCTACGGTCCTGAGATTGGCTTTGATGGTGCTCCCGGACTCGGGACGCTTCAGTGAGATCATGACCTTGATCCCGTTCTTCCTGCAGGCCTCCAGAGTCTTCGTCATGGCGTTTTTCGAATCCGACTCGCCGTAGGTGAAGATCATGTTGACCCCGACGTCCTTGACCTTTTTGTATTCCGCGTCGTATATTTCCTGATCGTCTTTCGCGTTCAGCCTCGGAGTTACCCAGATGCCGCGCATGAGCTGAGTCCCCGCATATTTTTCGTACATTTCGTTCAGATCCTCCTGCGAAACAGCCGTCGCTTCCGGCTTGTCTCCTTCGCCGCCGCTGCTTCCCTGTCCGCCTGTGGAACAGGCGACCGCCGAGACAAGCATCGCCAACGCCAAAAGAACTGCGGTAAAAATCCTGAATACCTTCATTTTGTGTCCTCCGTATCGGGTAAAGCGTTTTTTATCAATATATTGTTTGCGTCACGATTAAAACAGTTGAAAATACAAGCTTCATCCGATATAATGATTATATCATTGCGGGCGCTTAAATTGTAGTATTTTTTTGCCTGTCTAAGGAGGTATATATGTCAAAATTTCCGATTGGTCTTCAGCTTTATACGGTGAGAGACGATCTTGCCGCCGACTTTGAGGGAACCATAAAGGCTGTTGCCGGAATGGGTTACGAAGGCGTTGAATTTGCCGGACTTTACGGCCACTCCGCAAAAGAAGCGAAAGAAATATGCGCAAAGTACGGCCTGGATCCGGTCTCGGCTCACGTTCCGTTCACGGATATGGTCGCGGATCCCGAGGGCGTTATAAAAGAATATGCCGACATTGGCGTGAAGTATATCGTTATTCCCTACCTTACCGAGGAATTCAGACCCGGTCAGGAAAGATTCAAAGAGGTCATCGAAGGAGCGAAGAAGATCGGAAGCGTATGCAAAAAGTACGGCATCGAACTGCTCTACCATAACCACGATTTTGAATTCGTGAAGATAGGCGGGGAGTACGCTCTTGACATTCTCTATAAGGAAGTTTCCGCTGACCTTCTTAAGACGGAGCTTGACACCTGCTGGGTGAACGTGGGCGGCGAGGATCCTTCCGAATACATCCGCAAATACGCCGGAAGGTCACCGGTGGTGCATCTCAAGGATTTCGTGATGCCAGGAAAGAAGCCGGAGAAGATGTATGCTCTTATCGGTATCGACGAGCAGAAGCAGAAGGACACAGCCGAGGCGGAGGCTTTCGGATTCAGACCCGTAGGATACGGCGTGCAGAATATTGAGGAGATCATCAAAGCATCTCACGAGGCCGGCAGCAAGTGGCTTATTGTTGAACAGGATATGCCTGCTCTCGGAAAGAGCGCTCTTGAGTGCGCCGCCATGAGCATCGAATTTCTGAAAAAGGCAAACAAGTAATCACAAGTGTTCGGAACACACAAAATAAACAGTTTTGGAGGATTTATGAGCGATAAAGTTTTAAACCAGTTTACCCCTGACGTGGTCGAGGAAGAAGTAAAAGCAGCAAAGAAATTCAGATACGGTATCATCGGCACCGGCTGGATAGCGGAGGCACATGCGGCCACGCTGAAATTGATGGACGACGTTGAACTCGTGGCAATGGCCGACCTTATCCCGGGAAAGGCCGAAACGTTTGCCAAGAGGTGGGGCTTCGATGCGGAGAAGATCCATTTTTATCCTTCCCACAAGGAGCTCATCGACAATGAGAAGCTTGACGGTGTCTCCGTCTGCACCTATAACGCCACCCACGCGGAGTGCACGATCTATGCTCTTGAGCACGGCGTCAACGTCCTCCTGGAGAAGCCCTTCACTGTTACGACCGAAGAGGCAATAGCGGTCTGCAGGGCAGAGAAAAAGTCCGGTAAGCTGCTCTCCATAGGCTTCCAGCCCCGTATGGATAACAACATGAAGGAAATCAAACGTATAGTCGAGGCCGGCGAGCTCGGAAAGGTCTACTACATCAGGATCGGCGGCGGCAGAAGAAGAGGCATCCCGAACTCCACGTTCATTGAGAAGAGGACCGCAGGTATAGGCGCTCTTGGCGACATCGGCTGCTACGCTCTCGACATGGTCCTCAACGCCATCGGCTATCCGAAGCCTCTTACTGTAACCGGATACAAATCCGCCTTCTTCGGACCCAACCCCAAATACAACAACCCCGCCGACGCTCAGAGATTCGACGTTGACGATTTTGCTGCCGGCTTCGTAAGACTTGAGGGCGGAATAGTCGTTGACTTCATCACCTCATGGGCATCCCACATCAACACCCCCGGCGACACCATCATTCTCGGTACCGAGGGCGCTCTCAGGATCCCATCCACTGAGTGCTGGAACGGTTCCGTCGGCGGTCAGATGACCCTTTACAAGGACGTGGCGGGCCTCCAGGCAGAGGTCAAGCTGCCTCTCCTTCCGGAGCCTCCCAAGGGTCTTTTCTTCGAGAAGGTCAGATCGTTTGTCGACGCCTGCAGAAACAACCTTCCCGCGCCTGTTCCGTCATCTCAGATCCTCTATAACCAGGCAATTATCGACGGTATAGTAAAGTCCGCCGAGCTCGGAAAAGAGATCGAGATCGATATTCCCGAGATCTGAAATACTGATTTTTAACACGCCGATGCTCCGGGGGCTTTTCCCCGGAACGTTGTAAAAAAACTGCTGCGTCATTTTCCGGAATGCCGGTGACGCGGCAGTTCTTTTTTTTGCCGTTTTTCCTGACGACCCCGATTTTTTCATACTTTTTCAATATCAAAGCTTTAAAATTTTAAAGATACGGATCGGAGGTCCATTTTTATGCTTGAATTAATTCAAATAAACAAATCCTACAAAGTCGGTGACCGGGTCACCGAGGCGCTGAAAAACATATCCATTTCATTCAGAGAGAGCGAATTCGTTTCCGTCCTCGGCCCGTCGGGCTGCGGAAAGACCACTCTTCTTAACATTATCGGCGGCCTCGACAGGTATGATT
>JAGCZO010000020.1 GCA_017959965.1 Clostridia bacterium | reverse complement strand
GAGCCCGGAACACGTCCTTCGGATGTAGCCATCGTGAGAACTGTATTAAGGTTTCTGCAAAGCTGAGTGTCAGCAGAAATTTGCGATCTTTTAATGATGTTAGAGAACGTTGGGATCAAAACAGCTGCCAGAATTGCGATAACAGCTATTACGATAACGAGCTCTACAATTGTGAATGCCTTGCGGCCATTCTTTCGAAAATTGTTATTCATAATAATTCCTTTCTAATTTTTTATGTCGTGTGACATTTTAGCTAAGCCTTAGTAATAGTCACATGAATACGATGAGGCAAATGATTACGATTATCAGAGCCTCGGCGCCAAGAAGGCTCCATGCAAGTACGCTATTGACGTACTTCTTCTCTTTACCTTTTTTCTCCGCCATACCGTTAACTCCTTTCCTATTACTAAACAACGTGCACAATGAACACACGACACGTGTACTCATTGTTTCCATAGTCAAGTGTATTTTACAGAAATAATTTTTTCTTGTCAACATTTTTTCAAAAAATTTGGTTATTTCAGCAAAAAAAATCATGTTTTTTTGTCAGCACACCGTCGTTTTAAAGAAAAATAACCCGTATCGGTAAGATCGGGGTATTTGAATGGTTTTATACAGGGGAAAACTGTTCAATGATCGAGCGCGCCTATAATAGGTATAACTGTCGTTTTTACGGGTTTTGCCGTTGTTTCCGCTTGCCTGCATGGTTCCCGGGATCTGTGCACATAACTGCAAGCAGCCTGATCGCGGTCTGCTGCGGCAGGCCTTCGTATCCTGGCGTGGAAGCAGTCGGCCGGTTTGGGGCTTGACGTAAAAAACTGCGCCCGCCAAAGCCTGACTTTTCAGAACTCCGGCGGGCGCCTTCTCAGTTATTCAAATTGGCGTTATGCTTTTAATCGGCTAACGTTGACCAGAGGTCGTTGCACTGGGTCTCCATTTCCTGGAGCTTATCTGTCCAGGATGCGCCGTTGGTGCAGTAAGCGTTGAACATTGCCGTCATGCCCTTCTCGATTATTGTCGCGATCTCGGGCGGTACGCTGGCGTTGACCTGTCCGGGCACGTATTTCTCGTAGTTGGCGGTGAAGGCGCTGAAGTTGATGTCGGTGTAGCCCTCTCTCTTGAGATACCAGAAATCCTGATCTCCCAGCTTTTTGAGGACCGGTACGTCGCCGCCCTCCTGTCCGTGGAGAGCAAGCTGACCTTCCTCGGTCCAGAGCGAGAGCACCAGAGCCGCAGCGGCGTCAGGGTTCTTTGTGTAGCTGAAAACGCCGAATCCAAGAGTTCCGCAGGGGGAAGCCTTCTCGGGGAAGAGCGGCCAGGGAGCAACGTCCCAGGTTATTCCGCGGGTGTTGTAGCCTTCCGCGTTGGACGGAAGAACTGTATATGCCTGGTTGTAGGCGAAAACGCAGCCGTTTCTGGTGGAAACGGTGCCGTAGCTGGACTGCATTTCCTTGCCCATATTGATTCCTTCGGGGTAGATCCATCTGTTGTCGATGGCCTCGATGGCGGCGCCGATGCCGTCCTGGACTGCCTTGCTGGAAAGAGTGACCTTCTTGTTTTCCTTGTCAGCCCAGTTTCCGCCGTAAGCGTAAATAAAGGGACTGAAGCAGTTAGGCCAGTTGAGAGCCATGCCCGCGCCGACCTGAGTCAGCGTAACGCCGTCCTCGTCGTATTTCTTAAGCTGCTCGGCGTAGACCTTGAAGTCCTCCCAGGTCCAGTCATTGGCAACTCTCTCGCCGGGAGCGAGAAGTCCGGCCTCGACCATAGCGTCAACGTTGTAGGTGAACACAACGTTTCCGCAGGTGGATCCGACGAAATACGTTTTGCCCGCCGCTTCGCAGAGGGACATGATACCGCCGTAGATCTCGGTGAGGTCAATATCGTAAGCCTCGATGTAAGAATCAAGCGCCATAAGCGCATCCTGCGTGATGGCCAGGTTGTAAACGTCCGCGTCGCTGAGCCAGTAAACGTCGCCAATGGTCTTCGACGAAATGAGAGCGGAGTAATCCGTAGGCACGTAGGTCAGTTCGATGTTTACGTCAGGGTGCTCGGTTCTGAAATAGTTTATCCAGTTATTCAAGCTTTTCTGAGAAGCTGCGCTGGGATAAACGTCCTGGCGCGCGGCAACCTTCAGTTTTCCCGCGATCTCAGGAGCATAGTCATCCGGCAGGTCACCTGAGATATAAACTCCGGTTGAGCATCCTGTAAACGAGAACAGGAGCATCACAGCCAACGCAAGAAAAATGACTTTTACGATCAAAGAAAAAGACTTTTTCATACATAACTCTCCTTTGTAAGGATATCATCCTGCATATGATACCACACCGCACCCTCCTTCGCAAGAATTTTTACAAATTCAAGCTTATTATATAATAACCGCCAATGCTTCCGGACCTTTCCGCCCTTTTCAGCTGTTAACTGTTTTGCCTTTTTCTGCTATAATCTGTTTGGCATTGCCGTTATGGTTCTGCAATTCTTAGCTTTTTTATTTCCGGGAAATGGAGTGCTGCCGATGTATGCTTTGGGAATAGACATAGGGACAACGAATATCGCGGGGGTACTCGTGGATCTTGAAAACGGGGATGTTGCCGCGGAGAAGGTCATTGCCAATGATTTTGGCGTCGACACAGGCCTTGATTTTGCGGCGGTCTCGGACGCGGAGGCAATTGCGGCTGCCGCAAGGCGGATCTTCGGGGAGCTTTCGGAGGCCGTCGGGACCTGTAATATCGCGTCTGTCGGCTTTACGGGCCAGATGCACGGCATCGTTTATGTCGGCAAGGACGGTTCCGCCCTGGCGCCTTTTGTGACCTGGCAGGACCTCCGGGGCACTCTTAAATACAAGGACGGCCTGACCTACAGCGAATACGTTTCCTCAGTTACGGGCATGAAGGTAGCTCCCGGCTACGGCGCCGTGACCTATTTTTACGACAAGGTAAATGGTTTGGTGCCTGAAGGCGCCGAAAAGCTACTTACGATATATGATTTTGCCGCTATTGAGCTTACCGGGGGCTTTAAGCCCTGCATTCACCCATCTTCTGCGGCAAGCATCGGGCTGTTTGACATAAAACACAACTGTTTTGACCGCGATGCCATTTTAAAGCTGGGGCTGGACCCTTCGCTTTTCCCTGATGTTGCGGAGGATCACCGCGTTATAGGACTTTTGAGCGGCAGGATCCCGGTGACAGTTGGCATCGGTGACAACCAGGCCGGCTTTATAGGCTCCGTAAGGGATCATGACAGCTCCGTTCTAGTGAATATCGGAACGGGGAGCCAGGTCTCCCTGGTGACAGAGAGGCTCGACGCTCCCGAAGGCATTGAAATAAGGCCGTTTATAAGCGGGAAATACCTGGCGGCAGGCTCCGCTCTTTGCGGCGGAAAGTCCATTGCCGTGCTGGCGGACTTTCTGAAGGATATCGCCAATGCTTTCGGGGTTCGCGGCGCAGACGTTTACAGTGTTATCGACAATGCGCCGGGGTTAGGCAATACAACGTCGCCCCTGAAGGTGGATACAAGATTCATGGGCACAAGGTCTGATCCCGATATCACGGGGTCGATAACAGGCATCACCACCTCAAACCTGACTTTGGGAAATCTTGCCGCAGGCTTCATGGACGGGATCTCAGGGGAGCTGTTTGATATGTACAAGCTCATGGCAGAGCTTTACGGCCCTAAAGCTGTGGTGGCAGGCGCCGGCGGAGCTCTCAGAAAGAGCAATGCTCTGCGTGCCCGTGTGGAGCGTGATTTCGGAGGCAAGGTCCTTATACCCCGTTTCGGCGAGGAGGCCGCCTTCGGTGCGGCCCTTTACGGCGCTGTTGGCGCGGGTTATTTCAAAGATATTGCCGAAGCCGCTCAGTTCGTGAATTATTAATTCTTTCCGGTCATTAAAAAGCCCGGCTCCCCTTTAGATTTGAGGAGCCGGGTATTTTTTACTTAAACTGTCGGGCCGCCGCAGTCCTTTGCGTTGCGAAGGAGCCGCATTGGCGGTCTCAGTTTAGTTTCCTGCGTTTATCAGTTGAAATATTCCACGTTCCAGCCTGCGAGATAGCGGGCGAGAAGGATAGCATCCCAGTCGGAGATATCTTCGTCGCCGTCAATATCCATTGCGTCTAATGAGTATTCTACGTTCCAGCCTGCCAGGTAGCGCTCGAAGGTGATGGCATCCCAGTCGGAAAGCTCACCGTCGCCGTCAACGTCGCCGAGGACAGCGCCGGAGGTGTTGGGTCCGTTGTAGATAACGTAGATCTCTCTGTCCTTCTCGTTATCCTGGCCGCGGTTGTCGAATCTGTCGAGCTTGACAACGTCGCCGTTCTGCAGTTTGGCGTAGATCCAGATCTCATGTCCGGGGCCTGTATAACTGCTTACGTCGATCGGAATGACGAATCTGCGGTTGTTGGCGCCAAGATTCGTAACTTCGCTTTCCGTATCAAAGAAGAAATCGCCGAATACGATCTCTTCACCGTTGATGCGGTAGCCAAAAGCTACGGTCTCGGAATTCAGGTTTCCGTACCATCCGTAAAGGCTGATCTGGCTGATGTCGCCTTTTGTGCCGTCGATGCCTTTCTTCAGTGCTATGACAGGACCGTTTCCGTCAGCTGCCTCAACACCGTTAAGATAGATCTTATCGAACGAGAGTTTATCTCCGAGATCGGCATCAAAGCTGCGTTCCTCGCCGCCGGAGCTCTCTTCCTCATACTCGTAGACCTCGAGCTCGCCGAAGCCGCCGTAGTAAACTCCTTCAGCGAAAACAGGGCTTTCTTTCCAGATGTGGATCCTGACGTAGGCCGCTGTAGCTCCTCCGCCGTCGTAAATGAAAGGATCGGAATAGGTAGCGTAAGGAAGCTCTTCTTCGCCGCCGATGACCCAGAATTCGTCTCCGTCAAGAGAAAGCTCAACTTCGAAGATCGCGGGCGTCGGGTTTCCGTCCAGGAATTTGGTCGGGTAAAGGTAAACTTCACCGATGCGGTACTCGTCCTCAAGGTTGACCGTGGCTGTGATCTCGGTATCCTGGTTCGAGCTGCAGGTGTACCATGCAAGACTCTGGGCTGTGTTGCTTGGGTTTAAGTCAAAGGCATCGAACCTTCCGTCCGTGAGGTTCTCCTTGTTAAACCAATCCGGGATGGATAAGTTGTCATTGGCGCCGCCCATGTCCCAGGTCTCTACGTCCTTTTAAAAAGCAAGGTTTTCCTTTTCCGGATATGCCATGCCGCCTTCGGCGAACGACGCAGCCGTGAGAAGTGAAAGGACCATTGCAACTGCAAGAAGGATCGAAATAACTTTT
>JAGCZO010000189.1 GCA_017959965.1 Clostridia bacterium | reverse complement strand
CCGGCGGCAATACGAAGTATCTCGCAGATCATGTCATACATGCGCTCTGTGGACTTGACGTTCAGCCTTTCCCGCACCGAGTGGATATCCCTGAGATCGGGGCCGAAGGAGATGGCGTCAAGGCCTTCTATCCTGTCGGCAAAAACGCCGCACTCGAGCCCTGCGTGGATGCCCTCGACTCTTGCCTCGCCGCCGTAAACTCTTCTGTAGGCCTCAAGGCAAATATCTCTCAGCGGCGAATCCGCTCTGTACGCCCAGGCGGGGTACTCGCCCCTCACCGCGGAATTTCCGCCGCAGGCGGCGACGATAGCTTCAACACGTGAAAAAGTCTCGAATTTTTCGGAATAGACCGAAGATCTGATCGAATATGAAAAGCTTATGAAATTGGCGGAGGTGCGCATTATTCCCAGGTTCAGCGAGGTCTGCACGAAGTCCTTGATGTCGGGGCTCATGCGCTGGATGCCGTTGGGGGTGGCGTATATCGCGGTCACCGCGTGCTCCGTTGACTCACTGTCCGCGGGTATGCTGTCCCCGGATATGAGCTCCGCAGTGAGCCTGAAGCCTCCGTCTGTGGACGCAAGCTCCTTTCTGACGGTCTCGGAAAACTCCTCCGCCATGGCCTCGAAAACGTCCGTCTTTTCGGGTTCAACGTAAACCACCGCCTTGGCGGTCTTGGGGATGACGTTGTCGAAATCGCCGCCGATGATCTCGTCGAGTCTGAGGTCCATTCTGGTGAGGGCGGAGTAAAGGAACCTGGCGAGAAGCTTGTTGGCGTTGCCCCGGCCCTTGTGTATCTCGGCGCCGGAGTGGCCGCCCTGAAGGCCCGATACCTCCACCCTGTAGCAGACGTATTCCGGCACCTCTTCGCGCTTTACGGGCACCGTGCAGTCGCAGCGCATACCGCCCGCACATGACACGGTAAACACCCCCTCTTCCTCACTGTCAAGGTTGACAAGCATTTTACCCTTGAGAAGGCTCACGTCCACCTTTCCTGCGCCCACAAGGCTGGTCTCCTCATCCACGGTGAAAAGCGCCTCCAGCGGCGGGTGAACGAGCTTATCGTCGTCAAGTACCGCCATTGCCGCGGCAACGCCGATAGCGTCGTCTCCTCCCATGGAGCTGCCTTCCGCCCAGACCCATTCTCCGTCGGTGGCAAGCCTGGGGCCTTCCTTCTCCATGTCAATGTCGCAGTCCGGACGCTTGGTGCAGACCATGTCAAGGTGTCCCTGCAGTATCACCGTCGGAGCGTTCTCAAAACCCGGAGTCGCAGGCTTTCTGATGATCACGTTATTCACTTCATCTTTGAAGCATTCAAGGCCCCTCTCCTTCGCAAAACGCACGCAAATGTCGCTGATCGGTCCCGTGTTCCCGGATCCGTGGGGCACCGAGCTCAAAAGCTCAAAAAATTCAAATACCTTCCCGGGTTCAAGCCCGGCCAGTATGTTTCCCATAATTCCTCCTTCAGAGCGCATCGGCTGAAAATTTTAACCGCCAATGCCTCTCGCCGTAAAATATTTCCCGGCGTCAAACGCCCGTTCCTTTGCCCGGGCCGCGGTAAACAAGTCCTGCTCCGCGCCCTTCATTATATCATTTTTCTGCCGCCGTGTCATCCGCGTCCGCCTTGCGGCGTCCTTTACGGCCCGCCAACGGCCCTTTCGTCCTTTACTTTTGATCGTCCGTCTGCTACCATTGGTCCGTAAAAAAACGTCTGTCTCGGTTTTATTATTGCCCGGAAATACTGCGGGACCGGGAAAGATCAAACGCGAAAGGAAGCTTAAAAAAATGGAAAATATCGTATCCTTCGAAATAATAACTCTCAGAGAAAGCGGTATGCGGGGCATTTGCGAGTATGAACTCACCCCGGAGGACGGCAAGGCAAAGGTCGCCTTTTACTTTCTCCGCTGGAACGGCCGTGAGGACGAGCGGATCCTTTCCGAAAGCGCCGTTGTAAGTATGGACGAAGCCGTTGCACTCTTAAACAAAAGCAATATCCTTTCCTGGGACGGCTTTCGCGGGGAAAGGCCCAAGGGTCTTCTTGACGGCATCGATTTCCGCTTTACCGCCAATGTCAACGGCGGGAAAAAAGTGACCGCCTCCGGCTCCGAGAACTTCCCCAAGGGCTACAGGACTTTCACAAACGGACTGTACGAGATGTTAAGAGCAAAGAACTGAAACTCCTCCCTGTTTATTATCCGGTGTTCCGGTAACTTCGGGATCACTTCAAAAACTTCAAAGAGACTTTGAAGTAACTTTGAAGTTGACATTGAAGTAACTTTGAAGTTGACATTGAAGTTTTTGAAGCAAAGCGCCCGGTGCTTGCTGGCCGAGGGCGCTTTGCTGTTTCATAATTTTCCGTTATTTACCGATAAAAACCATATCAGGACAGCTCCGTCTTTCCGGTGTAGAGCTCGTAGTATCTGCCCTTCATTTCCAGGAGCTCGTCATGGCTGCCGCGCTCGATTATCTCGCCGTGCTCCATGACCATGATGGCATTGGCGTTGCGGACGGTGGAGAGTCTGTGGGCGATGACGAAGGTGGTCCGGTTCTTCATGAGGCGGTCCATGCCGTGCTCGATGTGACGCTCTGTTCTGGTGTCGACGGAGCTCGTTGCCTCGTCAAGCACAAGGATGGGAGCTTTGGAAAGCGCGGCTCTTGCGATATTGAGGAGCTGACGCTGGCCCTGGGAAAGATTGGCGCCGTCGCCCTCGATCATAGTGTCGTAGCCGTTCTGGAGCCTCATGATGAAGCTGTGGGCCGACGCGGTCTTGGCGGCTTCGATGACCTCCTCGTCCGTGGCGTCAAGCCTGCCGTATCTGATGTTTTCCATCACGGTGCCTGTGAAAAGGTGGGTGTCCTGAAGGACCATTGCGATCTGCGAACGCAGGCGGTCTCTTTCGATGTCACGAACGTCTACGCCGTCTATGGTGATAGTTCCCTCGTCAACGTCGTAGAACCTGCTGAGCAGATTCGTCACGGTGGTCTTGCCGGCGCCGGTGGAGCCCACGAAAGCTATCTTTTGGCCGGGTTTGGCGTAGAGGTTTATCTTCTTCAGGATCGTGTGATTGGGTCTGTAACCAAAAGTCACGTCCTTCATCACAACGTAGCCCTGCATGTTCTCCATGGGGTCCGCAGTCTCGCTGTCGGGAAGCTCCGGATCGGTGTCCATGACTTCAAACACACGCTCTGCTCCCGCAAGGGCCGCGAAGACGCTGGTCATCTGCTGGGCAAGGTTGTTGATGGGCATCGCAAACTGCCTTGCGTAGCGGGCAAATATCGTAAGTCCGCCGGGGGTGAGGAAACCCGAGAGCATCAGCACGCCGCCAACGCCAACTGTGACCGCGTAAGATATCTGGGAGGTGTTGCCCATGATGGGCCCCATGACGCCGCCCCAGAACTGGGCCTTAAACTGCTTGTCACGCATGTCCTCGTTGAGCAAGCCGAATTCCTCGCAGCAGGTGTCCTCATGGTTGAATATCTTTACGACCTTCTGGCCGGAGACCGTCTCCTCGATATAGCCGTTGACAGCGCCCAGAGCGGCCTGCTGTCCGGAGTAATATTTTCTGGATTTCTTTCCGATGAGCACGCCTCCGAAAAGGAATATCGGAATGAACACCACGGTGATGACCGTCAGTATCCAGCTGGTGGTTATCATGAATATGAATGTACCTATGAGCGTGACCATGCCCGAGATCAGCGACGTAAGAGAGTTGTTGATCATATTCTCAAGATTGTCGATATCGTTCGTGAATCTTGACATGATCTCGCCGACGGGCTTCGAGTCAAAGTATCTGACCGGCAGCCGCTGGAGCTTCTCAAACAGATCGTCTCTTATTACCTTGAGCACACCCGCCGATATGCTTACCATAAGCCTGTGCTGGATATACGCGGCCAGTATACTGAACAAGTAGACAACGCCAAGCACCACCGCCGCCGCAGTGATATATTTGATGATCCAGGCAGTCGTGCTGTCGCCGGGTATCGCCGAAAGCACGTTCTTTATGAATCCGTCCACCGCTTTTTCGATGTCGGTCATGTTTATGTTCGCTTCAGGCATGACCGCGAGAGTTAAGTTGTCAATGATAGGCGCGGTGATATATCCGCCCACAAGGGAAAACACCGTGTTAAGCAGCATGAGTACCAAGACCAGTGCAAATTTGATCCTGTGGCCCTTCATATAGGAGAATACCCTGGCGATGGTCTTTCCGGCTTCCTTCGGCTTTCCTTCGCCCGTATTGCCGGGGCCTCTTCCGCGGCCCATGCCCATGCCCTTCGGAGCGTTCCCCGGGGCAGCGCTGTTGTACTGTTTTTTCAGTTCGTCAATACTTCTTGCCATGGTTTACGCCCCCTTTCCTGTCTGGGAGTCGTAGATCTCACGGTACTCCAGGTTGCTTTCAAGCAGCTCCTCGTGGGTCCCGATGCCTGTGATCTGTCCCTCGTTCATAACTATGATCATATCCGCGTCCATAACGGATCCGATCCTCTGGGCAATAATGATCTTTGTAGAGCCCTGCAGCTCCTCTCTGAAGGCCTTTCTGATCTGGGCCTCCGTGGCGGTGTCAACGGCGCTCGTGGAGTCGTCGAGAATGAGTATCTTAGGCTTTTTCAGCATCGTTCTGGCAATGCATAGCCTCTGCTTTTGGCCGCCGGAAACGTTGGTGCCGCCCTGCTCGATCTCGGTGTCGTAGCCCTCCGAAAAAGTCTTAATAAACTTATCCGCCTGGGCGTATCTGGCGTAGGTCTGCATTTCCTCATCGGAGGCATTCTCGTCGCCCCATCTGAGGTTCTCGGCAATAGTCCCGGAGAACAAGGTGTTCTTCTGAAGCACGCAGCCCACTCCGTCGCGAAGGTTCTTAAGGGAGTAATCCTTCACGTTGATGCCGCCAACAAGGACCTCGCCCTCGTCAACGTCATAAAGCCTGGGTATCATTGAGATCAGAGTCGTCTTTCCCGAGCCCGTAGAGCCGATGATCCCCACTGTGGCGCCGTTGGGGATCGTGAGGTTGATATCGCTGAGAACGCTCTCGGCACTGTTTTTGTAATACTTGAAGCTTACGTTCCGGAATTCTATGGTCCCGTCCTCGACTTTGGCGTCTTTGCACTCCGCAGTATCGTCCGTGATCTCGGGCTCTTCGTCAAGGACCTCAAGGATACGTCTGCCGCTGGCCAATGCCCTTGACGAGAACATGAGCATAAACGTCACCATCATGAGGCTGAACAGTATCTGGGCAACGTAGGTCAGGAACGAGGAAAGCTCACCCACCGTCAGTTCGTAGTTGAGTACTATTCTGCCGCCGAAAAGGATCACCGCGATGACCGTGGCGTTCATGAAAAACGTGAGGACCGGCTCCATGAAGATCATTACGTTCATTGCCGAAAGCACTGATTTCTTGAGTCCGCCGCTGGCCTCCTTGAATTTTTCGGTCTCAAAATCCTCCCTGACGAAGCTTTTCACGACCCTGACGTTGGTGACGTTTTCCTGGACCCTGGAGTTCAGGCTGTCAACGCTTTCCTGCACCTTTGCAAACCGCGGGAAGCCCATCTTGATTATGAGCGCCACGGCCGCCAGCATAAGCGGTATGCTTACGAGAAATACACCCGCAAGCTTCGGGCTGATGGAGATGGTCATAATGAGCGCCGCGATCATCATTCCCGGAGCTCTGAGGCACATGCGCATTGCCATGTTGATCAGATTCTGGACCTGGGTGACGTCGTTGGTCATTCTGGTTACAAGGGACCCGGTGGAGAATTTGTCGATATTTGAGAAGGAAAACATCTGGACGTGCCCGTACAGATCGTACCTGAGATCGGCGGCAAAATTCACCGACGCCTTCGAAGCAAAATAGGCGCCTCCGATACCTCCCGCCATCATCAGCACCGCAGTGAGTATCATCAAAAGCATTATGCCGATGCTCGTTCCGCTCGTGAGGGTGCCGTCATTGGCGGCGTCGATTACCACCGCCATAAGCCTTGGCATTACGACTTCGCCGATGACCTCAATTATCATGCAAAGCGGTCCCAAAATAAAGTAGGGCAGGTAAGGCTTGATATATTTGAACCAGCGTTTCATTGATTCGATCCTTTCCGGTAAATACCACTCAAAAATCAGTTATTAATTTTACTCGTTTTCCCCCGGTTTTTCTAATTTTTGTTTTAAAAGATTTCGGAATTAAAGGGTGTTTTAAAGTTTCGGAAAGCACGCCGAGAAAAAACTTGGGAATATTTGGGTTTTTTACTTGGGAGTTTTCAGGGATTTTGCTTGGGCGTTTTCAGAGTTCGCAGATGATTAATAAAGGGACAATCGCTTGGAGCGGAGTCCCTTTACTGTCCGTGGCCTCTCCCTGAAGGGAGAAGATTCAGTATTTGAATATTATGAATCAAGGGTTATCCACAAAGCCGGGCGCACGCCGATACTGCGGTGGCTGACGTAGTAGCCGTAGCTGCCGCCGTAGCCGTAGTCGTAGACGCTGCCGAGGTCGAAGACGATAGCCGCGTAGTAGGAATAATAGCCGGGAGAACGCAGCCACCAAGAGCAGTTACCATAGTAACTGCTGTTAAGGTCACTGTCGTAACTGCAACCCTGCGCCTTGGCGTACTCTGTGGGCTGACATCTTCTGGCTTCATCGAAATCATAATATGAACTGCTGAAACCGTAGGTCGTGTTCGTTACGTCATCAAGACTTAAAAGGAACACGTTGTCCGCAGTGTTATTTCCTCCGCTGGTTCCGTACTCAGGGTTGTCCGCATTTACCAGCGTCGTCTTTGATATTATACTCTCTTCTCCTGCACTGAATGCAGAGTTGTAAAACTCACCGTTCAGCCAGCTCCTGAGAGTGCAAGTCTCCCAGGTGACGCTTTTATATTTCTCGGTGTAAGGCTTGCAGTCAAGGGCGTACTTCGACATCAGCAAAGCCTTGCCATCCACTACGTCAAGGACGATCCATTCGATGTCTTCCTTGCCGTTGGTAAGATCGTTGTCCTGTTCGTATTTACCGAAAGCGACTGTGTCCCCTGCTTTGATATCTGGATTTGGCGTTGACAGAGGCTCAGGCGTAAATTCAGGTGTCGGTTCAGGTGTCGGTTCGGGCGTAGGCTCTGATGAAGAGTCAAGATTTATCCACAAAGCCGGGCGCACGCCGACATTGCTGCGCCTGACGTCCCTGCCGTCGAAGCCGCCGTGGCTGACGTAGCCGTAGATGTCGACGTCCCCCGCGTAGTTGGAATCAATGCCGGGAGAACGCAGCCACCAACCGCAGTTACCATAGTAACTGCTGTCAAGGCCACTGTCGTACGCGCAACCCCGGGCCTTGGCGTACTCTGTAGGCTGACATCTTCTGGCTTCATCGTCGGTCCCATATGAACTGCTGAAACCGTAGGATGTGTTCAATACGTCATCAAAACTTAAAAGGAACACGTTGTCCGCAGTATTATTCCCTCCGCTGATTCCGTGCCACGGATTGTGCGCATTTACCAGCATGGTCATTGATATTATGCTCTTTTCTCCTGCGCTGAATGCAGAGTTATAAAACTCACCATTCAGCCAGGTCCTGAGGGTGCAGGTTTCCCACGTTACGCTTGTATCAGAATTGTTGTAGGGCTTGCAGTCAAGGGCGTACTTCGAAAGCAGCAGCGCTTTTCCATCCGTCACGTCAAGAACGATCCATTCTATATCTTCCTGACCGTTGGTAAGATCGTTGTCCTGTTCGTAACGGCCGAAAAGTACTACGTCGCCCTTTTCAAGGCTTGCAACCGGAGCACTTGTAGGCTCTGCTGAGGGTTCCTCCGTAGGCTCTGCTGTAGGCTCCGCAAACTCTTCAACATTCCACCCTGCAAGGTAACGGTTCAAAAGCATGGAATCCCAGTCTGAGATCTCGCCGTCGCCGTCAACATCCAGCACCGAAAGATTAATCTCCACGTTCCAGGCCGCCAGATAGCGCTCGAAAAGCATACCGTCCCAGTCCGTGATCTCTCCGTCATCATCCGCGTCGCCCTTGAGAGGCCGCGTCACTTCCACGACCGAGGCCGCATATGCCGTTCCGAGTGAAAACATCGAAAAAACCAATGTTAATACAAGTAAAAGACTTAGCAACTTTTTCATAAAATATGCTCCTTTTCTCAGGCTCAATATCGTATCTTATCAACGGAACTCCCGGATAAAAAGTACTTCTTGCGGTGTTTCTATGATAAATCTTCGAATCGGAATAATTATACTGTAATTAGATTAGATTTCAAGCATACATTTTTCATATTGAATCCGTAGTGATTTCGGAATTAAAGGGTGTTTTAAAGATTCGGAGACGCGGCAAGGGTTTTGAAAACGGAGCGCGAGCAGTCAGTTTTTCAAGGAAGTTACAGGAACGACTGTTACGCCATCGGGACGCCTGTATGCCGCATTTGTCAGTCCGCAAACAACGCACAGAGCTTTCGGCGGCCTTCCTCCGTTATCAGTGATAACTTTCTTTATTTTCAGCAAATTCGCCGCAGCCTCGTCAATTTTATTGGCTCCGAGCTTGATCTCGATCCCGCACCATTCTCCGTCGTTCATCTCAATGACCGCGTCGATCTCATTGTTCATATAGTCGCGGTAGTGAAACAGCTCAGCGCCGAAGGATTCGGCATATATCCTCAGATCACGCTCAACCAAGGCTTCAAACAAAAAGCCAAACATATCAAGGTCCTTCATCAGTCTTGACGGAGTGATGCCCAAAGCGCCGCATGCCAGTGCCGGATCGCAGAAATGCCTTTTTTCTTTTTGCCTTACTCTGAGGGATGAACGGATGTTGGGACTGAAGGGTTTCTGATTTTCCAGCAAAAACAACCGCGAAAATGCGTCAATGTACTTGGCAATCGTATCATCGCTCAAAGTTTCATTCTCGCTTTCCGAGACATCTCTGGACAACGCAGCTCCCGAGACCATAGTGCTTTCGTTTCTTGCAAGAGACCGAAGAAGCAGCCAAAGCTTTTCCGTTTCAAACTTCACCGTATCGTCCAGCCTCCGGATATCCTCATTAACAACGTTTTCCAGATAACTCCCCGGAAGGATTCCCGCTTTACTCGCATCAACGCCAATATTATCCGGCCAGCCGCCTCTGACTATGAGATACGCCAAGTGCTCAAGACTCACGTCCTTCGTAAACACTGTATCGTTGAAATCATCACTGCACACATCCCTCAACGAAATTCTCCCGTCGGAATCTCCTGACTCAAAAAGGCTCATGGTGTGCATCCTGATTTTTACTATCCGACCGGTCCCCGAATACATAACGCCTTTGTTCACGGGTGTTGACGAGCCCGTCATCAGATACTGCCCCTTTTCACTGTTATTATCAACTGTCATTCTGACTGCATCCCACAGCGACGGAACCTCCTGCCACTCATCTATCAACCTGGGCCTCGCCCCCTTCAAAACTTCAAGCGGCGCCAGTTCCGCAAGTCTCCTGTTTGTAAAATTATTCGTAGGATCACCGACAAGATACTCCGATGCCGCATGATAAGAGCAGGTCCACGTCTTGCCGCACCACTTCGGCCCCTCAACGCAAACAGCCTTTGCCACGCTCAGGTATTCGTCAATGGTTTTGTCAATCAGTCTGCTTTTGTACTCCGGTTTATTCATATTGAAATCACCCTTCCTGAATCAAATCATTTACTATGATACACCGATCAAATGAACCTGTCAAACAAAACTTGGGAATATTTGGGGGTTTTACTTGGGAGTTTTCAGAGGTTTTACTTGGGAACTTTCAGGGATTTTACTTGGGAACTTTCAGGGATTTTACTTGGGCGTTTGTACCAGTCAATAAAAGTAGACACCAATCACATTTTTCACGACTTTTCTTTTTCAGAAGTAGACACCATAGTTCATTTGTCGTTGTTTTAGGCATCTTTAGCTTTTTTTCCTTCTCAGTCGTTCCACAAACTTTGGCTCCGTTGTCAATACCCTGCCTGAAAATGTGTCTTTATGCTCGATTTCTCCTCGCTGAAACCGGCGATAGTAATTGTCCGGCGTGTCATATTTAAGCGCATAGCAGGGTCTCTGCTTGTTGTAATATTCAACGTATCTTCCCTGTCTACATCCGTCTGGAAAATATATGTACCTATTTATGCAAAAATTACAAAACAATCACGATCCTGCCTCTTAACGCTTTGCGTTGGTGTAAATTTTTAATGGGTCGTTCTGGAGGAGTGTTGCTTTTCTTGTGGACAAAAAAATGTCCACAATATCCGCTTTGTGATATCATTTATTTACCGACCAAAATGAAAGGAGCGAATCTTATGGACATCGGTATAGTATCACAAAACACATCTCAAATAAAACCTTTTTCTGATTATGGACCGTGTCAAATTTCGACGGGCGGCCCCGCTTGACTTTTTCCCCCGATTTTTTTATACTTTCAAGGCAAATTTCTGAAGATCGTGCCCGTTGGCGCGCAGGAGACGTTAATGATTACCGAACAAGAAACCAAAAGATATGAAGTCAGCCCGGAGAGAGCCATTGAGAATTCGTTTCAGGCGCTTTTGACAGTATTTCCGACGCACCGGTGGTCAGCCCTCCGGAAAAGTCAGTTCTCGTGACAAGCATTCTCAGCATGCTGCTCATCTCGGGCATGTGCAT
>JAGCZO010000188.1 GCA_017959965.1 Clostridia bacterium | reverse complement strand
TGTCTGAAAACGCGGTGAAACCGACAGGATGTTACAGTTTTTGGGACAGTTTTAATCAAAAAGCGCTGAAAAAACGACAAAAAACCGACACGAAATTAAGGCAAAATCGGTTAGTGTTCGGGCGGGGCGTTTGGGAGCAAAACGCCCGAGCGGCAAGGGGAAGAAGGGTATAAGGCAAGGCTTTTCGAGGGGCTTTGACCATTTTTGTCAAGAGTTCGTAACTTGAAAACACACCTTTTCAATATTATTATTAAATAGTAATGAGGGCTTTCTTCGGAAGGGCAAGTTCGAATGGACTTGGGAGGAAGCTCCAGGATATGGGTTGTTATGACTGAGAATAGAGAAGATTTAAACAACGGGAACGGACCCGATATTAAGACCAGATACGAATTCCTCATTGCAGGAGTTGTAGTTGTGCTTCTTTGCGTTATCGCTTTTGCGACTTTCAGGATCACAAGTTATTTAAACAGTGCGCAGTCGACGGATAATACCAACGGCTCTGCTGATGTGAGCGACGGAACGGTGCTTATTGAAGTTGAGATCAAGGAAACTGACCCGGATGAGAACGGCGATCCGACTGATCCTTCTGCTTCTGAGAATGAAGAGCCGCTGCCGACTATCAGCATCCATGACGATATCACGGTATTCCTGGTCACGAAGCAGGGCGAGGATTTCTTTAAGGCTAAAGAGGGAAGTCTCAAGCTTTATGCGGAGCCCAAGGAGACTGACGAGGACAGGCCGGCGCTTATGGATTCCGTGTCTTTCCGCGTGCTGGGCTTTTCGAGAGACGGGTGGGCTGCGATAGAATTTGGCGGCTCGAGATATTACGTTAAGAGTTCAGATATTGAGCAGGCGAAGGCGCCTCAGAACGGATTGGATTACAATCCTCCGAAGGATACACAGGCTATAAGATTCTTTAAGCCGGTCGAGGGTGGCGAAGACACTTATGTTGCGACGATGAATACCGTGGCGTTCAGTCTTCCCGATGTCCAGAGCAGCGGAAACAAGGTCAACCTCAAAGAGGGTGAGGCCGTGAAGGTCCTTGCGGTGGGCGGCAACTGGTACAAGATCGATTATATGAATGCAGAGTATTATGTCCTCAGTTATTTGACGCCTAAGGCCGCTTATGCCGAATAATCCAAGTCTCAAACAGGATAAGATCACCGGAGTTTTGTACAAGCACCCGTTCCTGATAACGGCATTTCTCGTTCTGGTCGTGCTCATTGCGACCGGCATGCAGCTTAATAGCGGCGCAGCGGCTTGCATTATCCAGGTCTGCGGATATGTCCTGATCATTGGCTACGGTATTTACCTGAAACAGACAAAGAGACTTACGCAAGAGGCTTTGATCGTCCTGATCTTTGCGATGGGCTTTGTTTTGAGGCTCGGATATGTGCTTTATACGGATATCGCGACGAGGCAGAACGATGCCGGCGTTTTCGAAGAGGGCAATTACAACTTTTTCCACTCGGGATACATTCTTTACATAAGAGACCATCTGGCCCTGCCGGCGGGCGATGTCAGCAAGATGGGCGAGTACTACCACCCGCCGTTACATCACATTGTCTGTGCGGCGTTCCTCAAGATCTACGAGCTTTTCCTGCCGAAGGGAACGCATAATTACGAGGCGCTCCAGGCGTTATCGCTTCTGTGGGCAAACTTCGCGGTGATAATGCTCTATAAGGACATTAAGCTCATCGGCATCAGCAGGGAAACCTGCCCTGTTGTTGCGGCATTGATCTCGGCTGCCCCGATCTTGACGCTCCTGTCGGGCTCGGTAAATAACGACATCCTGTCTGTTCTGCTTATGTTTACGGCCATCTATTTTGGCCTTAAGTGGTTTAAGGAAGGCGGGATTAAGAACATCGTGCTGTCGGCGCTGGCGACGGGTTTTGGCATGATGACAAAGCTTGCGGTCGGTCTTATCGCGTTCTCGTTGGGCTTCCTCTTTATCGTGAAGCTCATTAAGGACATCAAGGGCAGGAAAGAAGGCCTCAAGTCATTCTTAAATCTCGTTGTTTTCGGTGTGATCTGTGTTCCGCTGGGACTCTGGTTTGAGATCAGGAACTTTATCAATTACAAGGTTCCGGTCACCTACGTGCTGCTGTCGGATAACGTCTATCAGGACGTCAGCAGGTATACGCCGGCGCAGAGGATGTTCGGTTTTTACGGGTTCCC
>JAGCZO010000019.1 GCA_017959965.1 Clostridia bacterium | reverse complement strand
TATTTCCGTGCCCTCGGGGCGGACCGGGTATTACTATCCACAGAACCTGATAACGAGCGTGGCCTGCACGTGTACCACAAGGCGGGCTTCCGGGAGACCGGATGCATCGACTGCGGTGAGGCCGTTCTGAGACTGTGGCTGAAGAAGAAAACAAAAAAAGAACATAACAAATTTCTATGGTACGGCGTCAACGTGAAGGAGCGCCTGCGGATCGGAGAGAAAAATGGCTACGGCGTGAGCATTGCAATCGCAAACGGAGATGAGTTCGAGACCTACTGTGCCGGCAGCGGACGCTACGGCGAGGACTTCCCGGTGAACCCGGATATGCTGTTCCAGGCGGGCTCTGTCAGCAAACCCATGTTTGCGCTGACCCTCCTGCGGTACGTGGACAAGGGGCTTATTGATCTTGATACGGATATCTCGGGCGTCGTGCCGGAATTCGTCAAAAAAGGTCCGATGACCTTCGCCGCCCTGCTTTCTCACACGGCGGGCTTCAACCTGCATGGCTTCCCCGGTTACCGGGCGGATCACGAATCGCTTTCGCTAGAAGACGTGCTGAACGGATAGGGCAACACGCCGAAGCTCCGCAGGATTCGTCCCTACGGCAAGCAATGTATGTACTCCGGTGGGGGCATCACGCTTGCTGAACTCGCCTTTACACGGATTACCGGCAAGACCCTGCGGGAGGCGTTTCAAACAGAAGTCGCCGAGCCCCTGGGGCTGAAGCGCACCGGCTTGTTTCAGCCGCTGGATGAAGAGCTGGTTTCCAGCGCAGCGTTCGGAGGCAGACTTGCCGAGAAGGAGGATCCGATGCACGGTTATCACTCTTATCCGGAGCATGCCGCGGCGGGCCTTTGGACTACGCCGACGGAACTGGTCAAGATCGGCCTCTCCCTTTCCAAGAGCTACCGCGAGGGTGGTCTGCTCAGGAAGAAAACCGCAAAGCGCATGCTGACGCCGGTCATGGACAGCTACGGGCTTTGCGTCTACAATCTCAGAGGTGACATCGGCGAACACGGCGGCTGGAACGAGGGCTTCTTGACGGAGTGGCTCTTCTCTTTGCGGGAAGATCTGTGCGTAGCCAGTATGTTTAACCGGTCCACGGATGAATTGGATTGGAAGCAGTCCTATATCGCCATTGAGCTGTTTCAAACTATGGAGGAGGATCTGGCCGAGAAGCCGGGCAAAGGTCGCCTAAAAGCCTTGTGCGGCAAATATGAGCATCCCGAGAACGCCGATTTCTGCGTTGACGAGGTTTTCATGAAGGACGGAAAGCTGTATGCGAAGTTCATCGACGAGGAACAAGGCGTGTTTACCAGTCAGCTCTATCCCATCGGGAAGAAGACATTCGGCCGCAAGGGCGGCTTTGCCAAGATTATCCTCGGTGAAAACTGCCTGACAGTCAACGGCATCACCTGCAAAAAACTGTAAGGAGAGAATACATATGGATAAGAATACGATACTGCAAAACCTGGCCCGAGAGTCCCATGAAAAGGGCGGTTTCAACGGAGCCTGGCTCTATGCCGAGAACGGGGAGATCGTAAGCAAAGGCGCTTTCGGCTTCCGGGATCCAGAAAACACGCTTCCGATCAAAGAGGACACGATCTTCCAGCTGGCTTCGGTCAGTAAGACGTTCACGTCGGCGGCGGTCATGCTGTTGATACGACAGAATCTTCTCAGCCCGGAGGACGAGATTACAAAGTTCTTCCCGGAGATCCCGTATCCCGGCGTAACGGTCCGGCATCTGCTGAACCATACCAGCGGTATTCCCGACTACTTTGACGACGCGGACTGGTTCATCAAAAGCTGGAAGGAAGAAAAGCGGGTTCCCGGCAACGACGGGATCCTGCGTTTTCTCTGTGAGACCAAAGCGAAGCCGTACTTCGCCCCTGGGGAAGGCCTGCATTACTCCAACACCGGCTATAACCTGCTGGCGCTGCTGGTGGAGCGGCTGTCCGGCGTGCCTTATGAGGAGTTCCTGCAGAAGAATATCTTTGAGCCTGCCGGCATGACCTCGACCCGCTGCTGCCACATCCGCAGAGACGGCATCCCATTTGAAAACTATGCACAGGCGACGGTGTTCGAGGACGGCAAATACGTTGCCGACGTGGACTCCGTCATAGACGGCGTTGTGACCGCTTTTGACGGTCTCAACGGCGACGACTACGTGTATACCAACATCTTCGATATGCTCAAATGGGACAGAGCGCTGCGCGAGGGCAAAGTGCTCACGCTTGAAGAGCAAAAGCTCATGTACACTCCCGGAAAGCTGTTGAGCGGCGAGGACGCCGTTTACGACGAGTATAAAGGGATGACCATCGGCTACGGCTTCGGCTGGGGTACCGGCCGCGACAAGGAACTGGGGCTAATTGTCAGTCACAGCGGAGGCATGCCTGGCGTAGCCACGTGGTTCGAGCGCTTTATCGACGCAGACAGAGTGCTCGTACTCCTCATCAACCGCGATTCCGAGGAATACAGAGCCCTTGCCGGCTTCTGGAACGGAATGCAGATGATTGCACGGGATCAGGAGCCCGAATCCATCCGCACCATCGAGGATCTTGCGATCAAGGATCCGGACAAGTCCGAATGGGAGAGCTTTTGCGGGAAATACGAGCATCCCGAGGACGCCGAGTTCATCATCGACGAGGTTTGGATGCAGGACGGCGAGCTTTACGCAAGAGCATTCGACGAGGATGGCGATGAGCTTTCCTTCCGCCTTTATCCCATCGGCGAAAACGAGTTCGGCAGAAAACGCGGCATGCTCAGGCTGACCTTCGGCGAAGGCTGCCTGAAGTTCGACGATTTCACCTGCAAGAAGCTGTAAGCGGCAACCCGGAAAATTCAGGTTTGCCGAGATCGTTACATCGGGCCGGGCGCTTCGACAAGGGACGGTCGACGGCATAGACTTTTCAGGCATGGCCGAGACTATGGGTTCAAACGATCGATCCTATCGATCAAGGCGCGTCGGGACGGTAGTCCTTTTGTCTCGAGGTTAGAGATCATGGTTAGAAAACCATGCGGCAGGAAGCAGGAGAAAGATGATATATGATCAAAAAAGCTGCGATAAAAGCAGCATTGCCATGCAAGAGGGGGAAACGTCAGCTTACAAACGGGTCACCAAGGATGAGTTGATTTCAATGGAAAAAGAAGAATTGGCGACTGAACGCATGGAAAAGATCGCTCACGAATTGAAACCGTCAGACATTTCATACGTTATCGGAGACAGCAAATTCAATTATCGGGTCTGCGGAATCATGATCCATGAAGGCAAAATACTTGCTATGCGCGACGAACGCTCTCCATATTACTATTTGCCCGGGGGCAGAGTGAAAATAGGCGAAACGGCAGAACGGGCTATAGTTAGAGAAATTTATGAAGAGCTGGGTATTACGCCGCGGATCACTCGTCCTCTATGGCTCAATCAGGGCTTTTTCACGGAAGACGTGGATAATCTGAAATATCATGAGCTTTGCGTCTATTTCCAGCTCGATATATCGAATACGGGACTGCTCGGAAAGGGCGATAAGTTTATTATCCGGGAACGTCATCACACCCATGAATTTGAGTGGTTGGCTTTTGAGCGGCTGAAGAATGAATACTTTTATCCAATTTTCCTGAAAACGGAGATAGCAAGTTTGCCGGATAGCTTTACTATAAGAACGGAGTTTGAATAAAAATGGAATTTCAAAGGATGAACGCTTCCCAAATCGATCGATTATGGGAATTGCAAAAGGCCTATAAGACTGAGATCGGAGAGGATAAGCCCGGCGAGCGGGAGAAGGATCGCCTTTCAAAAGCTATCGAACAAAGGCAAATCGCTTTTTTCGGAGCCTTCGACGGGGATACTCTTATAGGATGCTGTTCGGTTACCGTCGGGTTTTCCACGTTCGATTACGCGCCGAGCGGCGTTTTCGAGGATTTTTATATCCGCCCGTCTTACAGGCACAAGGGGATCGTGCGGGAATTGGTGCGCTTTGCGTATTGCGAAAGCGGCGTAGGAACTCTTACCGTCGGATGCGCCGATTGCGACACGGATATGTATAAATCATTAGGATTCGGCGTCTATCTCGGAAATCTTCTTGCGTTCGGTTAGTATTTCGGGAATTGCGCCTTATGGCGCATAAAT
>JAGCZO010000187.1 GCA_017959965.1 Clostridia bacterium | reverse complement strand
TGGAAATTCAAAAAGAACATGAAAGGCAAGACCGGCGCCATTGAATCGAAAGTCTATAACGAGCAGGGGAACCTGACGCATTTGCTCGAGAAAGAGCATCCGATTGTCTCAAACGGCCGAGTCGTAGGCCGCGCGAAAGCACAGCCACACATTAAGCCTGTTGAAGAATGGGTACAGTCCGAATTACCAAAGAGGATCGCAAAGAAAATACGCGACAGCAACCAATAAACACATATACGAAAGTGTGATGATGATGGAAAAATTTATGATTTGCGTCCCGTGCGGCGATGAAGTCGCTGCGGGATTTGCGCAGAGCTTGGCTGTGATGGCAAAACCGCAGGACTGCGGAGTTTCCTTTGTGGTCGGTTCGCTTATATACGACGCTAGAAACAAACTGGCACGACAGGCGATCCAGCTAGAAGCCGATTATGTGCTCTGGTTGGACTCCGATATGATATTCCCGGACGACACTTTGATCCGGCTCTATGAAGATCTCCAAAAGTACAAAGACGTTTCTGCCGTCTCCGGGCTTTACTTCCGGAGGGTGAAACCTTACACGCCGGTGCTCTTCAAAAAGGTTGAAATAGATCCGGAGGCGTCCTGGGAAGGATTTGACGATTACCCTGACGAGCCATTCGAGGCGGCCGCTGCCGGCTTTGGTTGCGTGCTGATGAAAACGTCGATGCTGATTGACGTAGTTAAGAAATATACGACCTGGTTTTCTCCACTTTCGGGATTCGGAGAGGATCTCTCGTTCTTCTGGCGCGCGAATAACTGCGGACACAAGCTCTTGATTGATCCACGGCTCAAACTGGGACACATCTCAAAGACATCCGTCACAGAGGAAGTATATCGAGCCTATCTTGCTCAAAACAAAAAATAACAGGAGGAAAGAAAATGTCAAAAACTATTAAATTCGGTTTGAAGAATGTGCATTACGCCATTGTGACCGAGACGACAACGTCAGGCACGACAACGTCTTCGTATGGCACAGTAAAACCATGGCCTGGCGCCGTGTCTTTATCCATGCAGGCAAGCCAGGACAAGACAGTATTCCGCGCCGATGATTCTGACTACTACGTCTCATACGGAGAAGGCCAATACACCGGAACGCTGGAGACAGCCCTGATCCCGGAGGAACTCAAAAAGGACCTCGGCTGGATTAAAGAAGACGATAACGGCGTTGCGGTCGAGTCTTCGGAGGACTACAAGATTACAAAGTACGTTGCGCTCTTGTTCGAGTTCAACAACGATGAGAAAGCATCTCGTCATGTATTCTACAAGACGTCTTTCTCGCGTGCTGACATCGCAGGCCAGACGACAGGAGAAGGCGGAACGATCGAACCGCAGACGGAGACAGTCAACATCACAGCCGTCCCGCGTGCAGATGCAGACCGCTTTATCCATGCAGAGACAGGAAGCTCCACTGGTACTACGACATACAATAACTGGTATTCGACAGTATACGTTCCAACGTTTACACCAGGCGGCTAAATAACGAGTTTTTATTTTGAGACGGGGAGGTCCTTCGGGGCCTCCCCTTTTTTATAAAGGGAGGTCCACATGTATAAGAAAATAGCGATCGACGGAAAAGATGTCGATTTCAAGTGCTCAGCTGCAACAAGCATTCTGTATAAAAGGCTTTTCGGCAAATCTCTGTCAACAGAGATCACAGACATGGCGAAACAGTCGGCCGAAGCGTACAGGATGCTCGATGAGCTGACGAAACTGCAAGAGAATAAAGAAGAAAATCAAGAAGCGATCCTGGAGCTTCTGGCGGAAAATCCGGCGCTTACAAAAGTAACGGAAACAACGGAGAAGATCGGACCGCAGATGGCTTATATTATGTGGCTTGAAGCAAACAAGCCGCAGCGCGAACTATTCCAGTGTTTGACAGATGACGCTTATGTTCTTTGGCTTTCGAGCTTTGATAAAGGCGATATGTCAAATGTATATTCTGAACTTTTGAATTTCTGGAACGCATCAAACAATAAATCCTACAGTAACCTAAAAAACCAGTAAAGCCGAAGGACCGCGTCAGCGATCCGGAGGCTTTGTTCATGTTAAGAGCTTTCCAGATGGGGATCCGGTTCACGGATCTGTTCGATCTGGAGATCGGCGAGGTCTACGACATGATGACCGAGTCGATAAATGACCACGAGGAATATGACGAAATAGCAACACAGGACGACTATGACAACTTCTTCAAGGAGGCCTAGAAATGGCAGGAAATAAAATCTACGGGATCACGATCGACATCGAGGGTAAAAATGACGGTTTGGTCAAGAGCCTGAAAGAGGTCGACAAGAGCTTGGGCTCGACTAAATCTGCCCTGAATGATGTCAACAAGGCGCTGAAGCTTGACCCGAAGAACACGGAACTGCTGACACAAAAGCAGGCGCTCCTGAAGAAGGAAATCTCCACGACCGGCGATAAGCTGAAGCTCATGAAGCAGGTCGCAGAGGAAGCCGCCAAAGGACTCGAGACCGGAGCCGTGACGCAGGAGCAGTATGCAAAACTCCCAGCGGAGATCTCCAAGCCCGAGCAGTCGCTCAAGGCGATGACCACCGAGGCGGAGAGAAACGACAAGGCGCTGGAAGAGTGCGGCTCGGAAGCATCGAAGCTCAAAGAACAGATGGATGCGCTCGATAAGAACATCGACAAGACCGACCGCGCACTCAAGTCCGTGAACGCCGCTTT
>JAGCZO010000186.1 GCA_017959965.1 Clostridia bacterium | reverse complement strand
GCCTCCGGAATATCCTTCCTGACGTGATTGATCCGGCTGGTATACGATTTATGGCAGACAAGCGTTCCGGCGTAGAACTCGTTGGTCAGTATCCGCCACACCTTCGTGTTCTCCCACAAAAACCGCCGTGCCAGCTCCGGTTTGTTGCGGCCGACGTTCTTGCCGTAGAGCTGCTCCTGGTAGTATCCCTGGGATTTGACGCCTTCCTCGTTCAGCATCCGCGCGATGGATTTAAGCCCGTAGCCTTCAAGATACAGTCGGTATATCCGCCGAACGATCTCCGCCTGCTCTTCGACGATAACGACCTGACCGGTGTTCTTGTCCTTGTAATATCCCATCGGCGGAATGATGACGATGCCTTCCCGCTGCTTTTGCATAAATCCGGCGCGGATCTTTTTGGAAATATCCCGGCAGTACATGTCGTTGAAAATGCCTTTGAAACCGATCATAAGCTCGTCGTCTTCGTTATCGGTGTCAATATTTTCCGTGACCGAGAGCACTCTCACCCGGTGCTGGCGGAGGTAGTCAATAAACATCGCGGTCTGTGTTTTGTGGCGTCCCAGCCGGGAAAGGTCTTTTACGACCACGGCGTCAATGCTCCCTTTTTCCACCTCATCCTGCAGCTGTTCGATGCCTTCCCGGTTAAAATGCATGCCCGAGACGTTGTCATCAAACGACTCGCCGATGACGTCGAAGCCTTTCTCTTTGGCGTAGGCTTCGAGTATCTTTTTTTGGTTCGTAAGGGAGTTGAGTTCCTTGTCCTCGTCCCTTGACAGCCTGTAGTACAGCCATACTTTCATAATTTCCTCCTTGCAGTTTAAGTATTGCCGCCGGAATAACCTGACGTTCCCTTGCGGCAACCCGAACATAAACGAAACCCGGACACAAGTCCAGTGAGAATACCGGCATAGTTCAATTATTTTTTTCCTCCGCTTCAGATCCCGGTTCCTCCGCCGAAGATTCGACCCTTAACCGTTCCTGCAAAGTGACGTATGCCTTTATAGCCGAGAGCGTGAATGCTTCAAGATCGTTTGAAGAACCGTCGTAACAGAATTCGACGGATTCGATAGTTGGCTTTTTGTTTCTTTTAGTTACACCCATATATTTATACCCTTTCTTTTCAGTTTACTTTAATTTAGGTTGACTATTTAACGGTAGTCAATTTTGAACCAGGGGATAGTCCACTTGAAAGGCAGACTTCTCCCTTGGCGTGTATTATTGAAAAAACAAAAAAGCCGTATTTTCCTTCAATACCCCGGCAAGGGCTCTCAGCAGACGAACGGTAGTGGACCGTTCTCATTGGAATCTCACCATCCCCGGGTACTCCGCGGACCGCGCCCGTTTTCCGGGCTACGGAAGTATCATTATCACCGCCAACTGTAATCGCTCGTCCGGAGAACAACCCCGGAGATTACCTGACTGTCGAACCGCATTTTATGTGGTCTGATCTTTTGGCTTTTGCTTGCCGAGTCCTATCCCGGCGAAGGCGGCAACGTATCTGCTGAAGGAAATATTTAGTTTTCAAGGTTCAGGAGGGAGAACAATATGCCCCCTCACTTGTATAGGAGGATTATTTGCTGTTTGGTGAAAGTATCAAAACAGTTTGTTTCTGTTAATACTGTAGTTATATTTTCTTTTCAGTTTACATATACCTTTAGGTTGATTATTTCTTGGTAGCCGATTATCGGCCAGGGGGTAGCCGATTTTCAGGGCAGACTTCCCCCTTGGTGCAGGCAGGTTTTTTCTTGCAGCTCACACTCCGTCGCATCAATCAAAATACCTCCTCACTTGTATAGGAGTTTTTTGAGCAGTTTGGCAAAGAAATTTCAAAATTTTTATGAAATCTATGTCGACTGTCACATCATCAGCTGCGGCCCGCTGTTCTGGTATGACTGCCAGCGCCGGTACTGCTCCTGCTCTTCGAG
>JAGCZO010000185.1 GCA_017959965.1 Clostridia bacterium | reverse complement strand
TGCAACCGCATTTCTTGTAATTAACAATTGAGATCACATTGATTTCAGGATCTCGTCAAGGTCCTGTTGCGCCACAAATGCGAAATCAATTCCGGGGCCCCTGGTTTCTTATACAAACGAATCACGGGGTAACCATTGCGGTTACCCCTCAGTTCTGTGGCGGAGAGGATGGGATTCGAACCCATGTGGGATTGCTCCCAAACGGTTTTCAAGACCGCCTCGTTATGACCTCTTCGATACCTCTCCGTATTGATTTAGTTGAGCACTTTGGTGAAAATCAGACAAAAACCGACCCGATCTTCTTTCCATGTCTCTCAAAGGCACGGAGCGGATTTTAACATATGGGAAGCGCTGTGTCAATATTATTTTATACCGGCCCGGTACCTTCCGCAGAGCATGCCTATGCGCAGGAAAGTACCAGACCGCAGTTATCCGTGATCCGGATCCTCACTTGCGTTCCGTTTAAATCTCTCTCGAAAAAGGTTCCGCTGTTTTCGCCGTCCACCGAGATTCCGTTCATTGAATAATTCTCCACCGTCACCATTCCCGAGCCTGACACAGTCAATTCCGCATGTTTTCTGCTGGCAAACAGATCCGGCACACAAATGTCCGCCCATTCACCGTCTCTCCCTATTTTAAGGGAAATACTTTTTCTGCGGTCAACATGTCTCTCCATTTCGAGGCCCTCGATCAGCCCCTCGCCCTTCAGGCAGCAGACAAACTGCTCCGGTCTTTCGTCGTTCTTTGCTGTTTTAGCCTTGAGGAAATTGAATATCTTATCTTTTATGGATTCTTCCTCTGACAGTTCCTCGATCTTTTTCATCAGATCGTCAATATCCTCGATGAACCCCTCAAGGTTTTCCTCACATCTTATTTTTCTTACGCTCTCCTTAAGTATTTCGTACTGAGTCGCGTCTATATTTTCTGTGTCAACGTTCAGAAAAAGTATCCTGATGAGATCCCCCGCAGTGGTTCTGTCCCGCCCTCTTCTCAGCCCCGGCATGTAAATGAATTTGTATTCCGATTCGATCTTTCTCACCGGAACAGCGTTATAGTCAAACACAAAATCTCTGGCTTCTATACCGTACTCTCCGGCACACGAAAGCAGTTTTTTGAGACAGTTTGAAAGTGCCCAGACAGATCTGATAGTCAATGGTTCCTCTCCGCATACGATCTCCTTAAGAGTGACCCTGCCCCTTACTGAACAAACATACCCGTCTGAGGTCACTGTTGCGGGAATAAGCTCCGCCTGATCGCAGGCGTTAATAAAATCCCTGTTTGCAGCCGCCCTCTTGTAATCCGCATAGCATTCGCTTCCCGACAGTCTGACGGATACCGACGATCTGTCGTTGCTTATAAACAGGCAGACCTTGTTTTCCTCCGAAAGAGCTTCATTCTCAGTCTCGGATCCGTTCTCTACCTCAGAGACGTCCTCAAATCTTTTATCCGCTTTCTCCTCGTCAAAGAAATACATCACCAATCTGCCAGCGCCTCCTCCGTTTTCGACTCGATATTGTCAATCATGTTGTTAGCGTATCTCGTGATAAAAGTCTTGAAAAGCAGTGCCAATGCAACCAGAACAGCGACGAGCAGCACGACCTCCACAGTGCCTAACCCGCTGATATCGTCCTTAAACTTCATAAATCTGTTCCATAACGTAACAGATATTTTGTTTAGACCATTGCCGATTTTCCGTGATATATTATTCATCTTTTCCTCCATCCGGAAGCTGTTTGAATACCGCGTGGATTTCCGTTTCTTTGTTTCTGCTAAGCGGCTTGACTATTTCTGTGCGGCCTTTCAACCGTAAAAAAGCCTTATCAACGCCGGAGCCGCCGTAAGCGCCATTACCGAGATCAGAACCATTACGGAAGGGATCACCATCAAAGTGGAAGCTTCATCCGCCATTTGTTTTGACAGCGATTTACGTTCTTCTCTTTGGGCCGCGGCGTGCATTCTGAGCAGGGGAGCCAGCTCATCCGCGCCTTTTCTGGAATTCTGAAGAATAAGAGATACAAAAGTGCTGACCTGCGATTCACCGCAGCGTTTAGCCATATTCTCCAAAGCCTCTTCGGGGCGGTAAAAATAACCGTTGGGATTGACGTATTCGCTTACGGTCCTGTTAAGTTCCTCACCAAGCGCTCCGTCATTCTTCTCCATATAACCGCTCACCGTCGCGATCGCGCTCCAGAGCGGTACTCCCGCATCCACAAGCACCGCAAGTCTTTCAAGAAGATCCGCAAGTCCCAGCCTCAGCTTTCTGGTCTTTTTCTTAGCCTTTTCACTTATTCCGTGTTCAGACATCACTATCAGGATCGCCGGAATGCATACGCCGAGTACAGCCGCCTCCGTTAAGGTCAGTCCGAACAGAAGCCCGACCGTAAACGATCCGGCGCAGAAAAGGGGTATCAGCCTGAAAAGAGTCTGTCTTTCCTTTTTCTTCTTTTCCCAGCCTTCTCCGTGAACAAACCTCAGTTTAGCGTTCATTCCGTCGTTATAATTAGAAAGAAAAGCCATTTTGAATGCCAGCGTCATCACCTCCCCGCAGTCAATGCTTCACAGCTCAATATCGCAAAGCTTACTGCCGAAGACCCAGGCTGCCGCTATAACGGCTATCGCCCCGGCAGAGACGATCATTCCGTATTTTGTGCCGTACAGTCCCTCCATGTATCCCGCGGACATACCCCTGATGAGCAGCACCAGCGCAAAAGGCATGACCGTTATTATCCTGAGGTTATATTTCGGCAAAGCCAGAGCCCCGCTTATTTCCGCTTCCGTTTCAAATTTTATCCGCAGATTCGCCAGTGCGTTTCTGATAACGTAAGCCATGTTTCCTCCCCTGGACCCGACTATCGACATCGCTTTTACACAGCTCATTATGTCGCCGCTATCCGTTTTAACAGCGAACACCATCAGCTCATCGTAGAAGTGGTACATCATTCCCGTCTTTCCGCATACTGCCTCAAGTTCCGGCGCAATGTCACCGATTTTTGCGGTGCCACCGTTTCTGTATTCCTCGCAGACAGAGCGCAAAGCCTGTTCCACAGAGTTTCCCGCAGACACTGCCGCCAGCACCAGCTGCATCGCTTCCAGGAACTGTTTTTCGATCCGCTTTTTCTTTTTCATGCGCAGAGACTCTTTGAATCTGCCCAAGAAAAGCGGGACGGATACTGCGCCTGAGATAATGGATACAAAAACGTTGGCGGAAAGGATATATGCGCCTCCGGATATTGCCGTGAAAAGCACGGCGCAGAAAACTGCAATGTAGACCGGCTTTACGGCGTAAAGTTCGCTGTATTTTTTCTCCTTTTGTTGCGTAAAAATTCTGCTAAGCGATCTGATCCCGTACTGTTTTTTCATAGATCCTCGTCCCGTCATCGACAGTTCCCGTCCTGACCCCGTTCTTAAACAATGTCTTCAGCAGCACTTTCCCTTCCTCAATTCCCGCGACATAACATATCTCGGAAACAAATCTTCTCATACCAGACCCGCGCTGCATGTGGACTACAAGATCAAGGCCCGACGCTATCTGCTGCCTTACGGCGTCAATATTAATGTTTCCTTCCCAGAGCGCCATAGTCTCTATTCTGGTAATGATATCCCTGGCGCTGTTACTGTGCGCCGTTGACATACTGCCGTCATGTCCTGTACACATGGCCTGCAGCATATCAACAGCGGCGGAGTCACGGACCTCTCCGACGATTATTCTGTCGGGTCTCATACGAAGCGCAGTCTTAATGAGTGTCCTCATGCTCACGGCGCCGACGCCTCCGGGCCCCGGTTCTCTCGTCTCCAGCCTCACAAGGTTAGGCGGCGTGAGCCTGAGCTCCGCAGAATCCTCGACAGTTACGATCCTTTCAGCTTCGGGAATAAACCTGCACAATACGTTAAGGAACGTAGTCTTCCCGCTGGAAGTCCCTCCGGATACGAATATGTTCACCCTCGACCTTACGCATTTCTCAAGAAATCCCGCCTCGTCCTCCGACAGACACCCCATCGCAACAAGATCGCTCATCACGAATGCTTTATCCGGAAACTTACGTATCGTAACGATAGGCCCGTTGATAGCCACCGGCTTTAGAACGACGTTCACCCTCGAACCGTCCGAAAGCCTGGCGTCGACCACAGGCGAACTCTCGTTCACCGTTCTGTCCACCCACGAGACCATCGACTGAATAACGTTCAGCAACAACGCCGCGTCCGAAAAACGTTTATCATACTTTTCGATCCTGCCTTTCCGCTCAATGAAAATGTTCTCGGTTCCGTTGATCATTATTTCATTCACTTCCGGATCGTCAAGCAGAGGCTGCAGTATCCCCAGCTTCCGGTGAGAAGCGAAGACCGTTTCCGCGATCTCCCGTTTTTCATCCTCGCCAATACTTATCTTTCCCGCAAGTTCCCCGACACATTCCTCTGTCAAATCCCGGAACTCCCGGTCGGAATAAGTGCTGCCCTGGGCAAGCCGCCGTTTCAACGTCTTTTCGACGTAATCGACGTAAAACTGATTCGTCATTCATCGTCCTCCTTTCCCGTTTCTGATTCCGCAATTCGATGATATCACGTATTTTTCCCGTTGAGAAGTCTGCACCGTACGACAAATTTCGACCTTTTTCGACGAGTTTCGACAAGAATCGACAGCTTTCGACAAATCCCGCCAAATACCGACCTGTTTCGACAAAAATCGACCAAATTCGACAAAAATCGTCCAAATTCGACAAGATACGACTGTTTTCGACAAGTTTCGTCGAGTTCTGACAGAGGCCGATGAGCATCGGTATACTCATAAAAAAATCATGTCATAATCGGCGCAAGAACAGTGACCGGCTTGAAAAAACGGCTTGCGGCGGGTATAATTGGCGCATGAAAAAGCTGCAGACGGGCAGCATCTGCGCATAGGAAAAAAGCCCGCGGGGCACGCGGTAAAAGGAGTCTTGGCAAATGACACAAAAGGAAATGTTCGGAGACGCGCTCTGGCTGGAGCCGGCGGAGCAGATCGGTTTTCCCGTATTGAGATCGGTATTTGATATTGGCGATGATTTTGACAAGGTGACCCTCAAGGCTGTGGGCCTTGGCTTTTTCCACGCATACGTTAACGGCATTGAGGTCAACGACAGCGCGTTCCTGCCTCTCAACACGGATTTTGAGCCCAGGAAGGATTATCCCGTTGGCGAGAAGCTGTTCGGACACCGGCTCATTGTCCCGGTTTTTGATATTACCGATAAGGTCGCGAAGGGAAAAAATCTGCTGGCGATCCATTTCGGAGGCGGCTGGTACACCTTTCAGGGAGGGCCCTTCGGGACCGCCAAAGTTATATACGTTGTCGAGGTCGAGAGCAAAGGCAAGGTCACCCGTTTTTCATCGGGTACCGGTGACGGCTTTGCCGGAAGCTTCGTAAGCGAATACAGCTTTACTTGTCTTGAAGGCCACGACTACAGCGGGTTTGACGACGGGGTTCTGAAGGAGCTCCGGTTCGACGGCAGGACCGTTGCGGCGGCAAAGGCCAAACCTCTTGAAACAGAATATGTTTACTCAAACTGCCCCGGGGACAGGATAGCCGAGACTATCGTTCCGGATGTGATAAACAGTTACACCAAAGATCAGGTGCCCTGCAGGGTGTACGACGTGCGGAAAAACATTTCGGCGATACCCTTTGTTAAGATAACCGCGCCGGCCGGCGGGACGGTCAGGCTGACGTTTTCCGAGGAAAAGACCGGGGACAATACGATCGATCCGGCTCACACCCACCGTCAGACGTTTACAGTCAAGTCAGACGGAAAAGGAAGGACGGTCTCACCCCTGTTCACCTGGTTTGCCTTCAGGTACGCCGAAGTCGAAGGCGGAGGGGAGCTTGTGAGCGTTGGCTTTGTTCATTCGGCGGTGGAAGTCTCGTCGACCTTCGACTCTGACTGCGAGGCGCTGAACTGGCTCTACAAGGCATATATAAACACCCAGCTGAGCAACATGCATGCGGGCATCCCTTCGGATTGCCCCCATATCGAAAGAAGAGGCTATACGGGGGACGGGCAGCTCACCTGTCAGGCCGCAATGACGGTCCTTGACGCCAAAGAGTTCTATTCTAAGTGGATCGACGACATTTCCGACTGCCAGGACGTACTCACGGGCCACGTGCAATATACCGCGCCCTATATAAGAAGCGGAGGCGGTCCGGGAGCCTGGGGCTGCGCCATCGTCGAGGTCCCATACAGGTATTACAAGGAGTACGGAGATATTGAGCCCGCGAAACGGCTCTACCCCCAGATGCTCCGGTATTTTGACTATCTCGAGGATCACTCCTACAACGATATAGTCGTAAGCGACAAGGAAGGCGAATGGTGCCTGGGCGACTGGTGCACTCTCACCCCTACAGCGCTGCCTGCGGGCTTTGTCAACAACTATTACTACATAAAATCAATGAGAAGAGCCGTCGAGATTGCCGGCCTCATCGGCCGCGGCGAGGACGTTCCCGGACTTGAGGAAAGGATCCGCACCAGGCTCAAGGCAACTAACGCGGCCTATTTCAACACCTGGGATCACAATTTCCTGGGAAATATTCAAGGCGCCAATGCGTTTGCCCTGGACATAGGTCTCGGCTCCGGACGGACGAAGGATTTTCTCGTTTCGTATTACAGAAACATGGGGCAATACGACACAGGCATCTGCGGCACCGACGTTGTGACTAAAGTATTGTTTGACATCGGCGAGGGAGACGTTGCCGCGGACCTGCTGCTGGGTGACAGGACCTTCGCGGGCTGGATGAAGGCGGGCTTCACTACTCTAAGCGAGTACTGGCTCAACTCCACAAGGGACAGATCCCACAGCCATCCCATGTTCGGCTCTGTGGTGACGTATTTCTTTGAAAGATTTTTGGGTATTACGCAGTCTGAGGGTTCCGCCGGGTACAGGGAGCTGATCATCGAGCCTTTCATACCCGCCAGGTCAAACAGGATGTCCGGCTCAAGGAAGCTTCCATGCGGAGTCGTTTCCGCCTCATACAAGAGGGACGCCGCCGACGGCAGCCTTGTCCACGCGTCAGTTACGCTCCCGCAGGGAAAAACAGCAGTTTTCAAGCATAAAGACGTTTTAAAAACCCTGACCCCTGGAGAAAACCGTTTTGATTTCACTGTATGAGGACAGACATAATTAACTAAAAGATTGGGGCCGCTTCCGGCCCCGTTTTTTAGTTATTCATATTACCACTTCACGCTCCAGCGCTTGATGTATTCACTCTTGCCGGTGGCTTTTCCGCCCTTTCTGTTTTCAGGGCCCCGGGCTTTTTCTTCAGTTCTTTTCTCCTCAAGAAGTCTGTCAAATCCGGCAATATCTTCAGCCGAAAGAGGCAGCTCCACGGTTTTTCCTGTCCAGGAGGAAAGGAAGGCCGCGTTGGTTATCGACAGCTCGTTGATGCCATCGGTGCCGGGTGCGATCATTGACGCGTTTTCAAGCACGGCCGATGCGAAATTCTCGAGGATCAGCTCGTGTCCGTCTCTCGTTTGATCGAATTTACAGACAAATTCTTCCGTTGGCGGTATCCCCGAGGAGGTCTTTTCCGTAAAGCAGAACTCACGCTCAGGGATCCCGAGCTTCGTATACCTGAGCTCGTTTTTCTCAAGCACCAGCTTTCCCTTGTCCCCCGAGATCTCCAGCCTGTTGGTTCCCGGAGCCTCGCCCGTTGTGGTAATAAACACCGCAGATGCGCCGTTTTCGTATTCCGCGTATATCGTCGCGTCGTCTTCAACGCCAATATCGTGGTAAAGCCCTTCGTGGCAGAACGCGGTCACTTTGGCGGGCATGCCGAAAAGCCACTGCCAGATGTCGATATTGTGGGGAGCCTGGTTTATGAGAACGCCTCCTCCCTCACCGTTCCAGGTGGCCCGCCAGCTTCCCGAGTCGTAGTAGCTCTGGGTCCTGTACCAGTTGGTGACGATCCAGACGAGCCTCTTTGGCTCTCCGATGCCTCCGCCGTCAATGATCTCTTTTGCCTTGCGGAAAAGAGGATCCGTGCGCTGGTTGAACATTATACCGTAAAGCGCCTTGCTCTCTGCCGCCGCGCCGTTGGCTTTAATGACCTCGGAAACGCTAACACCCGCAGGCTTTTCGGAAAGGACGTGGACGCCTCTTTCCAGAGCATATTTCACAAAATGAGGGTGGAAATAATGGGGCGTTGCCACGATCACCGCATCAACGAGACCGCTGGATATCAGCTCATCCCCGTCCTCAAATATCCTGATCCCGGGAAATTCCGACGCAAGCCTTTCCCGCTTGGCGGGGGCGATATCGCAGAGCGCACCGAGAGTCATGCCCCTGATGCCGCCTTTTGCAATGCAGCTCAGGTGGGCATAACCGATGTTGCCTACTCCGATGATTCCTACGCGAATGTTTTCCATGTTATTTCCCGGTGTTGTAAGTTTTCGAAAGGTCCGCCACCACGGCGTCAACGTCCTCCTTGCGCCTTGACGTGGCCACCCTCTTCATAAGCTCACTGTAATAAAGGTCCTTGTCGATGGGAAGCTCTATAGTCTTGCCCAGCCAGGCGGAAAGATGCATAGCGTTGGACAGAGTCAGGCCGTTGATGCCCTCCTCGCCCCCCGCCACAAGAGGCTCGTCCCTGAGTATAGCCGCCGCGAAGGCGTTCAGAACACCCACGTGCTGAGGCGAAAGTCCGTCTGTCTCCACCTCTATGGTAGTACTCTTTGGCTGGCCGAAGGGCGAAGTGTTTATCCTGCTGAATTCAGGCTCAAACATCTCAAGTTCTGTCATGTAAAGCTTGCCGTTCTCAGCGAGAAGCTTGCCGCCCTCAAGAGTGATCTCAAAGCGGTTGGTGCCCGGGGCGTCGCCTGTGGTGGTGATGAAGCAGCCCGTTGCCCCGTTTTCGTATTCAACGAAAGCCGTGACGTCGTCCTCCACCTCGATATCGTGCCACTTGCCAAAATAAAGGTGGGCGGTGACCGTCTTGGGCATGCCGCAGATCCATTGCCAAAGGTCAAGGTTGTGGGGACACTGATTGAGGAGCACTCCGCCGCCCTCGCCGCTCCAGGTGGCTCTCCATGCGCCGGAATCGTAATATGCCTGGGGACGGTACCAGTTGGTGATGATCCAGTTGGTCCTTTTGATCTGCCCCAGCTTTCCGCTCTTCACGATCTCACGCATTTTACGGTAAACGCAGTCGGTCCTCTGATTGAACATCATGCCGAATTTCGCCTTGCTGTGCTTGGCGGCTTCGTTCATTTCCTCCACTGCTTTTGTATAAACGCCCGCGGGCTTTTCGCACATCACGTGTATGTCCCTCTTCAGGCACTCCATGACGTATTTGGGGTGTGAATAATGCGGAACGGCAATGATGCAGGCGTCTATAAGGCCCGAATCCAGCATTTCCTCCGCGTTCTTAAAGCAGGCAATATTTTCCTTTGTCGCGCTCTGAGCCCAGTCGAGCCTGTCCTGCTTGAGGTCGCAGACCGCGGTCACTTTTATCTCCGGGCATTTCCCGTTTTCAATATTTATGAGGTGTCCGCTTCCCATGTTGCCGACGCCGAGTATTCCCATTCTCACATGATCCATAGTTCATTCCTCCGTTAAATGAAATTGCTTTTTTCATTCAAGTCCCCAGGAGCAGAGCCTCCTGAAGCTCCTCTTTAAACATTCAAACGGATCCTCTCCGCTGCAGTCATCCTGCTCCACAAGAAGGTATTCCGTTCCGGCGTTCTCAGCCTCGTAAAGAACTCTCGAGAAGTTGATATTGCCCTCGCCGACAACGGCCATCCTCTGCTTGTTTTCAACGATCGCCATGTCTTTCAAATGTATGGCCGGTACCCTTCCCTTGAGATTTCTGATCCATTGCGCCGGGTCGCCTCCTCCGAACTGCACCCAGTAGGTATCGACGGTAAAGCCCATCTCCTCCGGCAAAAAGGCTTCCGCCAGCTTTTCTATTCCCGTCACGCCATTTTCGTCCTTCGCGAACTCAAACTGGTGGTTGTGGTACATAAAGTAAAGGCCCTTCGAAGCGATCAGCTTTGCCGCCGGTTTAAAGGCAGCCGCGAACGCGTCGTAATCCGGGTCCCGGAAGCCGCCGGGCATGGCGCCGATGCCAATGAGTCCCGATCCGAATATCTTGTGGTTCTCTATGACCGCAGCCGTGTCGTTTCTGACCGCATCCGGATCGGTGTGCGTAAGTACGCATTTAAGCCCGTTTTTGGCAAGTTCCCCCTTCAGCCATTCCGCTTCAAAAGGACATGTCCCGCTGACCTGAACAAATTCATAGCCAATGTCCGCCACCTTCTTCAGCGTTTCGCTGAAGCCATCAAGATCTTTGCAATAGTCTCTGACTGTGTAAAGCTGTGCGCCTGTTCTCATTTCTTTTTGACCTTTCCGGCGCACTTCTCAGCGCCTTCAACTGATCAAGACCGATCCCCGTGACCGATCGATGATCCATTTAAAGTTTATATCCCGACAACGGCCTTGATGGCCGAAACGGCGGCGTCAAAAGCCTCGTCCGCAGTCGCGTAGGTATTGCCGATACTGCTTTTTTCGCCCTCTTTTTCCAGTTTTTCAAGACCCGCAAACACTCTCAGGTGAGGTTCGACGGTAAGAACTCCTGCCTTGAAGACCTTCAGAAGTTCCGGTATATTTCCGTCGCCCCGTCCCGCAGGCACTATCTCTCCGGAGCCCTTAAGAGCGTCCTTTATGTGCATGTAGTCGATGAAGGGCGCCAGAAGCCCCATTGCCTTCAGCGTGTCCTCACCGGCCTGAACGAAATTGGCGGGATCGAAGACCGCTTTGATCTCCGGAAGAGCCTTGTGTATCCGGAGACAGTCATTGGCTTTTTCGCCGAATATGCCCTTCTCATTCTCGTGGCACAGAAGGATCACGGCCTTCGCAGCCTCCTCCGAAAACCTTTCGAGTCTTCCGCAGACCTCGTCAAATACGGCGCCGCCAATGTCGCCCTCAACGTAGAAGCTGAACATCCTCATTCTTTCCGCGCCCAGGATCAAAGCGTTCTCAAGGCCTCTCCTGAACGCATCAAAGTGAGGCTTGAAATTATCCCTGATGCCTATTTTGCCGAAGGGAGAACCTACCGACCAGACAGATATGCCCTGATCGTCGAGTTTTTTCCGCACCTCCGAGGCCTTCGCGCCGTCGATAGCCGCGATACTCACACCGTCAACGCCGCGGATCTCAAGAAGTCTTATTCCGTTGCGCTTAAGGGCCTTTATCTGGCCTTCTATCATCGGAGACGCCTCGTCGGCGAAAGCGCACAGTCTGTAATTATCCATTTCCCGTTCCTTTCAATAGCCCGCTTCCGCAAGCTCCCGCACCACGTCAACGTAAAGATCCGTGATATCGGAGACCCCCGGGCCCTCTTTTTTTGTGAAGTGTCTTCTGCGCAGGTCCACCGCGTCGCAATGGGAGACGCCCCGGTTTGAGTTGCCGGTTACTATCCCTCTGAAGCGGCCCCACTCCGCGGAACGGGGCGCCACAAGTCCGTCGTTTTCGCCGTCAAAATGCTTCACCACCAGATGCGGCAGGAAAAGCATCATATCGCTGAAGGGCGTTTTGAAGGAAAACGCGTAGCTTTGGTAATAGACCCCCGGATCGTCGGGGTTCTCGTCGTTGAACTTATTCGCCTGCTCCGTGGTGAAGGCCCGGATCGCTTCGTAGGTTTTTGGATGCTTGTCGCCGATGATACGGAACCAAAGGTCCGCCACCGCGCACCCCGCCTTCATCATCCACTTCGGCATCTTCATAAAAAAGTCCACGGTCTCAGACCCTTTGTGGGGTACGGCCATCGCAGTGAGCGAAGCAACGTACTTAGCCGCGCCGTGCCCTGAGATCGCTTTTCTGGCGTCAAGACCGCCCTTCGAGAAGGCGATCACGTTGAATTTTTCAATATTGTTCTCTTCGGCGATCCGGCTTATTCTGTCCGCCAGGAAGACCGCGTTGTCGTCAACGCTGCCGTTGGAGTCCGTGCCTCCGAAAAAAACTCTGATGCCTTCAGCCTCCAGTCGCTTCGGTATTCTGCCGAAATAACATATTCTTTTATCGTCCCGGTATGTCATTCCGTGGACAAGCAGCACCGGATACTTAAGTGGGATCATATTGCTCCAAGCCCGAAGCCTTCAGCTCTTACACGCCGGAATATGCCGAGAAGCCTCCGTCCACCGGAAGCACCACGCCGGTAACGAAGCCTGCCTTTTCGTCGTCAAGAAGGAATTTCACGGCGCCAATGAGCTCCTCCGGCTCTCCGAAGCGTTTCATTGGCGTCGCATTCAGTATTTTGTTCGTACGGGCAGTAGGCGTTCCGTCGTCCGTGAAAAGAAGCGATCTGTTCTGGTTCGTGACGAAGAAACCGGGGGCAATGGCGTTGACCCTGATGCCCGTTCCCGCGAAGTGCACCGCCAGCCACTGGGTGAGGTTGGAGACGCCTGCTTTGGCGCTGCTGTAAGCGGGGATCTTGGTAAGAGGCCTGTAGGCGTTCATGGAAGATATGTTGAGGATCGAGCCGCCGGTCTTCACCATGTCCTTCGCGAACACCTGGGTGGGGATCATGACGCCAACGATGTTCAGGTCGAAAACGAAATTGAAATCCTTTTTGTCAAGGTTAAAGAACGTTTTGAAGTCCTCCGCATCCTCGTCGCCCTCTTCGTAGATCTCATTTTTCGTGGTGCAGCGCGGATTGTTTCCGCCGGCGCCGTTGATCAGCACGCTGCAGGGGCCGAGATCACTGAGTATCTCTTTTCTGACCTCCTCCAGCATCTCCCGTTCCAGCACGTTTGCCTTGTACGCCTTCGCGGTGCCGCCTTCGGCGCTGATACCGTCTGCAACGGCCTTTGCCGCGTCGTAATTGATGTCAAGCAGCGCGACTTTGAACCCGTCCCCGGCAAGCTCCTTCGCAAAGCACGAGCAAAGGACGCCTCCCGCGCCCGTTATAACAGCTGTTTTTTTCATTTTTCAGACTCCGTTCGTATTTGATACTGTGAGCACAAAGTGTTCATCCGCTGTTTTTCTTTTATTTTCCCAGAGTTTTCTCAACTCCTTCAAAAAGTCCGCAAAGGTAAGTCGCTCCCAGGGCCCTGTCGTAGAGCCCGTAGCCGCCCTTGCCGGTCTCGCCCCATATCATCCGTCCGTGGTCAGGTCTCACGTAGCCGTCAAAGCCGCCCTCCACAAGTCCTCTCACGATCCCGTACATGTCAAGGGACCCTTCATCCGTTGGATGGGCCACCTCGCAGAACTCTCTGTAGCCCGTGATCTTTATATTCCGCAGGTGGGCAAGATGGATCCTTTTGGCGAATTTTTTCGCCATTTTCGGCAAGTCATTGTCCTCGGACGCGCCAAGGGAACCGGTGCAGAACGTGAGCCCGTTCTCCGGCATATCCACAAGCTTCAGAAAGCGCTCCAGGTTCTGTTCGTTGGTTATGATCCTCGGAAGCCCGAAAATGCCCCAGGGTGGATCGTCCGGGTGGATCGCCATATTGACGCCCGCCTCATGAGCGACCGGGATCACCGCCTTGAGAAAACGCTCGACGTTGGCCCAGAGGCCTTCCTCTCCCAGCTTTGCGTACCTGTCCATAAGGACCTTAAGTTCTTTTTTAGTATAGCTCTCGTCCCAGCCCGGAAGGCTGAACTCACCGTTTAACGGGTCGAGCTTTGCGAGCTCTTTTTCATCGTAGGAAAGACCGTTGGCGCCCTCCGGAAGCTCGTTTTTCAGGTTCGTCCTGAACCAGTCGAACACCGGCATAAAATTGTAGCAGACGCAGTCAACCCCCGCCGCGCCGAGTCTTCTCACGTTCTCGCAGTACACGCCAATGAGCTCCTCCGCCTGTGGTCCGCCCAGCTTGATCTCCTCGGGGACCGGCACGCTCTCCACCACCGTGAAATCAAGGCCTGCCGCATTGGCGTCGGCTTTGATCCTGTTAATGCTTTCAACGCTCCAGAGCTTGCCCGGAGCAACGTCGTAAACGGCCGAAACGACTCCGGTCATGCCCGGGATCTGCCTGATCTGCTCAAGGGTCACCTTGTCGTTTTCACCGTACCAGCGGAATGTCATTTTCATCGGCAGCATATCCTCCGATCCTCAATTAAAGGCCCTTTGGCCCCGTTCCGAATTATATAACCGAAGCGCCCTTCAGTCAAACGTCAGAATACCTCCGGCCCTCATTTTACGGATCATTTCCCGGCAATTTTCAAGAACTTTGAATCGTTCATCTGCTCGTTCGTCAGATACTCTCCGTTCCGGAAAAGAGCGTAGGTAGTGACCGGCGTCGGCACGTTCCGGGCCTCTTCTTTTGTTTTAAGGCGTATCGCCTTGAAAGGGATCCCGTTGTCCTTCGCGGTCTGCTCCACAATGGGAACGTATTTGGCGTTGAAGGGGCACTGGTCCGTATAGTAAAGGACGTATCCGGGCTCGCTTATCGCGGGAGCCTTCGCCAAGGCCTTGAAGGCAGGCTTCGGGGCACTCTTCTCAAAGGGAAGATACCAGAGCTGGATCCCGTTGGAGGCCTCGTCGGCAACTTCAAAGCCCTTGTACTTAAGGTACTTAGGATCGGCCAGGAAAGGCTTTTTCTTGGCGGAGGAAAGGATGCAGAGACCCTTTTTGCCCTTTGCTTTACTGTCCCGGACACACTCGGCAAGCAGGTCGTTTGAGTATCCGTGGCCCTTGAAGGAGCCGGAAACCCAGAGGCAGTCGATGTATATGTAGCCCGGGGCGTCGATGGGATTCCACGCGTTCTCCGCGGGGATGTATTCGATGAAGCATTTGCCCCGTTCCGTACTCTTCAGAAAAACAAGCCCGTCGTCAAATCTGTCCTTAAGCCAGGCTTTTTTCGACGCGACCTGCACGTCGTTGTCGTTGGAAATGGCGCAGCAGATGTGCTCTTTCTCAAGGTTTTCCTTTGTGACTTTGATATATTCCATGTTTGACCTCCTTTTATGATCTGCGCAGTCATTCCCGGCCGTCATTTTTTCCTATTTCAAGCCTCATATCCACCAGGTCCTGATATTTCCCGTCCCTGGTTTTGAACCCTTTGGGATTCCGTCCGAACTCTTTGAAGCCCGCGCGCTCGTACAGCCTTACAGCCCGTTCGTTTTCGCCGATGACCTGAAGCTCAAGCTGCTCGAAGCCGGCCTGTTCCGCGCATTCTATGCAAGCGTCAAGGAGGCTGCGGCCTATTCCAAGGCCCCAGTAATTCATATCCACACTGATCCCCAGCTCTGCCCGGTGCTTGATCTTTTCCCTCTTGCCAATGGGATAAAACCCTGCGGATCCGACCACGCCGCCGTCGACAACAGCTATTATCTCGACGTCCCTGTCGCTCTCCGCGGATCGCCTGAGGAATTCCTCCTCTTCTTCAAACGTGAAGGTCTTCTCGTCGGGATAGGTGAGAAGAAAGTCAGTCTGCGCGTGGGTCAGGTCGAATATCTCAAGGACCTTTGCGGTGTCATTTTCGTCCGCATTCCTTAAGAGGCAGGCTCTGCCGTCCCTCAGTATTACGGTTTTATTGTATTTCATGTTTTCTCCTTTATTTGTGCGGCGCTGCCGTTTTTTTATCTTGTTAAAATCGCGCTCTTTTCCCGAGCGCGATGACAAAAGCTCTGTAAGACTACAGGTCGGCAAAAAACTTTTTGAATTTCTGCCAGGAGGTGAGTTCCTCGCGCTGAGGCTCCCGCGCCTTTTTATCATTGGCGGTTTTTGTCTGCAGCGTCCCCGAACGTGATGCTACGGCAGAGCCCGAACCGGTATTCGGTGCTTTACGCACGGTCTCCTTTTTTTCGGAAGTTTTGGCGGCCGGTTCCTTTCTGCCCGCGGCTTTATTCCTTTTCAGAGCCTCGGCGCGTTTCTGCCTCACTTTGATCTCAAGCTTCCGCAGCAGCGCCAACGGATCCGTACCGTCGTAAAGTCTCTTTCCAAAAGCTTTAAGCCACTCGAAATCGCTTGCCTCGCAGATGTCGCTGTCGTATCCGACTTCGTGGGCCAGCTTGTTTCTGACCCAGCGCATATGTTTAAGCGAACGGTAGTCCGTGTCCCAGTAACGGATATACTTGGGGCCTCTCCATTGCTCCTGCTCCATTCTGCGGATGTACTCCGTGATACCGTCCTCGGTGCCGAAGGCGTCTCTCACGAACAGGTCGATGCTTTTATATTTTTCCAGAAAATCTATGTTCAGCTCACGCATGTTTCAAGTATCTTTTTTACGGTTTTTCACTTGTTTTTTTGTTTGAATTCCTTTGGCTATGAGCCGGTCCTCACCCGCCGATTATATTATTTTTCCCTCAACGTTACAATCGGTCTCCCTGCAGCAGCGTCCGGTCTCAGTAATCAAACACTTCGTTGCCGACTTTTACGGTCGTTGACGTTTTTTCGCCTTTGTAAGGCTTTCTGATCTCGATCATATTCAGCACCGTATAGCCCCTGGAACGGAGGAAACGGATCATGGTCTCGTTGTTGGGATGGACAAAGTTATATACCGTATCCTCGCCCATTTTCGCCGCCAGCTCCTCCGCTTTTGCAAAAAGCAGCGTCCCGACGCCTTTACCGCGGTGCTCTTCACTGACGAAAAAGTGCTCCACCCAAAGGCAAGGCTCATCGATCCTGCAGACGATATAGCCAATGAGGTCACCGTTCTCTTCCGCCGCGTAAACCGGAAAACCGGCGCGGAGAAATTCTATGATCTCCGTTTTCCCCGCCTTTTTGTCGGGTACAGATTCAATGCCCCTGAACTTTTTCAGCCGAACTCTGAAATCCGCCGCCAGCGGCGCGAGCCTGCCCGCATCCTTTTCCTCTATCTTAACCAGCTTCATTGCTTCCTCCTCCGGAATACGTATCAGGAGTCACGAGCACTGCCCTGCAGGGCGAACCGTCAGCACCGGCAAGATCAAGCGGCGCCGCGTTTAAAAAATAGACGCCCTCCGGGACTTTTGCCAGACGGATCCCTTCAAGCAATACGACGCCGGCTCCCAGCAGAATGAGATGCACCTCCATCGGCGCATTTTCGGGTCCGACGGTCTGGAATTCGTTGCCGAGGAGCAATATCCCTTCCGAGGCAAACACCTTTGCCGCTTCGTTAGAAACTACGGCTTCTCCCTTGATAAGGATCCGTTTTGACGCCTCCGGGTCCTGTTTCTTAGCTTTTTCAAGTATTACGGCCGCGTCATTGGCGGAGACTGTCCCCCGATGTTCCGCAACGTAAGCCTTTCCCACAAAGGATCCAAGATCTATTTCGTCTACGGTTTTCCCGTCCTTCAGGAAATGAAAAGGCGCGTCCACGTGGGTGCCGTTGTGAGCGCACATGCTGAAAGCAGTCAGGTTGCAGAGGTCTCCTCTTTCAATGCTGCGGAGCGTCTTTTTTTCCGGGGCAGGGTCGCCGCCGAACACCCGGCAGCTGAAGACCTCCTGTGAAATATCGTATATCATTTGCGTTCCTCCGGGGTCCCTCTCAGCCGGGACCGTTTTACCGCGAAATACCGGGAGCCGTTGTACTCAAGGGACCGGTTCTTTTCACCGTACATGTATTTGTCAATATGATTCACCAAGTATAGAAACCGGAAATTCAAAAACTGTTATTTTACATCCCAGTATCCGTTTCTGTTTCATAGGTATTATCCAGTCTCATGGCAAAAGATCCTCCAATCTGTCACAAGAATATTATATACTATCGGTTCGAATATGGTAAGTCTGTCACCCGCTTTTATTCCGCTTATCTTCCGCTTTTATATTCCGCCGATTGGAACGATGTAAGAGTCAAGTCTATGACAAAACACTCAGGGAACGAAAAAACGGCTAAAATCATACTTCGCCCGCACTCAAGCGAGCAGAGAAACGCTCAAGGGGGCTGTGCTGAAAACCCACAACCCCCTTGAGTATCATATAGCTTGACCGGCAGGTCCACTCACGCACAGCGCTTCCGCTATAGCCATAAGAAACCTCAATAGATCCCGGTTTGTCGGAATCAGTTTATTGCTTTATTCCTCCGTTCTTATTCACCCCATTCAAGGGAAAACTTTACGCTCACGTCGCCGTTGCCGAGCGCGGCGAGAAGTTCATCTTTTGTCGCGTTGCCGATCCGCGCAAGACGTGTAAAGTTCCAACTGTTTGTGTCGTAGTAGATCGTGATCCTATTGCCCTGATAGAGAATGACGTCTCCCGGTTCGGTCGTGATCTGCGTGTCGTTGCGGGGCAGATCCCACGGAAGAGTGCCGACCTTTTCAAAGTTGCCGTAATCTTGCATATCAACGGTGATCGCCCCGGAATTCAGTTTTTCCTTCAGCGCTTCAGCGGAAGAATTATTCTCAAAATTCGCATAGAATATCTTTCCGTTCGCCTCGATCACCAGAACGCAGGTCTGACGGATTGGTTCAATATCGTCTTTCACGTTTTCTTTTCCTTTCAGATCATATTGTTTCAGCCATTCTTTTATCTCTTCTTTTGTCGTCCCGATCGCAAAGCGAGTCCCGTCCTTCCAGACGGCGTCGGGAGCGAGTGAGTGCATATTCTCCGCACTTGAGCCGACCGGGCTTGACGCAGAGGTGCAGAATGGGATCACCGTTTTGCCGCTCACGTCTGCACTTTCAAGAAACGTGTAAATGATCTTCGGGGCCTGACCGTGCCAGATCGGATAGCCGAGAAACACAGTATCGTATTTCGACAGATCCGGCAGTTCTCCCGCGATCTCCGGACGTGCGGACGGATCCTTCTGCTCTCTATCTGCGCGGCAATCAGTGTAATATTTGATATCGTCGTCGGTGTACGGTACTTTCGCCTCGATCTCGTAAATATCGGCGTTCAGTTCGTCTCTGATATACTCCGCAAGCGGTTTCGTATGCCCGGTGTGCGAGAAATACACAACGATCACGCCGCTTCCGGTTTGAGATACGGGCTGAGATCCGGTCGGTGCCGCGTCGCTTGTCGGTTCAACGTCCGTTCCCGTCTCAGTTGGTTTCTGCGTTCCGCAACCTGCGAGCGCTGAGGTCAACATGGTGATAATCAAAAACAGTAACAATAAACTTCTTTTCATAATCAATTCGTTTCTCCCTCCGCAGATCCCGGCTTTTCGGGGCAATTCCCGTTCCGCTAAAACAGACGACGTATCATATTCTTCTTTCGTCAATCGAGGCAGGTGCCGCCCCATTCAACGACGGTAAATCCTTCACGGACAAAAGACGGAAACGTCTGTTCCGCCAGGGAGACGCATTCGTCGGAAGAACGGTATGCCATAAACACGCGAAGCACGGAATCCGGCGTCGGTGTGATCTCAAGTCTTGCCGCCGCAACATATTGTTCTCCGAAGAACTGAATGAGATTGTACTCATTGTTCTCCATCTGCGGCAGCCAATAGTTGATGAATTCGGTGTATTCGTTCTCCGAAAGTCCGATCTCGGGTAATATCTTTTCCAGAAATTCCCGGGTCTGACTGCCCGCGATGCAGAATCCCTCGGTTATCGACAATTCGACATTCGGAACGCCCTCCCAGAACAGATAAGGATATTTTTCCCCGTCTTCGGCTATGAGTTGCCCGTCGGGATAAGCGGTCACGTGCCAGCCGTCGCGGTAGGGCGGAATCGTTTCCGTGAAGTATCCGTCAAAGTCAAGCTTAACGAAAACTTCGGTCGGTGTTTCGGGATAAAGGTAGATGACAGGCTTATCGTAAACAGGTTCACCGGCATTCGGGTTTGCAAGACGAGAAAAGACCACCTTTTTTATAACCTTGTCATAATAGATCGTATGTGAATAGTCGGCTTCGTTTACGGTCACTGAACCCTTTTCTTCTACAAGATCTGCTTTGTAATACTCGACCTTAACTGTGCTGCATATTTGGTAGCCGTGGTTCCTCCCGCAGATGATCTTCGTGTCGTGCCCATAGATCCAATCATCACCGCAAGCTGTAACATAGAAATAGTCGACATCCATATCATCAGTCAAAACCGGTTCCAGCGGTATACAGCCGCAAAGACTTAATACGGCGAAAACGATCGCCAATGCAAAAATGAACGTTTTTTTCATAACAAACACCTCCGCAAATCCCCGGCTTGTCGTGATCATCAATAATTGTATAAAGCCGGAAGCTGTTTTAATACTTTAAATACCTCTTTTCACCGTCAATTTTTAAATACAAAGGATGTCTGGGATTTCCCGATCTCGTCAACTCGCCGAAATGGAATATCCTGATCTTTTCCATACTCAGACGCTTTAAGAGTATTTCTTTCGATTTAATAAGATTGTCGTGAGGCGGATCGCCCCAGGCGCCCCAGATCTCCTTTATATCGTATCGGTTACAGAGCGCGATTATCTGTTCCGCATTCTCCTCTGCCAGACGTTGATCGAATTCATCCATGTTTTTGGCGTCGGTCGCACGTTCGGGGTACAGATTGGTCATTATCCAGCCGTCGTACCCAAGTTCCACCACTGTCTTTATGACTTTGTTGACTGTGCGGTCTGAGTATTCCTCACGGGCGGCTGACGGATTCATTCCCACGATCAGACACGTATGATCTCCCGGCCTGCCCAGGGCATACCTGTAAGGCTTATATTCCGGGGGAATGACCATTGTGGGTCGTTGTCCCTCTGGGTATGTAACTATGATTTTTGTGACTTTTGGCATATCAAAAATATCTCCAAACTCCCGCCGCAGTTTACTGCTCAGTAATCTTGCCGTCCGAGCACCGGACGGCGTCTCCGGCAACGTTCCGCCGCCGGGCCGCAATTTATCGGGTAAATCCGAAAATATCAGGAATGACCTCCGCTCCGAATGTCAGTACTCCCAT
>JAGCZO010000184.1 GCA_017959965.1 Clostridia bacterium | reverse complement strand
TTGTCTACCAAATCAGGTTTCTTTCAACTAAGTGTTCCGCTTGCGCGGAACGTGAAGCAAGGCTACGCTTTGTGAAGCGCGCTGACGCGCGTGAAGAGTGCCTTCGGCACGATATGCGGAACACTTAACTTCACTTGCCGCAAAGCGGCAAACTTCACTACGACGTAAGCCGTAACTTCACTTGCGCCGCAGGCACAAACTTCACTATTAAAAGAATCTCACTTTTAGAGTATAATAAAAGAGAAAAGAGATCGACAAATCGGGATCTGACGAGCAGACGGCAACAGCAGGTTGCTTGTCAACGCCAATCGAACATGATATAATATAATTACAACTAACAAGGTGGTGATTATATGGAAACGAAGAACGTTATTTTTGAACTCCGAACTCAAAAAGGTCTTTCACAGGAGGAGCTTGCGGCAAAGATATTTGTCACAAGACAAGCTGTTTCACGCTGGGAAACCGGCGAAACGATACCGAATACAGATACGCTCAAGCTCCTTTCCAAATTGTTTGACGTGTCGATCAATACTCTTCTCGGTTCCCCGAGAAAGTTAGTTTGCCAATGCTGCGGAATGCCTCTTGAGGACTGTAATATGAGCCGCGAAACCGACGGCAATTTCAATGAAGAATATTGCAAATGGTGTTATGCCGACGGTGAATACACGCTCGACATTTGGAAACGGTACGCCGAAATAGGAGAAAAAGAAAAAATCGAAGAATTCAAAAAGCAGTTGATCCAAGAGCTCAATACACTTTTACATATCGAAGGTTTGCCCCAAGTCGAGGATCTGAATGTGTTATCAGGCGAGTTTATCAATCTGGAATATACCCTTCCAAACGGAGAAAAAGTGAAATTCCTCGATGATAAGCAGACCTATCTCGGCAGCCAGCTTGAAAGCGAATTCGGTAGAAGATGCTTTGGAATCGCCGCGAATATGGACTTTCTTCTCATATGCTCATATGAGGAAAACGGCGAGAATCCCGAACTGGTGATTTATAAAAAGAGATAATCAAATTCCGGTTTGTCTAACCGATAACACATTACGTTCGTACGCTCTTACCTTGATTTCGTTACGTTTGTTTGCTCTTTTGCGTATGAAAAGACCTCCGGGGGTGGGGTCTTTTTGTTTGCCCGGCGCAGAGAGCACCGGATTTATTTTTCGAAAAAAAAAACGGTTCCGGGCCCTGTTCTACCCCGTTTCTTTGTTTACATGCGGCCGCGTATGCATTATAATGTCACCGTAGTATTGAACCTTTCCGATCCGCAAATCTTTTGGAGCTTTGCACATTGGCGGCAGATGCGGAAACACCTCCGCGCCGATCACTGTGCAGGCCGCAAAGGGTTCTGTACCGCTTAAACTAAGACTGAAACAACGCCGGAAATGAAACGGCACGCGGTATGCGCTGCCGGCAGATTGGAGGCAGCAGTTATGGAAAAAAAGAAGCTCAGCTTTACAACAGGATATGTGCTTGCTTTCGGTCTTCTCATGCTTATCGCGAATGCACTTCTCGGAGCCTTTATTCTCTATCAGTCCAATGCCGAGATGGTTTCCCTGATTAATAAAAATATGCTTGACGTCGTAAGGTCCGCGGCGGCGATCATGAACGGAGACGCTATGGCCGCGCTTACGGAGGCCGACGTCGGAGATGCGGAATACGAGGATATCGAGGAAAAGCTGCTTGCGTTCCAAAACCACGAGGACATCGTGTTTATCTACGCGGTAAGGCAGGAAAGCGACGGAAGGTTTGTTTTTATCGTTGACCCGGATCCGGTGGAGCCGGCTGCCTTCGGCGAAGAAATAGTCGTCACGGAAGCGCTGATCCGGGCCGGGGAAGGAACAGCCGCGGTAGACACCAAGACCGCCGCGGACCGGTGGGGAAATTACTACAGCGCTTATTGCCCTGTTTTTGATTCGTCGGGCAACGTGGGCGGCATCGTCGGCATTGATTTTGATGCTGCGTGGTACGAGGCCGCTTTGCGGAACCAGACCGTTTCCACGGTTATTTTTACGCTGATGTCAGTGATTGTCGGCGTTGCGGTGGTGTTCTTCATAACCTACAACGTGCGGAAGCGTTTTGCCAAGCTGGATACGGGGCTCTCGAAGCTGTCCCGCAGCGTGGATGCAATGGTGAAGGATGCGGGGGTGACGGTGGAAAGCCAGCACGCAGAACCCGCTGCTTACGTTGACGAAATAGACGATATGTCTGAGAAGATCCTCATGGTCCAGAAGAGCATGGACGCCTATGAGAAGCTTCAGAAGGACAGGTATTACAGGGATTCGCTGACGGGACTCCTGAATCTTAAGTACGTGAGACAGTTTGCCGACGACAGATTAAACAAACTCTGGGCGACCTATGTGACGCCTGCAGTAATGTATTTTGATCTGAGATCAATGGTCTCGTACAACACCGAATACGGCTATTCCAGAGGCGACGAGCTTCTGAAGCTGACCGCGGAAACACTGCTGAGAGTTTTTCCGTATGCGCTTGTGGGACGCGGGGAAGGCGGTCACTTTATCGTTATCAGCGAATTCGACGCCGATATCGGCAACAAGATCCGGCTGGTCAATGAGATCGTCAAAAAGAACGCTTACGGACGGACCAACGGAATACAGTGCGCCATCGTTAAAATGATGCCCGGAATGAAGGCTGTCGACGGACTGCAGCGCGCCCTGAGCACCCTTAAAAAGTTCGACAACGATCTCAACGTGATCTTCCGCATTTACTCATATGAAGACGACGAGGACTTCCTCATCAGTCAGTACATCGTCCAGCATTTCGATGAAGCTCTCCAAAACAAGTGGATTAAGGTATACTATCAGCCTGTGATCAGGGCAAACAGCAGGAAAATATCCGTCATCGAGGCATTGGCGCGTTGGGTCGACCCCGTAAAAGGTCTTATTTCTCCGGGGCAGTTCATTCCTGTTCTTTCCCAATATCATATGCTTCACAAGCTTGATCTTTACATGGCGGAGACCATATGCCGGGAGTTCCACGTCAGGAAAGAGGCCGGCCTCCCCCAGATCCCAGTCACGATCAATTTCTCCGCCCAGGACTTTGACTACATCGACGTTCCCGAAGCGATAAACAAGATCATGGAAAAATACGGTCTCTCAAGAGAGAAGCTCATCATAGAGATCACGGAGCAGGACATGGCTCAGGCCACTGACTTTTTCAAGAATCAGCTGCAAAGGATCCACGATGACGGATACAAACTCTGGATTGACGATTTCGGGTCGGGCTATTCGTCTCTGAGCGTTATCAGCCTGTATCCGGTAGACCGCATCAAGATCGACATGGCTCTGATCAGACATCTGAACGACAACGGCGGCGCAAACCGCATTATAATAAAGGCGGTCGTTGACATGTGCCGTCAGATGGGCATTCACACCCTGGCTGAAGGGATCGAGAATGAAGAGCAGTATGAATTCTTATGCAGTATAGACTGCGAAATGGTGCAGGGCTTCATGTTCTATAAGCCCGAGCCCGTGGAAACCGCCATCGAGGGATTCAAAAACAGAACCGCCGACATTCCTCACGAGACTACGTCGGAGCGAAACGAACTCGGAGCGATTTGGCTGAAGAAAGGAAAAGACCCGGAATAACTGCTTGTCTCCGGGCCCGTCCGACGTTCATTTTTACGCTGATTTACCGAAATACCGCCAATCATAATAAATCCCGCGTGCGCAGGCAACGGCAATCCGGTATGCCGCCGTTAGACCTTGCGTTTCCTCCGCGGGATCTTTTTTTGTATGTTAACGGTCAACCTTGGCGGTCATATGCCGCCAAGGTATCCTTTTGCCGCCGACGGATATCTCCGCCACGCCGGCGCACTTGGTTTCTTTATCCGATCTGGATCTTCCACCCTGCCAGATACCTTGCCAGCATGATGGCGTCCCAGTCGGAGAGGAAGCCGTCCTTGTCAAGATCGAGAGCGTCAAGGTCGATATCAACGCTCCACCCCACCAGGTACCTTTCGAACAGGATCTGATCCCAGTCCGAGATCTCCTTGTCTCCGTCGGCGTCTCCCGGGATGATACTGCCTGCGGGCAATATCGTGTCTATCCGCAGCTCGCCGCATCTTGAGCAGGCATAGGCAAGATAGCCGTCCTCCGTGTCCGTGGGAGCTTTATTGGCTTCGACGGAATAATGATGTCCGAGAGGCTCCGTATGGCTGTCCGTGAAGCTGTCGTGGCAGCGTTGGCAGGTATGCTCGGTATGGCCGGGTTCAGTACAGGTCGGCCGGACTACGGTCACCACGTATTCATGTCCCGTCGGAGGAGTAACTCTGGTGTCCACATCCCCGCAGAAGGAGCATACTCTCTGCTCGCTTCCGCTTTCCGTGCAGGAGCTGGAGAGCGTTGTCCAGTCGCCGTAGTTGTGTCCCGTGGCGGCCGAAGGGTCATTGATGATCTCCGCCGTACCGCAGCAGTCGCAGTAGGATACCCAGGTGCCGTCGCCGTTCTCGGTGTAGTGTGTGAAGGAATGCTCCCTGTCTATCGAGGTGCAGGGGACAGTCATATATTCGTCGCCGCAAATGACGGTCGTGAAGTTTCTGTAGGTGGTCTCCCCGGACTCGTCCTTGCCGATCACGGAGATAACGTTTTTCGAGCCCTCTTCGGCGGTAAGCAGCGTCTCGGGAACAGTTACGGAAACAGCGTCCTCTGCCAAAGACGCGGAGCAGTGGAACAACCCGTTGACGTATATGTTAAGGGATCTTGTAACGTTGTCGTGTACCGATATTTCGACCAGCGGGGAAATGCCCGATCTGAGCACGGAATCCGCTGCTGCGTGAGCGGAGACCGAATCGTTCACACCGTTCAGCACTCTCACCCTGAGCATTGCGTCGTCATAATAATAAGGGTATGCGCTGTACTGAGTCCTGGTGCTGTTGATCAGACTCACGTCCGAAGCAAACTGACTGTCAAGCCAGGCAATGCGCTTGTTCATATACTGCTTGAAGACCTCTGTGTCCTTTTCAAAGCCCCGGGTCCTGTTCTCTCCGGGCCAGTATACGCTGCGGTCCCAGACGGCATGATCCGCAAACAGAGAATCGTAAAGGTATTCCTTCTTCCGGTCTATGTAGCCTCCGTCCTGAATGAGAGTGTCAACGAAGGGACGGATCTGCCAGTAAAGCTCCGTGGCTCTGGCTATGAAGAGCGGGTCATCCAGAAACTGCTGGAAAATGAAAATGCCTTTTCTGTCCGCGTAATTTGTGTTGTCAAGATTGAATTTGCTTATTTTCCATCCAAGGGCATAATCGGTGACCTTGAAGGTTCCCGCGCCCCAGTCAAAATCCCACACAGGGCCGAATATCAGTTTGCCCCCGCGGTCAACGTACACGTAGCGGCTCTTGATGGATGCGTCGTTGTTTCCCATTATTTCATTGACGAGCCAGTATTTGACCATGGAGTCCAGATCAGCCAGCTCGGTGTAGTGCTTTCTTCCGTTGGCGGTATTCACGTAGCCGTCCTCCGAAAGATAGGCATCCTCAAAATCCTGGAAAAGCTGCTTGACGTAGTCGGTCATTTCGGCATTGGTTATCAGGTATTCCGGCGACTTGACCATCACCTTCAGGTTGTAATCGGTCTTGAACTTTGAGACCTCGTCGTATTCCTCCGACAGCTCGAAAAGATAACCGCCGGAAATATCGTCGCAGTAGTCGTAGTAATCTCTGATATTGTATTCCGTTCCGTCAAACGTAACCGTGCCGGTGGTGACCCACGAAAGGTCCGTGGCAAGAGCGCTTTCGAGACCGTCTTTGTCGATCTTGTTTCCCTTTGCCTTTTCGGCTTTGTTTATGGCGGAGGCAACGTTTGAAGCCTCGTCTTCCCAGTCAAAAATATCAACACGGGTCTTCCCTATCCTGACGTTTTCAATAAGAAGATAGTTTCCGATATACTCCCCGTTTAAGATAACGTCCGTCCAGGTGCAGTCCATGTAGTCGATGCCAATGGCTTTCGCGAGCTGCTGGCCCGTCGCGTTTCTGAGAGCGCTTTCGTCAAGGTAATTGGAGATGAGAACCCAGTGCTTGCTATTTCCCATGCCGAAAAGGTCCGCTTTCTTATCGAGCTTTATCTTCATGGATTTCTTGGGCCAGGCCCATGAGGAACTGCCGCGGCCCCGGATCTGGATCACTCCGTCATAACCCGCCGAGAAGTTCTCCTCGTTTCCCTGGACGGAAAGCGTGCCGGGTTTGTAGTATTTCTTGGACTCGATGCCCCTGCCGTCGTCGGTGGTGATGTATAGGACCGGGAGAGGACTGAAGTAGACCTTGTCCTCAGCCGCCACCTGGTCCCCGGAATATCCCCGCACGGTGATCCATTTTTCGTTATATGAGCTGTCAAGGATAAGCTCCCCGGAGCCGATCTCGGTCTCGTCGATATAGTATTTCAAAACGTAGCCGTCGGGATTGCTGACGGTCAGTTTTTCTTCTGCCCTGAGGGATGTCTTGTCGATGCCAAAGGACTCTTCCGCATAGGACCGGAACAGTCCGAGAGGGAGCATCGCCGCGGCCATGACCAGACAAAGAAAAACACTGAGAAAACTTTTCATCTTTACCACCTCAACAGCGCCGTTCCCGATCCTTCGTCCATTAAGCGGGATCGGGGTCCGCATTTCACGTTTTTTATTATAAACGACACCGCGCCTCTCTTCAAGTATATTTCTTGCCGCAAAGCCGCCGCGGACAGCCCTTATCCGCCGCCCTTTCTACGAAGAAATGCTCTGTCCCGTTGATATTTCGCTTTCCTTTCGACACGTAACCATTTATAATACCATCAGTTATCAAGCAGGATGATCAGCCTGTATAAGATCTGCGCATTTTTTGCCGGAAGGCACCGCCTGTTTCCGGAAGCATGCGCCGAAACAAGACCATCAGACAGAAGGAATGTTACAATGGGAAAAAAGAAATCAGACAGAAAATATGCGGTCATTGCCGCCGCGGTTCTTTTATTTGCATTGGCGATGCTTCTTGGAGCGTGCGTCGGTACAGGCACCGGTCCGGTGAACACCGAAGCGCCGGAAACAGCCGTTCCGTGCTTCCACGAGGATAAAGTGTGGGTGGATACGGTGGAGGCGACGTGCACCGAGGAAGGCGTTGCGGGTCACTACGTGTGCACTGCATGCGGCGACTGCTTTGACCGGGACGGAAACCCGGCAGTCGATCTCAGGATCCCTCCGACGGATCACGACTACGTCTTCGACAGTTTTGTCTGGTCAGGCGACCACACCACCGCCAAAGCCAGGTACGTATGCCGGAACAACGCCGAGCATATCGAGACCTATGACGCCGAAGTCACCGGAGGCGTGATCACCGAGCCCACCTGCCAGCACACTGGATCCGCGGAATATACCGCTTCCTACGACGGAAACGTTAAGACCGAGCAGGTCACCCTTTCAACGGTCCCCCACGATTTCAGCATCCCGGAGGGCAATTATTTTCTGCTGTCCGCCTGTTCGGTCTGCGGAGCCCACACCACGACCAGGCGGGAAGGGGAGCACACCTATGACGACAAATTCGTCATCGATTACACCTCAGAGAAAGGCGAGGAGATCGACAGGATCTTTCTGGAAGTGGTAAGCGAGATCGAAAAAAACATACTCGCACCCGGCGAAGAGGCCCCCGCATTCGTCAAGGACTCCGAGCTTTACAAGGCGAACAAGGCTTTTGAAAACGATTATTTCAGCAAGTTTCAGGAGCAGTACGACTACATGGTGGGCCAGAACCTGATCTGCGAAGTGCTTTATTTCGTCAACTATGGAGACAGAGCATTGGCGTCGAAGTTCGGGGATATCTCATTGGCGTTCAGCAATGTCAGTGCAGAGTACTACACCCTTTACGCGCTGGTCTACAACACCCGCTTCAGAAACTATTTCTATTCCGAAGAGGACGGCTGGACCCAGGACGACATTGATAAAATGGTGTCCTACGCCTCTGTTTACACCGACGAAAAAATGGTTGAGGCAAACGCGGAGATGACCAACATCACAAACGAGTTCTATGAGATAATGGATCCCGCCTTCTCCGACAAGGTTCCGGAACTGTACGAAAAATATATAGCCCTTGCCAATGCCTTCGGCAAGGCCCAGGGTTACAGCAACTACCTCGAAGCCGCGTACGATCTGGTATACGGCAGGTCATATACTCCCAACGATGCCGCGACGATCAGAACGTACATCAAAAAGTACTTTTCCGAAATACTGCTGACCCTTGCCCATGCCGCAGGTCAGCCGGACATCGACGATCCCAATAAGCTTGTAAATCTGTTCGACCTTCAGGGTTCCGTTACGTTCTTCAATTCCGGAATTGCCTGCGACGCGATCTACAGTTACCTGGAGCGGCTGGGCTCGCTGGAAGGCGCCGAAAAGAATCTCAATTTCGCGGACGAGCTGAACACCGTTTTCAAGACCAACAAATATTTCCGCGGGATCTATGACACGGCCTTCACCGGAACCATCGACCCGCTGGAGCTCACGATCATGTATTTCAGCGAGGGGTACTATTCGACGCCCACGGCTCTTGTCCATGAATTCGGGCACTACATGAACGAAATACGCAACGGCAGCGACATTTCCTACGATATTGCCGAGATACAGTCTCAGGGCAACGAAAGCCTTTTCATCTATTTCCTGAACAAGTACATTGCGGACAACCTGTCCACCAACAGCGAAATACCACGCATGATCACCTTGAACATGCTTCTGGACTCCTTCTCCACCATACTGCTCACCGCGGCGGTGGATGAGTTCGAGTACCTCTGCTACACCGGAACGTATGACGGAACAGATCCCGCGATCATATCGATCCTTTCGGACGGCAAGGTCGACGCATCGGAATTCGATTCCCTCTTCAAGCAGGTCCTGACCGATTACGGTATCGCCGGACTGGGCTTTGAGGATTACTGGCGGGGCGTTACTCTCTCCAGCCCCGGATACTACATTTCCTATGCGGTATCGCTGATCCCCTCCGTCTGCCTTTTCGACAAGGCGGTGGAAGAGGGACTTGACGCGGCCATCGAGTCCTACAAGAGATTCTTTACGTTTACCGACGAAGACCGGAATCTCTCTTTTGAAGAAGTCGTCAGCTACGCCGGACTGGACTCGCCCTTCGACGAATCGCTTTACATCCGCCTCAGGGATCTCGCCAATGACTTTGCTGCGGGAAAAACAATCTTCGAAAACTGAACTTAACGTCCGGTACCGGCAGGGCTTTCCCGCCGGCCTTTGAAGGAGAGGGACTTTCACGTCCCTCTTTTTCATTTTGCCTGTTGACATGTTGAATACTTCGTGATACGATGTATATCGTGAAAGGGGGTATCCTATGGACGCTCAAATGAGAAGAGGACTTCTGGACGTCTGCGTTCTGGCCGCCATAAAAAACGAAGACTCCTACGGCTACAAGATCATCAAGGATCTGAAGCCCGTGTTGGAGCTGTCCGAGTCCACGCTGTATACCATCCTTAAGCGCCTTGAAGAGGCAAACATGCTCGTTGTAAGGTCCACCGAATTCGACGGCAGACTCAGGAAATATTATCACATTACCCCGTCCGGGCTTAAACGCATCGAGGACTTTAAAGAGGAATGGAAGGAACTGACGGGCGTATATTCGTTTATCATGGAGGAAAAATGATCATGAGTAAGGAAGAATTCTTGTCTGAGCTCAGGAAAAAAGCAGGAGGCCTTCCAAAAGAGGATCTTGACAATCTCATCAGCTTCTACGGCGAGATGATCGACGACAAGGTCCGCGAAGGCAAAACGGAGGAGGAAGTGGTGGCGGAGATCGGGTCCGTTGACGATATAGTGAAAAAAGTCGCCGCGGAGACTCCCCTCGTGAAGCTGGTCAGGGAAAATGCCAGGAACCGGCCGAAAAAGAAGCTTAAAACGTGGCAGATAGTTCTGCTCATCGTTGGTTTCCCTGTCTGGTTCCCGATAATCGCCGCAGGGGTCGTTCTGGGAGTGACGCTTTTTCTGCTGATGTGGGTCCTCAATCTTGTCTCGTATCTTGTGGAGCTTGCCATCGTCATCGTCATGGTCGTAAGCTTCGCAGCCTTCATAGCATCGGCAATTGACGGAGACGCCAATATCATGTACCTCGGTCTGTCTGTTGCCTGCGCAGGCTGCGCCCTTCTCTTCCAGTACGTCTGTGTAGGGTTGGGGAAAGGAACCGTCAGACTCACCAGAAAAACCATTCACCGGTCCAAGGAACACATCGTAAGGAAAGGAGAAGAAGAATGAAAAAGTTCATTTTTATCGCATTTATACCGCTGATCCTGGGTATTATCCTTTTGGTTGCAGGCGCGGTCCTTTTCATCGTCGGGTTGAACGGCAGGCAGTATGAAAAAACCGAGCTTAACACCTGCGACCTCAGCGGCAAGACGTTCTCAAATATCGATATCGCTCTCACCACGGAGGATATCATCTTCGAAGTGTCCGAAGACGGAAGCAAAAAAGTGGTTTTCAGGGAAGGAAGAAACTTCAGCCACGACGCGGAGGTGGAGAACGGCGTTCTTCTTATACGGGCCCGCGACGACCGCAGATGGTACGACAAGATCTTCGGTTTATATTATTCCAAGATGACCGTCACCGTCTTTCTGCCCGCAGGCGAGTACGGCAGCCTGAAGATCGATTCTTCTACCGGAGGCGTTACTATTCCCAAAGGACTTTCCTTCGGGAGCGTCGGCATCAAGCTGTCCACCGGCAGCGTATCTGGCAGCATAATCGCCCGTGAGACCGCCTCCGTGGAATCGTCAACGGGAAGTATATCTCTCGATGAAGTTCAGGCGGAAAAGCTGAGGTCCTCGGCAAGCACCGGAAACATAACGGTTAAAAACGTTGGCGTGGTAAACGATATCGATCTCAAAACCTCCACCGGAAACATATCGCTAAGCGGCGCTGCCGGCGGAGCCCTCAGAGTTTCCACCTCCACAGGCAGAGTAACCTTGGCAAAAACAGTCATTACGGGCTCCATGACCGTAAACACGTCGACGGGCAGTGTCTATTTTGACGATTCCGACGCAGAGTCGGTAAGAATCGAAACCACCACCGGAAGCGTCAGGGGCTCTCTTCTTACCGACAAAATATTCTCCGTGACAACAAAAACAGGCAAAACAGACGTCCCGGTCTCGACCTCGGGAGGGCTGTGCAGGATCATCACAAACACCGGAAACGTGTCGATCGTCATCAAAAAACAGGGTTCCTGAGCCGTTCAAGCGCCGACGGCGGACCCGTTCCACGATACGTAGGCTGAATTGAGACTTCCGGCATGGTATTATGCCATTGAAAATCTAATACCGGGAGGAAAGACCATGAACAACTACGTTACGGGAGCGTTGATACGCAGGCTCCGTGAAAAAAGAAAACTGACGCAGGAGGAGCTTGCCGAGAGAATATTCGTCAGCAGCAAGGCTGTGAGCAAATGGGAGACCGGCCAGGGCTTTCCGGACATAAGCATCATCGAGTCCCTTGCCAAGGCCCTTGACATTTCCGTCATCGAGCTTCTTTCCGGTGAAGACGTCAGAAACACGAACCGGAGCGCGAACATGGCAAAATGCAGATTTTACGTCTGCCCCGTCTGCGGAAACATCATTCAAACGGCAGGCGAAGCGCTCATAAGCTGCTGCGGGATCACCCTGCCCCCGATGGAAGCGGAGGAGCCTGACCGCGATCACAACATATCCGCGGAGGTCATTGAAGACGAATATTACGTCTCCCTGGACCATCCCATGACAAAGGATCACTATATCACCTTTCTCGCGGCGGTGTCCGACGGCGGAGTTCAGCTTGCAAAGCTTTATCCCGAAGGAAGCGCGGAAGCCAGGCTAATGATGAGAGGTGTAAAAACGATATATGCCTGCTGCAACAGGCACGGACTTTTTGAGCTCGATCCAAGAAGGCTCAGATCCGGAAAGGACTTAAAATGAAGAATTCTTATATTGCGTATTGCGGCCTTGACTGCGAAAAATGCGAGGCAAGGCTGGCGACGGTGAACAGCGACGACAAGCTCCGGGCAAAGGTGGCGGAGCTCTGGTCAAAGCTCAACGGCATTGAGATCACCCCTGAAATGATCAACTGCGAGGGCTGCCGCATTGACGGCGCCAAGACGGTCTTCTGCGACAGACTTTGTGAGATAAGGCAGTGCGCCCTCTCGAAAAAGTACGAGACCTGCGGCGACTGTTCAGAACTTGAGACCTGCCCGAAAGCCGCGATGATCATTGGCAATAACCCGGCAGCCCTTGCGAACCTGAAAAAGCCGGACAGTACGCTTTAATAACTGATATTGTCACCCGATGACTTAAGCGCCCGCCTCTCCGGGCGGTTTTTCTTGACACGGCACCCCGGTTTATGTAAAAATGCTTTAACCTGCGGGCAATAACTGCCGTATCCGCGAAGGTACGGTCAGTCCGCTTAAGAAAGGTCGGCTCTTTATGCACTACTTTTTAATTGCCGCTTCCGCCCTGCTTGTTCTGGCAGGCGTCACCGTACTGGTCTTCTATGTATTCGCGACTGTCCTTCTCAAAAAGAATTTCCGCAGAATGGATTTTGAAGCCAACACCGAATCCATCAGCTACGAGGATATCAAGGACAGATTTTCCCGGGAGGAATTCACTTTTAAAAGTAAGAAAAACGCTCTCAGTGCGTATCTTTACAGGGCCGGCAGCGGAGATGATCTGGTGGTATACGTCCACGGAATGTGCCCCGGGCACCAGGCTTACCTTTCCGACATCATTTCCCTTCTCCAAAGGGGCTTCAGCGTGTTCACGTACGATTTTACCGGGACAGGCTCGTCGGAGGGAGACGGCTACTGCGGCATAAACCAGCAGTTTTTCGACCTGCCCTGCGCCGTTGAATTCCTGAGATCAAAGGATCGATTCGGCTTTAAGGACGTTTTCCTTTACGGCCACTCCATGGGAGGATATGCCGTTGCCTGCTGCCGCGACAGTATTTTCTCGTCAGTCGTAAGCATCTCGGGCTTTGACAGCCCGGTGAAAGAGCTCGTTTCCGCATTTGCAACGGGAAAAAGCAAATTCTTTAAGCTCTTGGCGGAGCTCATGATCAGGGTCAAGTATTTCATTGACCAGGGTCCCGTGTACGACCTCAAGGCCCACGAGGTCCTTAAAGACACGGACATTTATACATTGGTCATCCACGGCTCGGAGGACGAGCTGGTCCCCTTCGAGGACATCTCCGTTATTTCGAAAAAGGATCTCATAAATAACCAAAAAGTCGAATACCTTGCGCTCACCGAGCCTCCCCACACCGGTCACAACTCCGTCATCGCCTCCGACGAGTGCATCAAATACCAGAAAGAGAAAATGGAGATCTTCAACAATGCGCTTAAGGAGTACAACGACAGGCAGAAGGCAAGGGAGATCATGCTTTCGGACTTTGACGTTTTCAAATTCAACGCCGCCAATGAGGATCTGATGGACACTGTCGACAAGTTCTTCAGAACTCACAGAAAGTCCGGGGACGCCTGACACTCTCTCTTCCCTGTTTACACAAAGTTTGTTATAATATAACGGTTCCTGTTACCCGGCGCCTTCTTTGCGCCATGAAGAATCGGAGAAGATCATGCAGCTCTTTTTGGAAGCTATAAAGCAGTACCCCGAGTATCTGCGAGAGTTTTTCGGATACGGAGGGTATGAGCGGGCACCTGAGGGTTTTCTCAGCTGGCAGCATCTGTTGTTCATTTCCTATTTTCTTGCGGCAATGGTGTTCTTCGGCATTTATTTCGGGCTCAGGAACAGGCATGCCGATGACGTTGCCAAAAACAAAGTGCTCGTCGCGACGGCAATAGTGATAAACGCATTCGAGCTCTTCAGGATCGTTGCCCTTTGCATCAGAAACAACAACCCCTTGGACTGGCTCTACAATCTTCCGCTGTTTCTCTGCAGCATACAGTTCATAACGATCCCTCTCGCGGCATTCTCCAAAGGAAGAGTCAGGGAGGCCGCCCTTGATTTTGTGTTCATATTCGGTATCCTGGCGGCTGTCATGGGCAATATCGGCGCCGGGCAGAATTACGGTACCTACCCCGTTTTGTCTCTCGACAACGTTTTTTCCGCCATAACCCATTCCATCTCAGGCTTCGCCTCTCTTTACATCGCAGTTTCGGGCCTTGCCAGCATGAAGAAAAAGAACATGTGGATATCGTTTACGATCATCACAGTTGTGTCGGCAATAGCCTACGCGGTCAACCTGATCCTTCCCTATAACTACATGTTCCTTATGCGTGACGACGGAACGCCTTATTCCATCGTCTACAACCTTGTGAACGGGAACCGGGTGCTCTACCCCTTAATCGTTTTGCTGCTGTTCTTTGCCTATATTTTCGTGTTTTATCTGATATATTACCTGATCGGGAAAAGACGTTCAAAGAAAGCAGAAGCATGATCTTTACGTTTATACAGTGACGTGCAAAAGGCCGTGAGCTTTGGTTTCTAAGCTTCCGGCCTTTCGTTATTTGTTATAAGAAAGTCTTTATTCCGTAAACTGATGTGTCCCCGCTCCAACGGCAGTACACGTTCCGTTGGGCAGTTTGATCTCCGCCTCGCAGTTTGCGGGCACGGTGACTGTATAGACGGTCTTGCCGTCATTTCTCTCCCAGGAGCTTTCGATCAGACCGAAAACGCTGTTGTAGGAAGCCTTGGCGTGGGTGAAACTGCCGCCGGGCATTGGCGTCACGGTGAAACGGTTTTCGCCCGTCACGTTGATCCCGCACATCGTCGTAAACAGCCATTCCACCACGGCGCCCTTGGAGTAGTGATTGAGGGAACCGATACCGCCCTGCTGGCCCGCGGGGCCTTCCCATGCCTCCCAGATCGTCGTAGCCCCCGCCTTCGGCATGGAGAGCCATCCGGGCCGCTCCTCGTTCTCAAGGAGCCTGTAAGCCGCTTCGATGTCGTAAGAGGCGAGCACGTAGAGGATGAGAGGGGTGGAAAGGAAGCCGGTGCCAAGCCGCCAGCCGTAGTGCTCAAGGGCTTCGATCAGACGTTTTTTGGCAAAAGCGGTCTGTTCTTCGTCCAGCAGGTCCATGTAAAGCGGACGCACCAGCCGCGCCTGACGGTCGGTATCAAGGGTGTATTCTTCTGTGGAAACAAGAGCCCTGTACGCCTCTTTGCAGCCCTCGCTGTAAGCGGAAAATTCCTTGGCGTCTTCGTCATGGCCCAGCTTTTGCGCGATCTTCGCCATGAGCCCGAGAATATAGGCGGTGTAGGCGGTGGAGACCTCCGGATGAGGCGCAACGAAATCCTGCCAGTGAAAGCCGCCGTCCACGTCAACAGGCTCAGCCCATTCGCCGTAGCTTTGACCGATGTTCACAAAATAATTCTTTGCCTCCTTCGGAAGCTTGACGTGCTCGGCGAAGAAGGGCATATTTTTCCCACAGCGTTTCTCCATAAACCGCGCGTAGCGAGCCATGCCGTCGTAGTGTTCCCGAAGGATGGAATCGTCCCGGTTGATCTCCGACCATCTCCAGGGGATAAGCACGCCCACGTCCGACCAGCCCACGGATCCGTTCATGGTCCACATATAGAAGTCCGCGCCGCCGTCGGGGGCAATGTGGGGAAGCCGCCCGTTTTTCCTTTGCCAATCGAATACGTCGTTCAAGTATTTCCTTGCAAACGGCGCAAAATCGAAAAGATATGACGCAGTCCTGAAAAACAGCTGGGCATCTCCGGTCCAGCCGTGCCGCTCACGGGTCGGGCAGTCGGTGGGGATGTCAAGGTGGTTGCTTTTTGCGGACCAGACCGTCGCGTCGAACAGGCGGTCGACCAGTTCATTCGACGTGGAAATATAACCGGTGCGTTCAAGATCCGAATAGACCGCAACGGCAGTGAAATCCTTAGGTTCAAACGGCACGTCGGTCTCGATCAGCACATACTGAAATCCGAACACGGCAAATTTAGTTTTGTATACGTTCTGCCCCTCGGCGCAGGTATAGTCTATCTGCTGCAGCGGCGTGGTGAAGCCTTTTCTTGACAGCTGGATATTCTTCTGTGTGAATTCGCCGTTTTCATCCAGCATTTCGCCGAAGCGCATAAATATCCTCTGTCCGACCTTCGCTGTCAGCGCAAAAGAGATATATCCCGCGATATTCTGCCCGAAATCCAGCACCGTCTTCCCGGCAGGCGTTTTGATGACTGCCGGTTTAAGACGCTCGTGCTCTGTGACCGGAACGTTGTTTGAAGCGCTTGGAAGGACGCTGTGCTTCGTTTCCTTCGCGTGTCTGTTGTACAATGGCTCCCGGAAGGCTTCGACAATCTCCCCGTCCTTGTTGTCGGCAAGGCGGATCGGACCGTCGTCCGACCACTCCCAGCTCTCATCCGTGAGGATCTTTTCGCTTGAGCCGTCTTCAAAAGTCAGTTCAAGCTGGGCCAGCAGCTTGGTCTCGATGCCGTACTGATTTTTCAGCCCCCAGGCGCCGCAGGAGCCCCGGTACCAGCCGTCGGCAAGCCAAACAGTGAGTTCATTCTCGCCTTCGCAGATCATTCCGGTGACGTCGTAGGTCTGATACTGCACGCGTTTACGGTAGTCGGTGTAGCCCGGAGCCATGACAAAATCTCCGACCTTTTTGCCGCCAAGCCGCGCCTCGTAAAGACCGCAGGCTGTGATGTACAGTCTGGCGCTCCTGACAGGGCTTTTGACGCCAAAGGTCTTGCGGAAGCAGTCCACCGGATAACGTTCCTTTTTGTTAACGGAATAATTTCCGGCGATCCATTTCGCGTCCCACGACGATATACCGGTCTCAAAGAAGGCCTCGCTCCATTCTCCCTCATTGCCCTTTTCATCCCAAAGGCATATTTCCCATACGACCCGCTCCCGGTCGCAAAGGTCCAGTGGGTATTCGGCGTGCATAAGGTCGCTTTCCACCTTGCCGCTGTCCCATTTTTCGGTGACGATCCGGTAGGCGGTCTGCTTTTTTCCGCCTTCGCAGTTCCACGAAAGGCGCGGACGTCTGAGATCGACGCCAATGGGGTCTGTGAGATGTTCGGTACGAAGTCTTACGGCTTTCATTGTCTGTCCTCTGCTGCGTCATTTGCATCGCTGTCTGCGGTATCGGCGGCGCTGCCGATCTCAGTTTCTGTCTCTATAACAGCCTCAGCGCCGTTCTCGGCTGAGCCTTCGTTTTCGGATCTGCGGGCTTCGTGTCTGGCTTTGATCTCAGCCTGCTCCTTCGGCAGATTTTTCTCTACTTTAAGGAAGAAAAGAATTACGACAAGCGCAGCGCCCGTAAATACCTCAAGACCCAGGAACGCGAATGTCACGACCCAGTTTACCGCCGCAGGCTGCTGCATGGCGACGGTGTAAACTCCATCGGCGGCAGGTTTTAATTGATCAAGCGGGATCTGAGATACCCAGTTGTTGGCGGCAAGGGTCGAGGCGGCCTCGGCGGTACTTGATGAGGTGAACGGCGCTATATATCCCGATGAGGAGAGCATGAAATTAAACACGCCCTGCATGATACCAACCATGGCCACGGCAATAATATTGTATATCGACATTGCGGCGCCGTCTATTCTGATATCCGTCTTCCATTCCAGATGGTCGAGACAGTCGGCAAAAAGTGCCATGAATACGTATGCGCAGGGAAGTCCTCCCACGTTCTTGATGAACTGACCGATGAGAACGATCACCAGGTTCTGAGAAAACATCCAGCACAGGAGCGAACCCGCCGCGTAGAGCACGAACCCGAACATCGTCACGTTACGCTTTCCGAACTTCTTGGCAAGGGGCCAGACCGCAAATATTCCGATTCCCATCGGAATGCCTCCCAGCACCGATACGAGCATCTGGGTCAGACCGTCGTTGTAGGTGCCAAGGACGTAGTTGCAGTAGTACACAAGTCCCATGTTTTTCAGGGTGGTGCCTATCGTGTATATCAAAAAATACACGTACATGAGTATCATATATTTGTCACTGAAAAGAAGTTTGATCTGCTTGCCAAAGGGAATTTTGGTTGCTTCGCCCGCAGCATTGGCTTCCTCAGTCACACGCTCTTTTGTGAAGAAATACTCAAGAAGCGTCAGAGGAAGAGCTATGATGGACAATATGCACATCAGCGTGATCCACTTCGCTTTGTCGGCGCCTATCATCGGCATCACCACCATCGGGAAAACAAGAGCGACAAGTATTCCCGACATCATGATCGTGGTGATCTGATTAAAAACGGAGAGCCCTCCCCTGGCCTTGCTGTCGCGGGTGGAGAGCGGCACCATCAGGTTGTGGCTCATGTTGAATATGGTATATGCGAAGGAGTAGAAAAGGTTGTAGGAGATCATGACCCACATCGCCTTGACGAAGTCGCTTCCGTTGGGGACAGTGAAAAGAAGTACCCCGGTTATGGGCACCAGGAATGCGGACAGGAAGAGCCAGGGTCTTGCCTTGCCCTCCTTATGCTTCGTGCGGTCGATCACCTGCCCCATTATGACGTTTGTGACGGCGTCTATGATCTTTGAAAAGATCGGGAACAGCATCAGAAACAGACCGCCCCAGAGAGGAGTCAGGTTCAGAACGTCAGTATAGTAGACGTTGAGATAAGTGTTGAGTACCGCGTTGAGAAGCAGTGCTCCTGCGGGCCCCAGAAGGTATCCCAGCCACTTTTCTTTTGCTTTGACCTCCGGGTTACGGATGGCACTTGACGGAAGTTTCATATTATTTTTCCTCCTTAGGTAATACGGGAACTTTTATTTTCTTTAAAATACAGCAAATACCTTTCAGAACGTGCCTGTTTGCAAGCTCTGTGAAGCCGAGAGCGAGATTGTACGGAAAGCTTTTGCCGCCGCACATTGAAAGTGTCCTGGGTGAATTGCTTTCCAGAACGGTGCGGAGAAATCTGGCGCCCTTGAGCCTGTTGGTCTTCTCCGTGCCGTCGGGCAGTTTGGCGGCTGCGTTTTCTTCCTTTTTGGGGTACGACAGTATCCCGTCCCGGAGGACCCTGCCAAGGAAGGTGCGGCCGAAATCCGCAAATCTGGTGTCGACCGTGACCGGGAACGAAGGAATTTCCGCGGGAACATCGTATTCGTCGGAATACTCCATAAGGTCCTCTTTATCCGGGATAAGCGTCACCGTTGCAGACTCTCCGGGCTCAAGATACACTTTTTTGAAACTTCTCAGCTCGCCGCCGACGTAAAGTTCAACGACTTCTCCGCCAAAGCGGCTGCCGGTGTTGGTCACGGTCTCTGTGTAAGCGTCTCCTTCTTTCGTCCAGCCGCTGTGCTCAAAAGTCGTGTAGCTGAGGCCGTGTCCGAAGGGAAACCTCACGGGAACATTGTGATTATTGTAGTACCTGTAGCCCACATCGGTGCCTTCCTTGTAGATCTCATTGGCAGTTTTTCCGAAGGTTTCCCACGAGGGAACGTCTTCGTATTTTAACGGCCAGGTCTCGGCAAGCTTGCCCGAGGGGTTCTTAAGTCCGTAAAGGAGCTCGTATACCGCCCTACCGCCATTCTGACCCGGGAGGTACATGTTGAGGATGGCGTTGACTTTGTCGCAGAAGGGAAGCTCTACGGGAGCTCCGCCAAAGAGTACCACTACGATCCTTTTGCCAAGGCTGCAAAGCTCGTCGAGCTCCTTCAGCTGTTTTTCGGGAAGCCGCATATTTTCTCTGTCTAAGCCTTCCGATTCGTATTCCTCCGTGAGCCCCGCAAAGTAAAGAACGGTGTCGCTTTCCTCGAGGGCAACGGTCTTCACGCCTCTTTTTCCAAATTCGTCTTTGGGACTGTTCAGGAATGCCGGATTTATCATTGAACTTCCGGCGCCCTGGTAGCGCATATTTTCGAAAAGCTCTCCTCTGATCGCAAGCTTTTCGTTTCCGTTTAGCGGCAGTACCCCGTCGTTTGTCATAAGTACCGCAGAATCCGCCGCTATCTCCGCGGCCAGGTCATGGTGCGCCTCAAAGCCCGGGTCATTACTGCGCTCCTCAGCATAATACTTATCTATCCATTCAAGGATCCTGCGGCAGGAAGCGTCAATGACCTCCTGAGGGAGCGAGCAGTCTTTAAGTCCGTCCAGGATCCATTTGCGGCACATTGGCGTGTCGCCCGGCATTTCAAGATCCATACCTGCTTTAAGCCCCTTGACCCGATCGTTTACCGCGCCCCAGTCACTCATAACGATCCCTTCAAAGCCCCACTCATTCCGGAGAACATCAGTGAGAAGCCAACCGTTTTCTGAACAATAGGTGCCGTTGATCTTATTGTACGCACACATCACCGCCCCCGGTCCCGCATGTTTCACTATGTATTCAAAAGGCTTCAGGTATATCTCTCGCATGGTTTTTTCGGATGCCACCGAATTTCCCATGAATCTGTAGTTTTCACTGTTATTTAACGCGAAGTGCTTGAGTGCTACGCCGACGCCGGCGCTCTGGACGCCTTCGATCATTGCCGCACCCATGACTCCGGCAAGGTACGGATCTTCCGAAAAATACTCAAAATTTCTGCCGCAGAGGGGGTTCCTTTTTATATTCACACCGGGGCCGAGAACCGTGTGAACTCCGTAGTAACGACATTCTTCGGCGATGGCCTTGCCCATTTTTCTCATTATGTCGGGGTTCCGGCTTGAGGCAGTCGCAGCGGCTGTGGGAAACGACGTGGCGGGATCGGAGCCCGCAACTCCGTTGTCACCTGAACCGTTCTGAACGCGGAGTCCGTGGGGTCCGTCAGACATCCGAAGAGAAGGGACGCCAAGCCGCGGGATCGGGTTTGTATACATAAAATCCGTTCCTGCTACAAGAGCGGCCTTTTCCTCCGCAGTCATTTCCGAAATGATTCTTTCTATGTTCACAAGAGTATCCCCCTATGGTAGTTCTTATAATTGGATTATATCATTGGCGTCGGCTTCTTCATTGTATTTTAGTATTTATTTTGATATAATTGTAATCAATTAAGGAGGACGCCAATGGAAAACGTGGACATCAGGTACATATGCACGACAGTCGGCAATCTTACGGGAGTGCCTGTGCGCGTTTACAGGGACGGCAGGGTTGATTTCTGTTATTCAGTTGTGGATCTGCCGAAGGATCCGGCGGATATGTATCTGGATAATTTTGTCTCAGTCACGGATCATATTGGCTACTACGCCGCAGACTTTTTTCAGTACTACGGTATAGTCAATTCCGGGGAAATCAAAATAGTGATCGGGCCTTCTTCCGGAGAGCTGCCGAAGGATCAGGACCTCCGGGAGCTTGCCTTTAAAAACGACGTTCCCGCGGAATACGCGCAGGACTATATTTCCGGCTTAAAATCCATTCATCGCATGCCTCTGCAGAATATACTGCAGCTTCTGTGTACACTGAATTATCTCCTGAACGGTGAGAAAAAGGCTCTCCGGGACGTCGCTATCTACGATAAAGAGCAGGAGGCGCTTTCATTGGCGTCATCAAGGAACGATGCGGAGGCGCGGTTTGAATACAGAGAAAACATCCGGGTCCACAACACATACGATCTGGAGAACCTTCTGATGGACATGATAAGAAAAGGCGATACCGCGGCGTTGAGGGAATGGCTGTCCGCGGCGCCCGCGGTCGGCGGAGGAGACGTTGGCCCGAATCTTATACGCCAGCACAAAAATATATTTATTGTCACCGCGACCCTGGCATCAAGAGCCGCGATAAGGGGCGGAATGATGCAGGAGGACGCCTTCAACCTCAGCGACGAATATATCCAGAAATGCGAGATGCTGGAGAACCTGGACAGGATCACAAACCTCCAGTACCATATGATACTTGATTTCACGGAACGGGTGGAAAGCCTCCACCGTGGAAAGAACTCCACTAAGCTTGTCACAGACGTTGCCAATTACGTCAGGCACCACCTGTCGGAGCCCATCAGCGTGGAAAGTATGGCGGAGGAATTCTATATCAGCCGCCCTTACCTGTCGGCAAAATTCAGAAAAGAGACCGGACAGACGCTGACCGATTTCATTCTGAGCGAAAAAACAGAGGAAGCCAAGCGCCTCCTCCGCTATTCCGACAAATCCCTGCTTTCGATCTCGGAATATCTTGGCTTTTCGTCCCAGAGCCATTTTATCCGGGTCTTTAAAAAATATGCCGGAGCCAACCCGGGAGAATACAGAGAAAAACACAAGGTTTGAACAAACACGGGAGTCGATATGAGCGAAACAGAAGTTACAGTTGAAGTTTTTGAGGATCTTGACAGCATCCGGCGCGCCCTTCTGAGCAAGGGCTTTGCGATGACAGGTAGATATCTGATCCGCGACAGGTATTACACCGGACTCGGGGACGTCTCCGGCCTTACCTACGGTGAGCTCATTGGCAATTCCTTTCTTATCCGCTGCATAGACGGGCCCGCGCCTGTAAAACTGCTCATGTTCAAGAAAAAGGAGATCGACGCAAGCGGAGTCGTTGTCTCCGAGGAAAAGGTGAAGACCGTGCTCGAGGATCCGGAGACCGCCGCCAAAATCTTCGGCCTTGCGGGGCTCAATCAGTACTGCGAGATCAGGAATATGTCCTATATTTACGAAAAGGCCAACGTCGCCCTTGCGGTCCAGGACGTGGAAGGCCTCGGTATTTTTATTGAGCTGGAGGAGGACAATACCATGAAGGGCCTCGAGTCAAGGGAGAAGCTTTCCCGTCTTACCGCGGTCCTCAAGGGATTGGGTCTTAAACTGGGCAGCGATTTTTCCTGCAAAAAAGTTCTCATGCTTCTGAAGAAAAACAACGCGGGCCTGAAAGACTGATCCTTCGTCTCCCGGCCCGTGAAGCTGTTTCTGAGCGTCTGCTGTTTTTAACCGTCTTTTGTTTTTCCCGTTCCCGCTTTCGGGCAATGGGAAAGGATGTACTCCTTTACAAACTCATAATCGCCCTTTGAAACGTACACCTGGTTGCTACTCAGCCTCTCCCTCAGCTTTATCACATTGAGCGAGGGGCTGCATTTCACCTTCCTCACGTCCCCGAAGGATGTGTACATCGACGTTCTGGCGTTCAGTCCCGCGCTCACAGCTCCGAAATTTCCCGCCGCAAGCCCCGCGGCTACGGAAGCGGCCGATATCCCTTTGGCTTTTTTGGCCTGCGATTCCAGCTGCTTGTGGTTGATGCCTTTTTCATCCATTTCGAAAAGCACAATATATTTTCCGTGCATCATTGCCGCGTACAGGGCGTATCCCGCCGCGACAAGCGCCGTCATGACAAGAAGCGCGATTCCGAAAATTTTCAGATGTTCAAGACACCCCTCCGGGAAAAAATCCTTTTGCCCAAGGGAAAACAGGAAGGACACCGCAAACACGCCAAGGAGTATGAAAAAGAATATCCGCCAGACAATGGAAATGATAAGCGGCGTTTTGAAAAGCGGAAGCTCGTATACCCAACGGTACTTTCCGTCTTCGCAAAGGTAAATATTCTCTCCTGTTTTTTCGCCCTGTTTCTTCATGCGCCCCGCTTTTTCCTTTTCTTTCCTTTTTCGTTCCCTTGTATCTTTTCCTTCTCTTTTTCCTTCCGCTCGAAGGCCAGCCTTGCCTCGTTGGCCTCTTCATCCCAGACAGTTCTCTCCGGTCCGAGAGTGCCGTACATGGTATTTTCGAAGGAATAGGTCATTTTTGCGGTCTTGATGAGCCGTTCGTTTTCCACGTCATCGCCAAAGGTGCCAAGGCGGCTGAAAACGTCCCGGGTTATTTCGTAGTCGTACTGTTCCCTGCCTTCACGGCTGGTATACATTATTTCCGCGAAATAACGGCCCGTATCGGGATCATAGTAAGCAGTCCAGTTGTTGCCTTTTTTCTTAGTCTCCATCGGAACAGTCCCCCGCTGTCATGCTCTGCGGCTCAGTCCGCGAGCTTTGACAGTTTTTCAGTTTGCAGCTTTATCTCGTCGTACAGTTTGGAGAAGTCTCCCGGGGTCTTATTGCGCAGCTTTTCGGTAAGTTCCGAGATCGGCGCGGCTATGGGATCAAGAGCAAGATTGCTCACTCCGCCCTTCAGCTTGTGGGCAACGTCAAACGCTTTGGCAAGGTCTCCGCTTGCCAATGCTTCTCCCAGCGCATCAGAGGTCAGCTCCTGGAGGCAGATCTTGACCAGACGGATGTAGAGCCCCTCGTTGTTCGCGCAGCGCGCCAGTCCTTTGGCGACGTCGGCACCGTACTCTTTAAGTGTTTCAACAGTAAGCATAACAGTTCAAATTCCTTTCAAATGACAGTAGGTTACGAGCAAAGTCATAACGGTTATTTCGTTTTTTCTCTGACGAAGGCTTCAAATTCGTCCGCGGGAAGCGGGCGGGAGAAATAGTACCCCTGAATGATATCGCAGCCCATACGCTTCAGAGCCGTGACCTGCTCTTCAGTCTCAACTCCCTCCGCGATCGTCGGCACCTCAAAGGCTTCGGCAATGCGTATCATCGCCTCGAGCAGTCTCGTGTCCATGCGGCCCTTAAATGCGCTGCGGATGAACTGCATATCCAGCTTCAGCGCGTCTATCGGCATATACGACAGCATGCTGAGGGAGGAATATCCGCTTCCGAAGTCGTCCATTTCGATCTTGAAGCCAAGTTCCCGAAGCCTTGTGACCTTTTTCACGATCTGATCCTGATCCTCGGAGTATGCGGATTCCGTGATCTCCAGCATCAGTTCTCCGGAGTTCAGGTGCTCCTCCTCCGCGATCTTCAGCAGCTTGCTTTCCAGTTCCGGATCGTAAAGGTCGATGCGGGACACGTTGACGGATACCGGAAGGGAGATGTTCAGTTTTTCCTTCCAGACAGTGATCTGCCTGGCCGCCTGGGACCACACGTAATGGTCCAGCTGTTCTATGAGGCCGTTCTCCTCAAACAGAGGAATGAACACGCCCGGGCTGATCATGCCCAGCTTTGGATGCTTCCAGCGCACCAGAGCCTCCGCGCTGCAGAGGACCGGGTTATCCGGCCTTATGTTGAACTTGGGCTGATAGAACACCGCAAACTGTTTTTCGCGGATCGCATCGCGGAAATCGTCGATCAGCTGCTCGGCAAGGATCTCGGACTCACGCATGGACCGGTCGTAAAAGCCGATGGGGTGGGTCAGATTTCCTTTGACGGCGTCGGAAGCCATTTTGGCGCAGTCAAAACGGCGCTCAATATCCAGTGTCTTGTCAACGTCGGAATAAACGCCCATTCTCATACGGATCCGGTTTTCATCCCGCTCCCCGTCGCTTACGGAAACGGAAAGGCTCTCCAGCACAGATTCGTAATCGGAAAGGTGCGGACAGTAATACATGAACGTATCCGGGCCGCTGCGGCAGAAAATGCCTCCCGCTTCGTTCTCTATTGCCAATGCCTTCTGAGCCACGAGCTTCAGGATCTTGTCTCCCTTGTCTTTGCCGTAGCGTTCGTTGATCATCCGGAAATGGTTGATGTCAAATATGATGGCGTCCGCCGGGGCGTCGCTGTTGTACAGGTCGAGCTGGGCGACATAGCGGTAGAAGAACTCCTTGTTGTACAGTCCGGTAAGGTGGTCGCGCTCCGTAAAGCGGAGGATGTCCCGGTTCTCGGAGAGTTCGATGATGCGGCGGATGCGGGCCCGTATGACCTCCGTTGCCGGGTAGGGCTTCGGGATAAAGTCGATGGCGCCGAGGGTAAGGCATTCCACCTCCGCGTTGTCGTCCGAGGTCATTACGATAACCGGCAGCTGGGACAGCACCGGGCTTTCCTTGATCCGTTTCAGAACTTCGATTCCGCTGATACCCGGAAGGTTAAGGTCCAGGATGACGACGCTCAGCGTCTGGTGCTGCTCATTGACAACGTCCATAGCCTCCTCGCCGGTCTCCGTGACGATAAGATCGTAGATCCCGGAGAGTGACTCCTTCATCAGCTCCTGGTTGATGATCTCGTCCTCAACGAGCAGTATTTTTCTTCTTTCATCGGACATCCGAAATTTTGTTTTTTTGTTTGTCATATCATTCACCGGTCTCTCATTGTTCATTTTTATCATTATCTCTTTTCCAGATCAGTTCTTCAAGCGTCCTGTAAAGGTGATCCGCCTCCACAGGCTTTGACAGATGCGCGTTCATTCCTGCCTGCAGGGACCGCTGGACGTCCTCATCGAAGGCATTTGCCGTCATTGCGATGATCGGTACGGTCTTTGCGTCGGGCCTTGGCAATGCCCGTATCGCCGCTGCCGCTTCAAGCCCGTCCATTTCCGGCATTCTTACGTCCATCAGCACCGCGTCGTAGTGGCCCGGAGCGCTCTTTTCAAACATTTCAACTACTATCCGTCCGTTCTCCGCATGGTCGACCTCGGCTTCACGGAGGCTCATCAGCTCTTTGACTATCTCCGCGTTGACCAGAAAATCCTCCGCCAGGAGAATATGCCTGCCCGCAAGATCCGCACGTCTTCTTTCGTTCAAAGCGCTCAGGCTGTTGCGTCTTGCGATACGCATAAACTCATCCACCACGCTGGAGGCAAATAGCGGCTTGGCGAGAAAACCGTCAACGCCGATGTGGAGGGCCTCGTCCATGATCTCATCCCAGTTGTACGCAGTGAGGATGATAACTGTAGTCTCGTTGTCGTAGCGCTTGCGGATCTCCTTCGCGGCCTCCACGCCGTCCATTTCCGGCATTTTCCAGTCCAGAAGCACCAGGTTGTATGGCTTGTGCTTGGTATGGCATATTTCAAGCATATCAAGCGCTTCTCTGCCGCCCGTGCAGGTATCCGTACATATGCCTGATTCTTCAAGCACCATCCGGGCGTGCTCGCAGGCAATGGGATCGTCGTCCACCACCAGGACCCGCATATCTTTCGTACTGATAGCGTCGATTTCGGTGCGGGGCGTTGTGCAGTTTCTGAGGGTGATCACGACCACAAACTCCGTGCCCACGCCCTTCTCCGATTCCACCGTTATAGAACCGTTCATCAACTCCACAATGTTTTTCGTGATGGCCAGGCCCAGACCGGTACTGCCGTACTTGTTCTTGCGGGTGCTGTCCTCCTGGGCAAACGAATCAAACACCTTGGGGAGAAAGTCCTTGCTGATGCCAATGCCGGTGTCCTTGACGGAAAACCGCAGCGTTGACTGGCCCTCGAAATCATTTATTTTCTCAATGGTAAGAGTCACGCTTCCCGGAGCGTCGGTGAACTTCACAGCGGTGCTCAGGATATTGACCAGAACCTGCTTCAGCTTCATATCGTCGCCAATGTAACGATCGTCGACGTGGCCGCTTATGTGACATTCAAAGGCAAGTCCTTTTTCGCCGCACTGTGACATGACCAAAGTGTTGATCTGCTCCAGCATCTCGCTGAAGGAGAATTCCTCCCTGCGCAGCACCAGCCTGCCGGATTCGATACGGCTCATGTCAAGAATATCGTTTATGAGGCCCAGCAGGTGCTTGGCGCTGCCGCTGATCTTCTCCAGATATTCTCTGGTCTTGTCGGAAAGTGTCTCGTCCCGCAGCGCGAGGCTGTCAAGTCCTATGATGGCGTTCATCGGCGTGCGGATCTCATGGCTCATGCTTGACAGGAACGCGGTTTTGGCGTTGCTGGCCTCCTCAGCCACTGCAAGAGCCTCTGCAAGGGCCTGACTTTTTGCCAGGGTCTCCCTCATCTCCGCGTCGATCACAGTAAAGCCAACGCCGATCGCGTGAACGATATGATCATCCCTGTCATTCGGATGGCGGACCCCCGCCATACGGAGCATCTCGTAATACCTGCTGTCACCGTGGACGGCGAGATACCGGAAGGCGACAATGGACTCTTTGGCAAGAGCTTCGCGGATGTTGTCAGGCTCGATAAAATGCAGGAATTCCTCGCGGTGATCCTTGTCCACGTGTGTCTCCGCGTAGTACCTGAATCTCTCGGCAAAGGAAAAATGGACGCCCTCCGCAGTCTGATCGCCGTCATTGGGATCTGCCCGGTAGCACACTGCGTCGTCCGCGTCAAGATCAACGTAATATACGCTGCGGTAGTCCGACGCCATGGCGGTGATCATGCTGTCCTGCTCCTTGCGGCGCCGCTCCTGCTCCAGCAGCTGTTCCTGGAGCTCTATGCGCTTTTCCAGGGCCTCCTGCTTGCCTCTTGACTCTGCCTCGGCGGTCTCACTTTCAAGGGTCAGCTTGTCGTTCCGCTTCGTCTGCACCAGAATAAAAGCGAACATGCCGAAAACGGCCGCAACGGTAATAACAGACTGGATTATGCTTCTCCGCACGATGTCGTCCGTAATGTAGCTGATCTCATTGCCGATGACGCTTTCTTTGATCAGGTAGGTCAGAAGCCAGTCGGTTCCTTCCACCGGAACGAAGCTCAGGGTCTCGCGCACGTCTTTATATGTAAAAGACACCTCGCCTCTTGTGCAGGACTGAAACGTTTCAAAAAACGAATCATACGAATAGCCATTTTCAAATTCGGCATCCTTCATGGCGTCAAGCAGATTGTCCCCCGCGGAAAGACCGCCAAGGACCGTATTGCTGAGGGCAATTCCGTCTTTTGTATAAATATTGCAGAACGTGGCTCCGCCGTTTCCCGAATTCATCGAAACGCCTGCAAGCATGACCTTCATGTCGATCTCCATAAAGCAGACGGACAGAGTCTTGCTGCCGAAGGCAACGGATACCGGCACGGCTATGACCACCTTTTTTTCGGGAATGTTCAGGTTAAAAACGGATATTTCGGGCTTGTTTATGGTTTTGTAGTCAAAGCCGTATTCTTCTATGTTTGTCTGGGTCCCCAAGGAGGTGTAGATCAGACCGTCCGTATCGACAAAAGCGAACTTGTCCAGCTTGTACAGCTGCTTCATTCGCGACTGATAGGCTTCCATATGCGCCTTGTCGCTCAGGTCGGTCTCCGTCATGAGATCGATGGCAGCTCGTATAGTTTGGATGTTGCTTTGGAGATTGTTTTCGACTACCTGCTCACGCCGGCCGGCAAGCTCGTCAAGATACAAAAGACTGACAGTACGGACCGCCTTGTCGGTATCCTTTCTTGTGCTCTGGCCCACCCAAAGTGTTACTACTGCCAATAATATGACGATAAGCAGACTGCATATTGTTATGATACCCGCCGTGCTTATTTTAAAGTTCTTCATGTTTGGAACCGTCTCCCGTAAAGCTTTCTCGTGTTAAGACTATGAAATGATCGTTTTTCTTCGGACCTGCGGGCAGTCAGGCGGACCGCTCCGGCGCAGACCAATTGGCAAGCTTTCGCATGTCATTTGAAGGTCTTCTTGTTTTCGTACATGGCCTCATCCGCGCGCTTCAGCACGTCATCCGCATTCTCGCCTTTTTCCCTGTCGCAGACCGCGCAGCCCACCGCGCCGGATACGCATTCCCACGGAGGCAGTGAATCGTCGGCCTCATTGACACGGAAGGATTCTTTGACGTTGGCTAAAAGCTGATCGCGGTTGTCGTAATCACGGTTTTCGAGTAAAACTATGAATTCGTCTCCGCCGACGCGGTAGACAGGCGAATGCTTGAATACGGTGCAGATGATGCGGCAGACGGTCTTGATGCTGATATCGCCCTTCTCATGGCCGTAATTGTCGTTGACCGATTTCAGCCCGTTAAGGTCAATGATCACAATGCCGTAGGGATCGGTGCACCCGTTCAGTCTCTCGACCTCCACGTCGTAGGCTCTCTTGTTGCGCACTTTGGTCAGCGCATCGATATTGGCGGCCTTGTCCATTTCGTCGGCGCGCTCCCGGGCGGAGGTCAGATCGTTGATGTATTGGTCGATATCCTTCTCCATCTGGACCATGGAATCCGCAAGGACACCTATTTCGTCCTTTCTCGAGATGTTAAGCTCTGAGAAAGAGTTTTTATTGGTCTTGTACTGCGAAGCCGCGTTCGACAGCCTGTTTATGGGTTTAACGACCAATTTGTTCATCACAAGTATCGCAATAACGCAGACAATGATCGTCAACGCAAGAAACGCAAGGCTGATATATCTCATGAAGCCCATAAGCTCATCCATGGCGTTGTTCATGGAAATATCTGCGGCTGCCGTTGCTACGATCTCGCCCTGGCTGTCAAAGACCGGCATACCCGAGGCGATTATCCAGCCGTATTCAGGCGTTCTGGATATAGTAGGTTTAAGTCCGCCGGAAATGTTCTTCAGAAGGGTCTGGGGATCATCCGAGAAGATCGGATCGATACATCCCGGAGGGCATGGATCCTCGAGAGCGGCGTCGACAAGGTATACGTTGCACTCATTGGCAATATCCGTCCATGTGATGTACAGGCAGTTAACGTCAAGCTGCTCCTGCATCCGCCTCAGCTGGGCAAGCACAGCCTTATATTCGTCCAGCTCAACGATGTGTTCATACTGTGACACGTACTCCTCAAACTCCGGAGTGCCCCACTGATCGCTCATGACCCTGTTCGTTGCTTTATCGTAGATCTCAAGTACCGCATCACGAAGCTTTACCAGAGGCTCGGTGTCGAGCTCCACTGCGACCAGTTTGCAAACGTCAAAGGAATAATGTCCGTATTGATCAATGATCACATCATACAGTCCCTTGTTGTAAACAGCTATAGCGAAAGTGCCTATAACGATAGCTACACACGTGATCAGGATTACGATCTTTTTTGTCAGTGATAATTTCATATTTTCGTTCCCTGCAGTGTTACCGGTCGCAACACTTTTTTTCAAAATACCTGCGGGTATTTTTATTGCCGGCATTACAAAAAAACGGCAGGATTTTGTCCAGTTGCCATATTATATTTATTAACATGAAATGTATATTCGTGTCAAGTCAAACCTTAAGAAAAATGTCATTTCGGCATTATTTCCGCCAATACTTGTTGCGAAAATGATATAAATCGTTTTACAGTGAGTAACAATTAACGGCAAGCCGCCTCGGGCGGATTTTCGGGCAAGAAAAAAGGATCGCTGTCCTGTTAAAACAATGATGGTAATACACGCTGACGCGTGATGACATACGCCTTCGGCAATGACATACAGCCGCAATCGGCTGATGACATACGAAGCCTCCGTGCCGTCGGCTTGGATTCAAAAAGCAGTGATCTGCTAAACAAATCACTGCTTTTTGATGTATAAGAGCGTACAAACGCACCGAGCTCAAGGTAAGAAGGTACAAACGTAACGTCTTATCATCTCGACAAACCGAAGTTTGTCGGGATATTTTCCTTTCAGTTTTTATCACGGTAAAAACAATGCGTTTTTGACTTTTTTATAAAAGCCGCGAGTCTG
>JAGCZO010000183.1 GCA_017959965.1 Clostridia bacterium | reverse complement strand
TGAGTCCCAATACGAAAAGGTAAGGAGGTTCCACCGTGAGTGTGGAAAACCAGTACCCCAAAGCAATGAGTGAGATCCCGATCGCAAGAATTGCGGGCCAGGGGAGTTTTCTGTAAATACTGTAGGTCAGCATACAGAAGGAAAGCAGATGAAGTATCCCGAAGAATATGTAAAGATCTTTGTTGCCCATAATAAGGGTGACTGCTGTGACCGCAACAGCTGCGGCGGCAACGATCAGTCCCCGTATAATATTATGGTGGCCCAGAGTAATACATATTCCGGACAGGATTATAAACAAAATTCCGCCGTACTTCTGAAGCAATTCAAACCAGACGGGAAGATCAAATCTAAAGCCAAAGAATGTCCGCATATCGAATATCACATGGATAAAGACCATGCAAACGATGCAGAGTCCTCTGAAAGCGTCAAGCTCCCATATTCTGGTCTTGGGGGCTTTGACGAAAAGCCCCCGCAGGAATTCTTTCATAAAGCCGGCGGAATAAACTAATCGGTATTATTTCACACCCTTGGAATCGGTGGAGCCGAATTCGGATCCGGAAAGAGCTTTTCCGATGAACTTGCCAATATGGAACGAAGCAAGTTTTTCTGTGGTCATCAGTTCAGCGGTACCGGGTCCTATGGCCCATACGTTAACGTCGTCGCTGGTGTGAGCTATCGTCGTAAATCTGTAGGGAAGTGTGCTCCAATCAACGTCAGGGTTGTCTTCCTGAGCAATTCTTTCGCCTTCAAGCACGCAGTGGATACCGGTATTGGTCCAGCACCACTCATCGTTGGAAATGTAGTTATCCTTCTGATGCTTCTCAATGTATTCGTCAGCCTCAGCTTTGGGAAGCAGCCCGCCGGTGTTGTGATCGGCAGTAACAATTATAATGGTGTCCTTATTCTCGTAAGCGTATCTTAGTCCCACCTCAATAGCCTTGTCAAAAGCTGTCATGTGACGTGCGACTTCCATCAGATTGGTGTTGTGAGCAACTTCATCAAGAGCGCCGCCCTCCACCATAAGGAAGAAGCCTTTTTCGTTCTGAGATAGAACCTTAATGGTCTGCTCTGTCATCTCGGCAAGGGTAGGAGTCATGTCTCTGTCAAAATACCAGTAGTCGTCAGTCATGGTAGCAATAAGCCTGCCCTGCCCGTTCCAGGCGAGAACGTCATCCCATTTTGCAGTATAAGTTATGTTGTTTTCGCTGAAATAGGCATTGTAGTCTTTTTCATTTCTTGCGAAAAGCTCGTCGTATTTGGCTTTGCCGCCGCCCATGATAATGTCGCAGACACTGTTTTCGATCTGAAGCTGAGCTATCTTCGACTCATCGCTTCTGTCTTTCGAGTGGATCGTAAAAGCGGCAGGAGTGGCATCGACAATGCTTTCACTTGTAATGGCGCCGGTTGATTTGCCAAGGCTCTTCGCAAGCTCAACAACGTTCTGCACCTCCTCGCCCTTATTGTTAAGGCCGAGCTGTTTTCTCTTGCCCTTGTAACCTGTTGAAAGAGCGGTGCCGCCGGATGCGCTGTCAGGCTCTCCTTCGGTGCAAACTGTTTTAACAATAGCCGTATTGGGGAGATATTCAAAAGCAAGCTTGCCGTCATAGCGTCCGCCGGTGATAGCGTCCGTCGCGGGAACGTGATTCTGTCCCATACCGTCACCGATATAAAGGATGACGTTCTTGATCTCGCCAAACTGCAGCGTGGCAAGTTCCGCAAGGATCTGCTCCATGGGAGTAACAGGAATCTCGGTGGGCACCTCGGTAGGAGCTTCAGTAGCAGGAGCCTCTGTAGGCTGAGGAGTCACATCTGTCTGACAGGCAACAAAACTTACCGTCATTATAACGGCAAGAATTATCAAACTTATACTTTTTAGTAAAACGTTCTTCATAGATACCTCCAAGTAGTTATAGCCAAAGCCTCAGCACGAGGCTTAAGTATATAAGATTTGTCAGCGTGTCGTCTGCTGTTCAACAAGCCTGCCGCCGCAATAGATCTCTCTGAGCTTAGGCTTTTCGATCTTTCCGGTGGGATTCCTGGGAACCTCGGCGAAAATGATCTTTTTGGGTCTCTTATATCTGGGCAGCTCTTCACAGAAAAGATTGATCTCATCCTCTGTGCAGGAAGCTCCGGGTTTCAGTTCAATAATCGCGGCAGCTATCTCGCCGAGTCTGTTGTCGGGAAGACCTATAACGGCAACGTCCTTGATCTTATCGTAGGCTCTTAAATAGTCTTCGATCTGAACGGGATAAATATTCTCGCCGCCTGTGATGATAACGTCCTTTTTACGGTCCACAAGATAAATAAAGCCTTCGTCATCAAGCTTTGCCATATCTCCGGTATAGAGCCAGCCGTCCTTAAGAACTTCAGCTGTGGCTGCGGGGTTCTTGTAGTAGCATTTCATAACGCCGGGGCCTTTAACAATAAGCTCGCCGACCTCGTCCTCGCCGACCTCGGTACCGTCGGGCCTTACGACCTTAGTTTCCCAAAGATAACCGGCCTTTCCGATGGCGCCGACCTTTCTCACGTTTTCAATGCCGAGGTGAACGCAGCCGGGGCCAATGGACTCGCTTAGTCCGTAGTTAGTGTCATACTGATGCTTCGGGAATACACTCAGCCAGCGGTGAATAAGAGACGGCGGAACAGGCTGTGCTCCAACGTGCATTAGTCTCCACTGGTCAAGCTTGTAATCTGCAAGATCAACGTCTCCTCTTTCAATGGCGTCAAGAATATCCTGGACCCACGGAACAAGAAGCCAGACAATGGTAGCCCCTTCGTCGGAAGCGGTCTTAAGTATCCATTCCGGTTTTACGCCCTTAAGAAGAACTGCCTTGCCGCCGGTCATAAGGCTTCCGAACCAATGCATTTTGGCACCGGTATGATAAAGAGGCGGAATGCAAAGGAATACGTCGTCCTTCTTCTGACCGTGATGGTTCTGTTCGGTCCTGCATGAGGAAAGCAGCGCGGCGTGGGTATGAAGGATAGCCTTGGGAAAACCTGTTGTGCCTGAAGAAAAATATATGGCGGCATAGTCGTTCTCGCTGAGATCCACGGCCGGAGCTGTGGACGAGCAGTACTGGACCATCGTGTTAAAGCTGTCCGCGAAATCAGGTACGTCGTTGCCCACATAGAAGAAATTCTTTACGTAAGAAAGCTTATCGAGTATGGAAGTGACTCTGCCTACAAACTCAGGCCCGAAAACAAGATTTGTGGAATCGGAAAGCTCCATGCAGTAGCTGATCTCATCCTGGGTATAGCGGTAATTCATAGGAACAGCCAGCGCTCCTGTCTTGAGAATGCCGAAATAGACCGGAAGCCAGTCAAGGCAGTTCATCAGAAGAACGGCGACCTTATCACCTTTCTTGATTCCTCTGGTAAGAAGGAGATTGGCAAATCTGTTGGCCTTGGTATCAAACTCACGCCAGGTAATGCTCTGTCTGTACTTTGCGTCGGGACTTGATTCGATCAGTCCGTATTCACGCCAGCTTTTAGGCATAGCCTGAGGGTTGATCTCAACCAAAGCAACGTCATTCGGGTAAAGTTTGGAGTTTCTCTCCAAAAAATCCATTATAACCATAAAAACCTCCGATGGAGCAAAAATATAAAAAGCCGCAAACAGGTCATCCAAAGACAATTTTCAATAACTCTAACAGCTGCGGTCCATCAAATTATTTTATTTTAATACGCAGTTTCTGTCAAGCTGTTTGTTATTGACTTTGGCTTTACAACCGTTATAATAAACTCAAATATTATTGCCCGTAGGTCTTACCATGCATACCGTTGAAGAATTGCTTAACAACCTTAGAAGATCAAAATTCAGATCATCCTTTTCGCTTACCGGGGATGAGATCAGATACTGCAGGGAAAAGGGATACGACGTTATAAAAAAGCACGCATATGATTTCATTAATGAGAAGCTCAGGCCTGCCCAACCTTATAACGACGGAAAGCAGACGCCGATGAAAGGCCATCCGGTTTTTAAGGCAATGCACGCCTGCGCCTGCTGCTGCAGAGACTGTCTTAACAAATGGTATCACGTCCCGAAAAACGTTGAGCTTTGTGACGCCGACTGCGATAAGATAGTTTCACTTCTTATGGCCTGGGTCGGGGATCAGATAAGAAAAAACGGTCACTCTAACTGTCAGGGATCCTGACGTATTTACTCGTCACAGTCATTTCCACAGGTATTTCAATTACTGCAAATTCAAGAAGCCTAAATGGCACCTTAAGGCTGAGCCGTGCTTCTAAATTCAGATGTCCGTCCTCTCCGAAGCGGATCTCAGGATCGGTCATACTCCATACAAGTATTTCCTCCGGACCATCAAGCCTCAGGTTTCCGTCCGTATCGGTTTCCGCACCGGTCATCATTGCGAAACGGTCTCTGAATGATACGCCTCTGAAGCCGTCGGTTTTATTATGGTCCTGTTTTATAGAATTGAAATAAAGGACAGCGTTTTCCACAGCCGCGCAGTTAAGGATCCTCTCAGCGTCTTCTTTGACTGTTATCAGCGACGTAACAGCCGACAAAAGATTAAATACGACCGAGAACAGAGAAATTGCCAACAGGAAAAAGACACAGGACGAAATATAGCTGATACCTTTTTTATCGTTCAAAAATCGCATCAGGTCATACCCCTTCATTTCCAGTACTGTTGAGAAAAACCGCTTTTCACAGCCGTTACCGTTACAGGAAGTTCTAAGAATCCAAACAGCCTTACGCTCAGGTCAAGGGTCAGTTTTATTACTATCGTTTCGCCAAGCTGAACGGTACCAAGGTCCTTTTTGAAGTACTCAGTCCCGGTAAAATCACATTCCGGACTTATGCCAAGCTGACCGCAAAGCATTTCGTATCTTTCATCAACCGGGCCTGAGACTGTACCGTAGGACGATGCCGCGTCGATCATTTCTTTGGCAAAATAGTCCAGGTTCTGTTTCTTTATGAAAAACTCAAACACACTCAGACACACCACAAGAAACATTGATGCGGCGATCACAAATACAGCGACGTCAATAAATCCTTCGCCCTTTTTATCCGATAAAAACGCCATGCCGCCCTCCTTTCTCAGAATAATGCCGACAGACTGGTAATTATCACAGTCCCCATAACGACCAGGTATAAAAGCATAAATATGATCATCAGAGCCAACGAAAGTCTCCTGACTTTAGACGGAACGCGAAGTGCTTTCTGCTTTAAAAGCTGTTTCTGATAATCTGAAAACTTAACGCTCAGGTTCTTCCAATATTCTGAAGTATCGTCTCCGTGAATAATGCTTATAAGTCCTCTTGTAACGTCGGAAAGCATCGTTGAGCCGACTCTTGCTTCAAGTCTTGTCAGCGCAAGCTCGTAGTTTCCGGATCTCATATCAGCTTCTGTAACAAGCAGCTCGTGAGCAAAAACACCGGAGGCGTACTCCGAATAAGAGCTGATGATATACAGAACATCCCTGCTGTGTTTAAGTATTTTCCCGGTGTGGTTGACAAACCCCGGCAAACAGATCTCGATCTCTGTTTTCTTTTTTGATGCAAGTTTGACCGGTCTCCGGTAAAGATTAAAGAAAACCATTGCCGAAACTATCAGTATAAAAGGAACGGATATCGGCAGGATAAAAAGCGCCGGAATCGAAAGCAAGGCGATCATCAAGGCCTTCAGAAAGCAGTTGGCGATGAACACCTCCGGAGAAACGTCCATATCCTGCGATCTGAGCAGCTCGTCAAGTTCTTCTCTTCTGACCGGGCCAAGCTTCACGTATTTCGATAAGTAAGAAGATATTCCTTCAAGACGGATATCCAGCGCGCTTTTTCTTCCGGCCGATATTCTCTTCTTAAGATTCACACGGGCTTTGACAATACTCCGGGGCGGAAGCTTCAGAATGTCCGAAGAGATCATAAATATTCCGGACGATAGCAAAAGAAAAATCATTACATAGAGCATAACGGTTCTCCGAAGTTATTTGTATTCGATAGGCTTCGTATATTTCATCATAAGAAAGCCTGACACGACTACGCCGCCGAAAACCAATGCCATAACGAATTTCCCCTGAACGGTGTTGGCAAGAACGTCAAACCATTCTTTGTTGAGGAGCCGCAGCAGCGGGAAATTGCCCAGAGTGATCAACACCATTGCGAAATATTCTTTTCGGGGCTCCTGAACAATAGTCAGAAGTTCGTTGTTTATGATCTTCGAATCCGTGAACTTCGACACAACGTCCGAAAGAGTGTCTTTGAGAGTTCTGTCGTTTAATGAAGCCCTGACGCTGTCGCACCATTCATGAAACAGCGGATTGTCGATCTTTTCGCGCAGCTTCAGAACAGACAGATCAAGGTCCGGAGTGATCACCGCCGTATCATTGACAAAAGACGCAAAAACGTCTCTCAGCGGTCTTTTGATAAAGCCGATATTTTCCTTAACAGCGTCAACAAAATTCTCGGTTCTGAGGTAAGAATTGGTTATTACAGATAAGGC
>JAGCZO010000182.1 GCA_017959965.1 Clostridia bacterium | reverse complement strand
TTTTGAATACATCTCGGAGGGCAAAAAGACCGGCAACAAGATCAGCTCCGACGCCATCCTTATTGCCATTAAGACAGACGAAGAAGGCGGCAGACTCTATATTGAGTCCCACGCCAATGATCTTCTCAAGCTGAAGAAGATCCTGGGAAAGAGCAAGCTGAACTGATCGTAGCATCAACCTTACAAACGACAAAAGAGCTTCAGGTCTTCGGCCCTAAGCTCTTTTGGCGTTTGTTACAGTTTTTGGATCAGTTTTTTCTGTACGCGATCCTGGCGGAAAATCTGTTGATCCCGTCGGCGCTGCCGGCGATCTCCACAGTTCCCGTTCTGCCGTCCTCCGAGGGAAAATCGTATCCCAGTGTCTCCACCGTTTCTCCGTAACCTGTCTCCTTCTCGTAGCGCACGCTCACTTCGCTTATCTCGTGTGTCATAAGCCAGTCCCGGCCCAGCAGATCCTCTGACAGTTCCACATATCTGGCAGTGTTCATGTGCCCGTTATAGTCAAGGTCGCTGCACACGACTGTTTTTGTAAAACTGAAATCCGCTGCTCTCTCGCCCGTATCCACACCGGAAACGAACCTGGGCCTTTTAATGGAAACTTCCATCGGCGGCGTGTCGTCGTCCACCAGATTCAGGCCGTATTTCGCGGCATTGGTGATGGTCCTCGTTTTGACGTCAATGAGCACGCAGTTCATCATGGCTTCGCAGATCCGCTCGCCTGCCTCGTTTTCGAGCACAAACCAGCGCATGAGCATCGGGTAAAGCTTCTTCGAGGTCCAGGTGGTCAGCTTAACCGTCTCGCCAAGCCTCATCTTGCCCGTTATCTTCAGGGAAACCTCGATGAGGACAAGGGCGACGCCAATGTCATTGTAAAGGTGGGTCCAGGACCAGTTCAGGAGATCAAGGTGATCGTTCGCGGCAAGAAGCATCCTCTCCGTAAGCCTTGAGGGTTTGGGGTTTCCGGCCACGTCAATATCATAGAGGCCCGTTTTAAATGTTTCCGAATAATACGCTTTTACTTCCGACATGTTTTACCTGAAAATGCGCAAAAACCTAACTATTTCAGCTTGCGCGGAGAGCCCTGAATCCTCATGCGGTCTCTATCTTGGCTGCATCTCCTAAATTAAAGTGAGTCACTGCCATCTCTCTCATCTTGAACTTCTGGATCTTGCCGCTGGCGGTCATCGGAAATTCGTCCATGAACCAGAAGTATTTCGGCTTTTTGTGGCGGGCGATATTGGCAAGAGCAAAGGCCGTAAGCTCCTCGCGGAGAGCGTCCTCGCTCTCGTTTTCCCTGACGTCGTCCCGGAGAACGATGCAGGCGCAGACCTCCTCGCCGTAGCTGGCGTCAGGAACGCCGATCACCTGAACGTCCTTCACCTTGGGGTGGGTGTAGAAGAATTCCTCCAGCTCCTTGGGGTAGATGTTCTCGCCGCCGCGGATGATCATGTCCTTGATGCGGCCCGTGATGTGGAAATAGCCCTCCTCGTCAACGGACGCCAGGTCGCCGGAGTGGTACCAGCCGTCTGCGTCAATGGCATTGGCGGTGGCCTCGGGCATATTGTAGTAGCCCTTCATCACCGAGTAGCCTCTCACCACCACCTCGCCGGGTGTATTTGGCGGCAGGTCCTCGTTGGTCTCCGGATTCACCACCTTGACCTCAACGAAGGGCATGCCTCTGCCCACCGTCGCCACGCGTTTTTCTATGCTGTCCTCTGTGTTCGTCATCGTGCAGACCGGCGAAGTCTCCGTCATACCGTAGGGTATGGTGATCTCCGTCATGTGCATAAGGTTCACCACCTGCTGCATGACCTTGATGGGGCAGGGAGAGCCGGACATGATGCCGGTGCGCATGTTGGAAAAGTCATAATTCGGGAAATCCGGATGCTCCAGCATAGCAATGTACATGGTCGGCACACCGTAAGTCGCGGTGCAGCGGCCGTCCCTTATAGCGTTCATGGTCCTCACCGGATGGTACCGCTCAACAGGCACGATGGTGGAGCCGTGAGTCACGCAGGCCATTATACCCAGCACGCAGCCGAAGCAATGGAAGAAAGGCACCGGCAGGCAGACCCTGTCCTTTTCGGTGAGCTTCTGATTATCGCCAATGCATTTCCCGTTGTTAAGGATCCCCCTGTGGGTGAGCATAACGCCTTTGGGGAAGCCGGTGGTTCCGGAGGTGTACTGCATGTTGACAACGTCGTTGGGCATGACCTTTTTCTGAAGCGCCCTGCGCTCCTCCTCGGAGACCTTTTCCGCCTCTTTTTCAAGCTGAGACCAATGGTACATACCCGCGGGAGTGTCCTCGATGCGGTCGATGTAGATCAATCTCTTCAGCATCGGCAGGTCCTCCGACACAAGCTCGCCGGGCTTGCTGTCCTTGAGGGTTGGGCAAAGCTCGTTGATTATGTCCGTGTAGCAGGTGTCCTTGAGCCCTCTCATAAGCACAAGGGTATCCGTATCCGACTGGCGGAGCAGATATTCCGCCTCAAAGATCTTGTAGTTAGTGTTGACCGTCACCAGCGTGGCGCCGATCTTGGCGGTGGCGAACATCAGCAATATCCACTCCGGGTAATTGGTGGCCCAGATCGCCACGTGGCTTCCTTCCTTCACGCCAATGGCAAGCAGACCTCTCGCGATCACGTTGCAGGTGTCCCTGAACTCGGCGTAGGTCTTGCGGAATGGCCTGTCATTGTAGAAGATCGCCTCCACGTCGGGGAAAACTTCCGCTGTGCGGTCCAGGAGATCGCCTAGAGTCATATCGTGTATCCTTTTGTCTGCTTCACCGAATATTTTACTCATTGCCAAGGCGCCCCCTTTTTACATTTTTTTATCATAACAATACTATTTACAGTTCACTGTCCCGTCGGATCTCCCAAGGTCTAAAAAAAACCGCCTCTATATGCAGATCTGCAACATAGAGACGAGGAAAAATTCCACGCGGTACCACTCTAATTAGCCGGTTTTATTATCGCGGCTCACTCTTTCACAGTTAACGCCTGTCTACGTCCCGAACTACACAAGGCCGCAGGTTTTTACTGCGATCCCCTTCGCGCGGGCGGCTCGGGAATGAGTTTCACGGGAAAAACGCCGCCTGCTTGCACCACCCGCAGGCTCTCTATAGGCCGTTTTAAGCGCTACTATTTCCGTCATCGCCTTTGACGATATACGTGCGGATTTTATCACAGGCGCGAAAAGGATGTCAAGCGAAATATTAACGCGGCGGTGCCGCGTGTTGCGGAACTGGGTAGGGTCAAGTTTTTTCGCAGAATGTAATTGTTGCCGGTTTTTCCCGGCTACGTAACACAGCTTTGCGTACACTAACATGTGCGATACGATGCGGATAGCAGGACTCGAACTCGAATGAAGTCGTCGCAACGCAGGCCAGATGAAAGCATGGCCCTGTTAAAAGATCAAAAGGAAACTATCCAAGCCACGATCAAAAGCACTAATGCTCCACCAGCCCGCCAAGCAATTAGTCACTCATCTATAGATGACTGGAAAACGATTGATACTACCCTTTTATTCAGATTGATGTTTGACTTCATTTCAATACCCATGAATGACAAAAGGCTGGATAAAGTTACATCGTCAAAAACAATATCATCTCCCATTTTCTCACATATTACATTTCCTTGCGTGCCTGGTGCGATTATATAGACCCACAAATCTCTTGTTTCATTGATTAGAAGTTTAGTTTCTTTCAAATCAAGACAATAACTAATACCGTTACATTTTATTGTTACGAAGTCATCCTCTTCCCATGACAAAAATGCATTAATATCGTCTTGAATTGCAGAGAAAGGTATTATAGCTGAAACATACCTCTCACTTCTCGCTATAAAAATATCCGAGCATTCTTTTTCTAAGTTATTAATAACTAATGAGGCTTTCACAGATGTTTTCTTCATCAGAGTGTGATTTATAAGATAGTATGATAACAATATCAATAGCCCTACAATAAGTATAACAGATAAAGCCACAACCAGGCCAACAGTCTTTTTCATTTTTAATCTCCTCTTAGACAAAAGCCTAAAGGTCTGGCAAAATCATAATCCATTTCAAGCTCATAGTGCGGGACAAGTAAGTAAAGACCGGGTTTTTCGGACTGTATAAGGTAATACGTTAGAGCATCTTTAACACTCCCCTGCTCGACATACCGCTTGTCGTCATACTCTGTTACGTATACTTTTTCATGGACGATCCTTGACGTCTCGATATCTTCCGTTGAAATATTATGGATATCCACGGTGTGGTAAACACCGTTATCGATCGCAAAAACCATTTCAGACCCGGTATACCAATCAAAGTACGATCCGGATATTAACTCGCTCACGCTCATTTCTTTATGACATGCCGGCACAACAAAAACAAGTACAAGCAATACAACGATCACAATTATCTTTTTTATACGAATTACAAACCTCATGTCCGGATAGAATGCTCGCTAAAACTACTTTTTTGATCACGTGAAGCCGTATCAATGTGCTAAGCACATCATTTAACCGTCCCCATCACTTCTTAAGATAATTGTCCAGAAACGCCCCCGCGGGAACTCCCGAGGAGTTCGTGAGCGTGATCTCGTCTCCGTAAACAAACGTGGTGTGGGCGTTGTACGCGATCCCCACGAAGGGCACGTCGCAGGTGATCTCCACCGTATCCCGGCTGACGATCCTTGCCTTGGCTTCGAGTATCGGCGAGATCGTAAAATATCCCTGGAGCACCGAGAAGCCCTTCACGTAGCGGTCCCCGTTGCTTGTAGTGAGACCCGTGCCCACGTTTCTGTACTTCACCGTTGCCTTCTTAAAATCAGAGGAATAGGTGATGCTCTCAACGATCGGTCCGGAAGTCTCGTCCAGCCTCAGACCGGCCTCCTCGTTGACGGCGCAGGCGATCCTTGCCGCCCTTAGACCCTGTTCGTATTTGCAGTTGGGGTGGAGGCTGTTCCAGTAAGTCTTGTCCGTCCAGAGGTCGGACGACTGGATCTGGTAGAAATTCTTGCCCTTCATCACAAGGGACCCCATAGTTGCGCGGATCTTGCCCACGTCAAGGAAGGCCCAGTTGTCGGTTCCGGTATAGTTCGGATCCTGTGTGAAAATGGCGGGGAACTCGATGAAGTACACCGGGAAGTCCCTGTTCACCAGGTTGTGGGTGTCTCTCATATGCTCCACCATGCCCATAAACGCGTCGTTGTATCGCCTTGTGGTCTGCTCCAAAAGATCGCTCTCGCCCTGATACCAGATGAATCCGTTGATCGCCATTTTCGCAAAGGGATGGAAATACTCGTTAAACATGAAGCGTCCCCACTCCGCGTTGATGCCCTCCGTCAGGTAGTAGCCCAGGGATGAGCTGTACATGTCGGTACCGTATTTGTCCGCCACCTCGTTGGGCACAAAGCACCCCAGAGGCCTTCCGCTGCCGTCAAGCTCGACCATGCCCACAGGCACCTTACCGTCCGTAAGCTTTACGAAATGGTAAGCGAACAAATAGCCAATGGCCGAAAAACCCTCAAGCCTGTCCGCGGTGGCAATAAACCAGCCCTCAAGGCCGTCGTCAATGTCTTTGGCAAGTTCTGCGGAACCTCTCACCTTGACCCCGTTCCGGTAGCCCTGGCCCTTGTAATTCAGCCTGATCGGCAACGTGGGATCGATGGATTCCTTCGGGCAGCGGTCGTCGTTCTCGCCAAGGAACATCCAGTGTATGCCCATGGGGTATTCCGCGTTGGACTGTCCCGACACGATATATACGTCGCCGACGAGCACGTCCTTGAATACGACCTCCTTCTTGTCCGTGTATATCCTGAGATCTGCGCCGACGGGATCCGCCGCAAGCTTTGACTTAAACGTCAACACCCACTCGCCTTCCTCCACGAGCGCCTCGGCAGTAACGCCCTTGAACTCTCCGCAAACCTTTTTACCGTTCTGTGACTCGTCCGCAAAACCCCAGACTCTCACGTGTTCGTTGCGCTGGAGCACCATGTTGTCGGAAAAAACGTTCGACACCTTAAAGTCATCGCAGAACTCCGCGTTAAGAACCTCACCGTTTTTCATATCCTTTACCTCCCATTGTCCGTTTCGCCAACCGTGTCCGAGCGAGCACCCGGAAAGCATCACCACCGCGAGCACCGCCGCAGCGCACGACAAAACGATCTTTCCGCATCTTTTCATTTCACATCACCCGTCCTTTGGATCAGTTTGTAACATCCGACGATCTTTCCTGCTCTTCAAGCTTTCTGTAATCCACTTTCCCCACAAGGGTCCTGGGCAGATCGTCTCTGAATTCGATTTCCTTCGGCACAGCCACTTTGATCATTTTCTCGCGGCAATACTTCTTGATCTCCTCCGCAAGCTCGTCTCCCGCGGCAAAACCTTTTTCCGTCACCACGAAGGCCTTCACGCGCTCCATTTTGTAGCTGTCTTTGACGCCAATGACGCAGCAGAGTCGCACCGCCGGGTGAGCCGAGATCACCGCCTCCACCTGCGAGGGGTATATGTTGTACCCCGAGGAAATGATGACCCGCTTGAGCCTCTGCCTGAAATAGACAAAGCCGTCCTCGTCCATCACGCCAAGGTCACCCGTGTGCAGCCAGACAAGGCCGTCGCCGTGCCGCTTTAAAGCATTGGCGGTCTCCTCCTCATCATTTACGTAGCCCTTCATGACCGAAGGGCCTCTTAGGCAGATCTCGCCCTCTTTGCCTGGCTCAACGGGATCCGTTGTCCCCCGGGCCGCGATCATGTAGTACGTGTCCGGGTAGGGAGTTCCTATGCTTCCTCTCCGGTTGTAATTCCGGGGCGTAAGGCAGGAGGCGGTCACGCACTCGGTGGTACCGTATCCCTCCCTGATCTGAACGCTTGCGTTGTGCTCCCTGAGGAATGCATCGACCCGGTCCTTAAGGTCAGGGGGCAGAGTGTCGCCGCCGCAGAAAACGCCTTTCAGGAAAGACAGATCCGCATCCTTCAGCGACTCCGTTCTGAGCAGGGCCTCGAAAAGAGTGGGGACGCCGGGGATAAAGTTTGGCTTTTTGGTCCTCAGGATTTTGGCGTAGCCCTCCACCGAGAACCTCGGCATGAGCACGCATTCAACACCGTAGACCAGGGGCATATGTATTCCGATCCCAAGCCCGAAGCCGTGGAAAAGAGGCATCACCGAAAGCATTCTGAGTCCCGGAATCCTGGTCTCACCGCTCACCGCAAGTGTCTGTATCGCCTCGGCGTTTATGTTGAGGTCCGTGAGCATGATCCCCTTGGGGGTGCCCGTGGTGCCGCCGCTGTAAAGTATCACCGCGGTCTCGTCCTCTTTTTTACCGTTGCCGAAGCCGTAGGTCTCCGCCTCAGTATTGCTGCCGTTTTTGATAAAATCCGTCCATTTCAGGACGTTGCCGGGAAGGGCTTTCCCCCTGACTTTTTTCCTGTTGGCGGCCTCGTAGGCCAGCTTCTTGATGCCTCTCAGCTCATCGCCAACGGAGGTCACCACAACCTTTATGTTTCTTCCGGTCTTCTTCGCGTATTCGTTTGCCGCCTTGAGATTTTTGTCGAAAAAAAGATCGACGGCGGCCAGCATCACGCTCTTCGAAATAGTCAGGAGCTGGCAGATCTCATCAGCCGACGACAACGGATGTACCATGCTCGGCACGGCACCTATCTTGCTGAGCGCGTAAAAACAGTAAAGAGCCTGGGGAATATTGGGCATGGACACGGTCACCGCGTCGCCCCGGGACACACCCGCCGCCTTAAAGGCCCGGGCGGTATCGTCAACGTTTTTAATGAAGCTTCTGAAGCTTATTATTCGTCCTTCAAAGTCCACAGCGGGCTCATCAAACCAGCCTTCGGCGCTCCCTACCAGAAGCTCGTAAATCGTTTTTTTCGGGTATTTAAGGAAAAAATCACCGCTTCCGCAATACTTTTTCCAGGTCCTTTGCGCGGCCGCCTTCATCTCTTCCGTGCCGCCGTCAACCTCAAAAAATTCATTCTTCAATATCGCTTCTGCCATGATGTTTTCCCTGATCGTTTGTACCGGCACGCCGGCTGTTTTCCGTCAGGTGAAATTATAGCGCAGAACGCGTAAAAAAACAAACGGAACCTCCCGGAGATCACCGGCGAAGGTCCGTTGAAAATGATATGTCGATACAAGAGCAGGCGGTCGCTTCGTGTACTTCCCACGATCGGCCGCCTGCTATTTTAAGGGGAAAGGGTCAGATAATTACGGTTTATGAAAAAAAGAAAGGAGTTTTTTATGCAACAACAAAAGGAGGATTTTTCCGTAACTATCCTTTTCTCCAGGATTCGCATCTCTGAAGCAATTTCAATTATACTCTCATATATTGAAAAAAGCTTAACGGCCCCTTTGGCGTTGCCCGCCGTACTTGATCAAGCTCTCAATCCTTTGAGATCCTGAATATCTCTATTCCCTTGTCGTTGTATACGCGCTCATAGTTTTCCCGGAAATAATCGGTAATAAGCGACTCCTTGAGATTGCTGCGCTCGTAATCGCCAATGTAAACGTAGTCGATCCCGGCGGCCTCCTTGTTCTTCTCAAAGGCGGAGGAGTCGGTGAGCATGCTGCGCATCAGTTTCTGCCTGTCCTGATAGTTGACGCCGTGGAAGTACAGGAAGGTGCCTGCGCCGACGTAAATATTCCTGCCGGTGAGCGACGCGATGGCGTTGTTGTGGTTGTTATAGCACAGGAACAATGCGTCAGGAGCGGTGTTGTCCTCGATCCACTCGGCGGCGGCAGTATTGGCGGGGTTATATAGCTGGTAGGCAGGCCCTTCGTTTTTCTCATTGTCCCGGGTGCTCGAATAGACCTCCCTGGCTATGGAAAGCGTTCCCGATACCGTCATCAGGAATATCAGGATGCCCGCAACGACAACAACCGCCGCGCGTTTTGTACCGCGCCAGTCCTTAACCTTTTCCCAGCATACGCCAAGGAAATCCGCGATCATTATCGCCATGAACAGGTACCAGACGAAGAACAGCTTTATGTTGTCGTAAAGGTTCGGCTGGAAAACGATGAACTCCGCGACTACGAAGATCAGAGTCGGCCCGAGGTACATCAGCTTTTTGTTCTTGTCTGCCGTCAGGAAAGCCGGGATCAGAAGAATGAAGGAGAGACCCAGATTCTTGATCCAGAACCAGAGCCAGCTGTCGCCGGCCTCGCTGTTTGACCAGTTGAACACGAATCTGACAAAGGATTCGCCGTCGACGGCGTTGAAGGTCCATATCAGAAGCTGAGGCACCGAGATCAGCAGCGCGGGAATGCCGAAGAAAAGCCAGCCGAAAAGGGTCTTTTTGCTGAACTTGTCTCTTATGCAGCTTACTATTATCCAGGGTATCGCAATGAGTCCCGCCGCGAAATACGAGTGGGTATGGATCATGGGAAGCATTCCGGCCAGCACGCCAGCGACGAGGAAATATTCCTTCTTTTCCGCGAAAACAGCCTTATAAAGTATGTACAGCACCGCGAACAGGCACATCCAGCCGAAAAGCGTTGCCCTCTGGGGCAGCAGCATGTCCGCGATCACGTTGGTCCAGCGCACGTTGCTGTCCACAAGGTTCGTGGGCATTTTGTACCACCCGGTGAATATCCTGGTGAAATTTTCAGGAGTCTCCTTGGTCCCGTCCAGGAAGTAGATAAGGCCGAAGCCACCGTCCAGAAGGAAGAAGACGTAGGCAAGGACCGTTCTGCCCGGCTTTTCAAGGATCGCCTCGGCAAGATACCAGACGCCCATGTACACCAGCAGGAACGCGAAGAGCATCGGCACCATATAAGCGGTTCTCAGCGTGGAGCCGAAAAGCAGCAGCGACGCGGAAATGGTGTCGCAGAGGAAGGGATAGTTCAGCGGTTCGACGCCCCCCATGAGGGAGTAGGTCGGCGGGAAATTCTGCTGCCTTGCGATGCTCGTGATGAAGCCAAGGTGCATGTTCATGTCGCCGTAGGTGCACTGTCCCGTGTAATACGCGCCGTCGTCGTAATTGAGCGTATGCGTTGCCAAAAGGATGACCGCAAGCAGCATGAAGGGTATGACGCAGGCGAGCATTATACTGTCTTTTCTCGTAAATTTAGTGCGATACTCGGAAAACGGCAATACCAGCGCCCTCTTGAAATCAATGACGATCTTGCCTTTTACGCGGCCCTTGTTCACGGTGTAGAGGGCCTTGCCGGCAACGATCCCGGCAACTGTCAGCAGCGCCAGCACCATGCCGAGGATGTGGGATCCGAAGGTAAAGCCCATAAGGAATGAGAAGGGTACGTGGGACCACATCAAGAGCATCATGCCAACAACACCGCCAAGCCAGAGCTTTTTAAGCCAAGAGTCTTCATTGGCGAAGAGCACGGCTCCGGCAATGCCGCCCAAAGCAAGATAGAATATCAACAATACTATTCCAGCCATAGAATAAAATCCTTCAAATAACGATCCCGCAAAGCAGGATGGTGCCTCTCATTTTTGTGTAGAGCAGACCTGCTCCGCAGTCTTTTGCGGGCGGTCATCAGTTCTTTTCTTAGTCCTTTGCCGGAGGATACTCGTTGCACAGAAGCCTGTAAGCAGGCTCGTCCTCCTCGATCTTCGGGAATCTTCCCGCCGGAGGATCGAAGTGGTTGTCGTTATTGTCATCGTTGCACTGGGAGACTTCGCCGAGGAGCACGTTGCCGGTTCCCGGCTCCACCGAAAAGTCGTGGTAGAGTCTCTGGGTGATGTGGATGCTCTCGCCGGGGGTGAGCCTGACCTGAGTTCCTGCGGGTACAACGTAAGTTCTGCCGTCCGTGTGGACCGTCACGTCGCTTTCATAGTCGATGCTTTCGTCCTCGTGGGAATTGTAGACTCTTATTAGTATGTTTCCGCCGCCGCGGTTTATAATATCCTCGGTCTTGTACCAGTGGAAATGGTTGAGAGCGTACTGCCCTTCCTTCAGGTAAAGAAGCTTTTCAGCGTAGACCTTCGGATATTTGTCGGGCATGAGACGGTTGCCGTTTCTGATGGTGATCAGAGAGAAGCCCACCTCGTCGAATTTGCCCATGCCGTAGTCTGTGATATCCCAGCCCAGCATGCATTCCCGGACCTCGTCGTATTCGTGTCCGAGAGTCTGCCACTGCTCCGGTGTAAAATTGCAGAACGGCGGCAGCTTAAATCTGCACTCATTGCACATTGCTTCAAGCTCCTTGAGAGCCTTGTTAACTTCCGATCTTTTCATTGTCGATTCCTCCCCTTATTTTCTGTAGCTTTCCGCAAGCTGCCTGAATTTTTCTATTGATCTTTCCACCTTCTCCTTGGGCTGGCAGAAGGCGATCCTGAAGTGCCCCGGACAGCCGAATCCGTCCCCCGGAACCAGTACGAGCTCGAACTTTTTGGCCCTCTCGCAGAAGGCAACGGCGTCCGGCTCCAAAGACCTTGGGAACGCGTAAAAGGTTCCGCCCGGCTCAACGCAGGTGTAGCCCGCGTCGATAAGCCCCTTGTAAAGGATGTCCTTGTTCTCCTGGTATACGGAAAGGTCCGCCGTCTGCCCGGTGGATCTTCCCACCACAAGCTGGTAAAGCGCCGGCACACCGACGTAGGCCATGTCTCTCGCCGCCCCGGCAAGCACCCTCAGCAGAATGTCCGCATCCTCGCACCTGTCCGTGAAGGCAACGTACCCGATCCTCTCGCCGGGTATGGACATCGCCTTGCTGTAGGAATAACAGACCAGCGTATTGGCGTATATTCCCGCAACGTACGGTACCTCAAAGCCTCTGAAAACGATCTCCCTGTAGGGCTCGTCGGAAATAATGTAAATGCTGCGGCCGTACTCCTTCTGTTTCGCCTCAAGAAACGCACCAAGCTTTCTCAACGTGGCCTCGCTGTAGACCGCGCCGCTGGGGTTGTTGGGCGAATTGATCAGAATGGCCCTGGTGTCCC
>JAGCZO010000181.1 GCA_017959965.1 Clostridia bacterium | reverse complement strand
GAGCGTCAGCCGCATTAAGAGGAAGCTCATAGCGAACAACGTCCCGGATGATTGGATGCAGCGCAATACCTTCGGGACCGGAAACGATCCAGCTGCGGTATTCAAGGCTCTTAACAACCTTAAGCGTTTGTAACACGAGCCATTTCTTAAAGTCTCTAATATCGACGCCGCTCAATGGCATAAGGGAAAGATACTGAAGGATCCTTTTTTCCTCATCACTAAGATTGAATACTCTGAACATTCTGAGCAGGTTTTCGTAAGCTACGACAGACCTGTCGGCGGAACGTACCTCTTCATTGAGCGAGACAATGCCCTCGTTTTTAAGTATGTCCACCATCTCGTCAACGGTTTGTCCGCTGTTCTCCATATGCTGGGCGATCAGCTCAATGGTATAAGTGTGACGGTTCACCAATTCGATCAGCTCAGGCAGCCCGGTATCCTTCTCATCCACAAAATATCCCTTGTAATTCTGAAGGAATAAATTCTTAAGCTGATCCATTGAATCCAGCGGTTCGACTTTAATTGTAGGATAAAACCTTGAATAATCGCACCTGGTGGGAATAAGAAGTCTGTAATTGGCGTCTAAGAGCTCAGTAAAATGCTCGTCATCCGTTACGTCGAAGTTGTCGATAATGATAAGAGTTCTTTCGTTAGTGATATCACGGATCAGTTCCAGCTTTCTTTTAAAGAAAGACAGATCGCCCTCCTGAGTTCCGTCAGAAAGGACCTTTCTTGAAAAGAAGGGTTCTATCTTAAAGGAAGTCTCTGACGAAACAAGTTCGACAATAGAACTGTTGTAAGTAGCGTAAATGACCGTGTCGTATTGGTCCCTGCTGCGTTTGGCGTATTGCTTGGCAATTTCAGTTTTCCCGATACCGCCAATGCCGTGAAGGAAAATGATCCGTTCGCCGCTTTCAAAAAGCTTCTTGATTTGAGCAAGTTCTTCTTCGCGACCGCAGAAAACACGTTTGGGAATAACAGACGGTGTCGATGCAAGCTTAAAGTTAGAGCCGGAGTGAAAAGCATTCGTCTGTTTCAGAATACCTTTAGGATCAAGTTCATAAAGGATCTTTTCAATAACCTGATCCTTGTATTGGAATACAAACTGTATCGGCGGGGCTCCGAGGATCCTTTGAGCGTCTTTCTCGCCCCAAAGATCGTACATTATCTGTTTATTATTACGACCGTTAGTGGTATTATTCCAGGAAAAATCAGGGAAAACTACGGGAATAAACTTGATCTTTGTATTTTTTAACGCTTCGTCGATCTCGATCCTGGTGACCGAGTTTTTATTGGGAATGTCATTTACAATAAAACCGTCAAGGAAATCTTTTGTCAGCAGCATAACGAAATTATCCGCATCGCGAAGAATAACCTTGGGATCACTCAAAAAGTTACGGATTTCACCGGAATTTTCCTTGCGTAATGAATAATATGTTTTACCGACGATCTCTTCTTCCTCCAAGGCTCTGTTATAAATACTTTCGGCGAAAAGAATGCCGGCGGAGGACCCTCCTCTGTAACATATAAAATTTTTATACACAGATCGATCACCTCCGCTGACTTTTAAACGGCTGCAGATCAGTATATGAAAACTGTGAACTGCATCGACAATTCCTAAATATAGAATAGTATCCTAAACTTTTCTACTAACATACTAACAAGTTGATTAAGGGGCCCAAATTAGGGCCCCTGACTTGCTATTTGTCAGCAACATCTTTCGCAAGATTAATATCTCTTATGTACTCTGAAACTGATTTGCTGTCCAGTTCATAAAACGACAATATGTGCTTTTGTCTCGCCGTAAGCGGACATCTCAGCAGGTACGAATTGCCAATCCTTTCCGCTTTGATCTTCTCCAGTTCTTTAAGAACCGTTTGTGTCGTTTCCGACGAATACTGGAAGAAAAACGGCCTTAGTTTGACAGTGATATCCGCCCGTATAACTGCTGTTAAAAACGCCAAAAAGTTCTTTGCTTCAAAAGCGGAATCTGTCTGCGCATACATTTTGTTAAGATCACTGTCTGTTTTTATCCCTTTGAATACTTTTTCAACACTATCCCTGTGCCTGTAACAGAGTAGTGCCTCCTCTGCAGACAGATCTTCAGTTGATACGATCCAAAAGTAGCCGCATGTGTCACGGTAATAGTCGAGATACTCATAGTTAGGCTCGGCCGACAGAATGACATCATGCTCATCCAGAATCAGCTTAACATATTTTCCGTATGTGTTTCTGATTGAGTAGTTTCTGTCTCTTTTCCCCACAAGCGATTTGGCACAGTATTCAAAATAATCCTGCATTTGAGGCAGACTCTCAGCCACTTTTGCGTTATTGTAGTAGAGGTATAAGTGATACTCTTTCCCGTCAGTCTCGAATGCCTTCCCCTTAAGCTTCACTCCGTATATGCCTGCATGGACCCTGTTTACAGCTTTCGAAATATCATTGACCGGGTATTCCTTGATCAAATTATCAAGACGCACACCGTCTCTCCCCATACAAAGGAACGAATATCCGTTTTCCCACATGTAATCGAGGTTTTTCTTGTAGAAATATCCCCGATCCATGATAAATGAAATATTCGCATCCGGATTTGCTGCTTTAACTTTTTCAACGGCGGTTTTGCAGTGCTCCATATCGATTATGGAACCATAGTAAATATCGTAGTATACCGGCAACCCTGTTTTTCTGTCCAGAAAATACGCCACGTTTATCTGCGGGAGTCCTTCGTCGTCTTTTGGCTTTCCGCGTTCCGCAGAAGAAAGATCTTTAGAGCCTATGTTGAAATTGGTTGAATCCAGGTCGATATCAACATGGACATTGCTATTGCTCGTGATATTCATTCTCATCCAATCCGTCAGAAAATGTTGGATCGTTTCATGAGAGAGAATATTATTCAAAAGATGGCTGATCTCTTTTTCAGAAGGGATGTAATTCAGTTTTGTGAAATGATTGAATAAATAGTACTTGTACAGTTGGGCTGCGGACTCCTTTTCAACCATATAGTACTCAAGTAAAGTCAATATCATTTCGGAGCGACCGGGAAAGCGTTGATCCAGAAAGTTTAGAAGACCTGTATTCCGTGCGGCACTACGGATCAGCATAGACGCACCCAAGAAAATCTGCGAGTCAAACACAAGCTTGTCAGCGTTTTCCTGAGGAATCAAATGAATCATTTCCGGATGGAGTTCAAAATATTTATCATTCGGATGCATATTCTTTTCATCGATGCTTACGCCAACACAGGCGACAACATCTTTGGGATTGTCTTTTCCTTTTCGTTTAAGAATCTCGTATACATACGGTTTTCCGTGACTGCCGTATTGCGTAATACGTTTTTGTCTTGGAATTTCAACTACTAACTCATTAAAAATCATCGTCTGCCTCCTGTTAGTAAGTACTAACATAGTATAGCACAAAAAATAGGGACTTGTCAATAGATAAATTCCCTATTTTTAGTGAAATATCAAAATTAGTATAATTTCAGGTTAGTATGTTAGTAGAAAAGTTTAGGCTTTAATGAAATTTACTGATCGTCATTGTCGTCAAAATTGTGCATTTTCCTGATAAGATACAGAGGCCTGTTTCTCACCTCGTCGCACATCCTGGCGATGTATTCGCCGATGATGCCCAGGCAGAGAAAAAGGAGCCCGGCGATGAATATGGCTGCGATAACTATGGAGGTGATGGGGTTCAGCTGTCCGAATATCGCATAGAATATGAGCAGAAGCACCGAGGTAAATATTGTAAGGCATCCCAGGAGGGTTGCAAGCTTAAGAGGTTTGTACGAGAAGGACATGATGGCATCGGAGGCGAACCTGATCATCTTCTTGAGAGGATATTTTGTGGTTCCGGCAAATCTCTTGTGGCGCTCGAACTCCACGGGGCAGCTCTTGTAGCCGAGCCAGCTCACTATGCCTCTGACGTAGCGGTTGTGCTCCGGAACGTGCTTGAGGGCCTCGCAGACCTTCCTGTCTATGAGCCTGAAGTCGCCGGTGTCGACGGGTATGTCCACGTCGGTCATCTTGTCCAGAAAACGGTAGAAGACCTTGGCGGTGAACTTTTTAAACGCGGACTCGCCTTCTCTCTTGAGACGTTTTCCGTAGACGATCTCGTACCCTTCATGCCATTTTTCCAGCATGAGGGGTATTACCTCCGGAGGATCCTGAAGGTCAGCGTCAATAACGACAACTGCCTTGCCCGAGCTCGCGTCCATTCCCGCGGTTATGGCCAGCTGGTGGCCGAAGTTCCTGGCAAAGTCGATCAGCTTCACTCTTCTGTCGTTGCGGCAGATCTCAAGGGCGAGCCGGAGAGTCTTGTCGCGGCTGCCGTCATTGACGAAGATCAATTCGTAGGTCTCGCCGATGCCTTCCAGCACCTCGGTCAGCCGCCTGTAGCTTTCGTTGATAACTTCTTCTTCGTTATATACCGGTACGACGACCGATAACGTTGGTTTAGACATGATAAGTGTTCTCCTTGGCGCGGCGATGACCGCAGTTTTTATGGTTTGATTATACAACGGAACCTCGATGAGTTCAAGAGGCGCGATCCTGCCGCCAAAGCTTATTTTTCTTGTAAATAAAGAGCGGCAGTAGTATACTAAACCGGACGCGGAGCGGGATGATCGCATTGCCCGCGGGGATAATTGTTGATCATTGGCGGTTCGGAGAGAATAAAGTGAGACACAAAAGCGGAGAGATGAATATGACCGAAGGTCCGGTCGCGAAAAATATCGTTCTTTTCGCCGTGCCGCTGTTTCTCGGAAACCTCTTTCAGCAGCTTTACAACACTGCGGACGCCTTTGCCGTGGGCAATCTCCTCGGGGACAATGCCCTTGCGGGAGTAAGCTCCACCGGATCTCTGATCTTTTTATTGGTTGGCTTTTTCAGCGGCCTTGCCATGGGGGCGGGGGTCGTCATCTCCAAGTTTTACGGAGCCGGCGACATTCAGAACATGAGAAAAGCCATTCACACCAGCTTCGTGTTTTTTACGGTCAGCGGAATTATTTTCAGCGTTATCGGCGCTCTTGCCGCGGAACCCATCTTAAGACTTATGCAGACCCCCGACGACGTAATGGTCAACGCATTGGCGTACGTCAGGACCTACTTCGCCGGTCTTTTCACCATGGTCACCTACAACGTCTGCATGGCGATAATGCAGGCGGTGGGAGACTCAAAACACCCTCTCTATTATCTCATCATTTCATCGATACTTAACGTTATACTCGACTACTTTTTCATGGGCGTCCTGAAGCTGGGAGTTTTCTCCGCGGCAATGGCCACCGTTATTTCGCAGATGGTGAGCGTCGTGCTCTGCCTCGTGAGGCTTTTCAGGATAAAGGCGGATTACAAGCTGCGGCTGAAGGAGCTCAAAATAGATTTCGGCATTCTGGGGCTTATCGTGAAAAACGGTTTGCCTTCAGGTTTTCAGAATTCGGTCATTTCCATCGCCAACGTGGTGGTCCAGGGCCACATCAACCACTTCGGCGAGGCGGCAATGGCAGGCTGCGGTGCCTTCAGCAAGATCGAGGGCTTCGCGTTTCTTCCCGTCACCTGCTTCTCCGCCGCCATGACCACCTTCGTGAGCCAGAATCTTGGCGCCGGCAAGCCTGACAGAGCGAAAAAGGGCGCGAGGTTCGGCGTTATCACTGCGGTGATAATCGCTGAGGTCATTGGCGGACTCATGATACTTTTCGCGGAGCCTTTGATCGACGCCTTCACGGAAAGCGAGGAGGCGCTGCTCTACGGCATCGAAAAATCAAGGATCTGCTGCGGATTTTTCTTCCTTTGCGCGCTGTGCCACTGCTTTGCGGCGGTGCTGAGAGGCGCGGGGAAGGCGGTGGTGCCAATGGGGGCAATGCTGGCCTGCTGGTGCGTGATCAGAGTGAGCATTCTGTTCATCGTGGTCCCCATAACGGAGACGATAGACATTGTGAATTGGGTATATCCCATAACCTGGTTTTTGTGTTCTCTGGTGCTGGCGGGGTACTATTTCTTCGCGGACTGGACCGGGGAAAAGAAAAAGGGAAAGCTCCTCGAAGCGGCCGGAGGCCCGGAGGCGCCTTAAGACAGGGAGCCCGGCGTATATTCCATGCAGATTTATTTTGGCAAATTTACTTTGGCAAGCTTTCATTCCGTAAGCTTCCGGCCCGGGAAAGGAATCGAAAATGAAATACACCTCGTACGGAAAATCAGTCTCGGAAAAATGCTCGGATAAATTGGAGCGGCTCGGCTTCGGCAGCGCGGAATTCAGCGGGCCCGTGATCGAGGCACTGGACTTTGTGGAAAAGAAGTCCCTCCTGGATCCGAAACTCTGGTCGGTTTTCGTTGACCAGTTCAGGGCAGGAGACACGGACGATCACGACCTGGGCTGGCGGGGCGAGTACTGGGGCAAGATGATGCGGGGCGCCTGCATATCCTACGAGTATGACCAAGACAAAGAGCTTTACAAGGTGCTGGACCGCACCGTCCGCGATCTGCTGACAACGGCCGACCGCTATGGGCGCATTGCGACTTATTCCGTCCCCAATGAGTTCCGCGGCTGGGACGTCTGGTGCAGAAAATACGTGATGCTTGGCTTTGAATATTTCCTGGAAATATGCGGGGACGACGAGCTTTCGGACAGGATACTGAAGGCCGTCAAAGCCCAGGCTGACTACCTTATCGCCAAGACCGGCTTCAACGAAGTGGGAAAACTGAACGTTACGAATACCTCCGAGTGGTGGGACGGCCTCAACGCCTCCTCCGTTCTGGAGCCGGTCGTCAAGCTTTACGCCATGTGCGGCGACCGGAAATACCTTGAATATGCGGAAAAGATCGTGGCCTGCGGCGGCATGAGATCCTTCAACCTCTTTAAAGCGGCCCTGGAGGGCAGGACCGCGCCTTACGAAATGCCGGTGACGAAGGCATACGAAATGATGTCGAATTTCGAGGGGATCCTCGAGCTTTACAGAGTCACGGGAAACGAGGACTACAGGACAATGGCTCTCAACTTTGCAGAGCTCGTTCAGAAGACGGACATTACCGTGATCGGCAGTGCCGGGACCACCCACGAGCTTTTCGACCACTCGGCGGTAAGGCAGTTCGATCCGGCATTCACCGGAATCATGCAGGAGACCTGCGTGACCGTCACCTGGATGAAATTCTGCCTGCAGCTGTTAAGACTTACGGGAGACGCGGTTTTTGCGGACCGGATCGAGACCTCTATGTACAATGCGCTCCTGGGGGCGGTCAATTTCAGGGGCAACCCCTATGAGGGCGAAGTCTTTGCTTTCGACAGCTACAGCCCGCTCCTGAACTCGGTGAGGGGCCTTGCCGTGGGAGGGTACAAGGATCTCTGCGGCGGACGCATGCACTGGGGCTGCTGCGTTGCCATAGGCTCCGCGGGCACGGGCCTTTTCCCGGGAGCCGCCGTCATGAAAAGCGCCAATGGCATTGCAGTGAACTTCTACATGCAGGGCCGTGTCAGGACGGAGAGGGCGGAGCTGAGCTTCAAGACCTCGTACCCTTATGACGGAACGGTGGAGATAGACGTTGATCCCGAAGCTGAAGGCGAATTTGAGCTCATGCTGAGGATCCCCCGCTGGAGCGCTGAGAATACAGTTACGTTGAACGGTGAACCGATCGTTTGTGAAATGCGTCTTGGCTACGCCGTGATCTCCCGGAACTGGGAAAAAGGGGACAAGGTGGTTCTCAGCCTTGGCGTGAGAACAAGGATCGTTTACGCACAAGACATAGATCCGGACACTTCCGCCAACCGTTTTGCCCTCGTAAGAGGCCCGGTGGTCCTTGCCCGTGACGAGGCAATGGGCCACGACCCGGAGCGTCCGATAAAAATAAAAAATGACAACGGCTTCGCGGTCGAAAAAGGCGGCGCAATTGACGGGAAAGTCAGATTTAAAACCTCTGTTCAGACCGAAGACGGGTACGTAGAGGTCTGCGACTACGCCTCCTGCGGACAGGATTGGCGGAACGGAAAAAGAATGACCGCCTGGCTCGCGTTGAAGAAGTGACGAAATGCTTCCGTATTTCCCGGCAATAAGATCCAATTCTCCGGAGCTCGCGTTGGGTTTGCGAAGAAGGTCGGTATTTGATATAATAAAAAAGCGGAAGAATTGCCGCAAATAAGCCTTACAAAGCACATTGACGGGCCGTGCAGATCACGTTGCGAGGTATGAATTGGAAAAGAACGAAAAACTCTTTCTGAATATCACCGCAGAGCAGCTGGAGGAGCTGGGCTTTGACCGCTTTGGCGTCATAAAGACAGAGGACGTTTGCTTCTCGCCCGAGGTGAGAAAAATGTGCGAAGTGAACCGCTGCGGAAGGTACGGGACCAGCTGGGCCTGCCCGCCCGCCATCGGGACGTTGGAGGAGTGCATGTTAAGGTGTAAAGCCTTTGAGCACTGCGCGGTCTTTTCGAAAGCTTACGAGCTTGAGGACAGCTTTGATTTTGAAGGCATGATGGAAGCCCACGATAAATTCGCTAAGGCCTCCGAACGGCTGAGAAAAATGCTCGAGGGAAAACACCTGATGCTTTCCGTCGAGGGCTGCTCAAAATGCGGAAACTGTACTTACCCGGACGCTCCCTGCAGATTCCCTGAAACACTTACCGGATCTCTTGAGGGCTACGGTATATTCGTAAATCAGCTGGCGGCGTCGGCCGGTATCCCCTACAACAGAGACCCCGATACCGTAAGTTATTTCGGAGCGGTGTTCTTCTGACCGCTTCACGGGAAGTTTCCCGGAAAACAAAAGAACCGCCGCGCCTCAGAGAAGGCTGCGACAGAGGATCATATACTAAAGAGGTGACTTTTTATGAAAGTCGCGAGTAATGAAAAAAATAATTCCGGAGCGGCTGCTAAAAACTGCTGCGAAGGCACGGATAAAGGCAGGCAAACAACGTTTGAACTTGCCCGTTTTCTGTGCCATGTTGCATATCACCTGCCTGACGACGTGAAAAACAGGATCGTGGAAATGGCCGGGCGGGAGACCAATGAGGCATCAAAAAAGACTTACCTCTGCATGCTTGAAAACCTCCGGCTGGCCCATGAGCTCTCAAGGCCTCTCTGCCAGGATACGGGCATTCCGACCTTTTACGTAAAAGCGGGTGCGGACTGGCCCCACTTAGGCATACTGAAAGGCGTGATCGAAGAAGCGTCTGCCGAAGCGTTTGCGTTGGCGCCGTTAAGGCCCAACGCGGTGGACCCTTTTACAAATAAAAATACCGGAAACAACGCCGGACCCTGTTCTCCCTATATAGACTGGGAAATAGTGCCGGGAGACGAGGCTGAGATCACCGTTTATCTCGCGGGAGGAGGCTGCTCCCTTCCGGGCTTTGCCGCCGTTCTTACACCCGGTGAGGGGATCGAAAAAGCCAAACAGCTGATAATTGACAAAATACTTGAAAAAGGCGTCAACGCCTGTCCGCCTCTCATAATCGGTGTCGGTATCGGCGCCTCTGCGGACGTTGCCGCAAAGCTGTCGAAAAAGGCGCTGCTGAGACTCGTCGGCAGCTCAAGCCAAGGCGGCGCGGCAGAGCTTGAAAAAGAGCTCTTTGAAGCTCTCAACAGGCTCGGTATAGGACCCGGAGGCATTGGCGGCACGGAGAGCGTACTTGGCGTGAACGTGATCGCCGGTGTGAGACACCCGGCGACTTTTGCCGTGGCATTGTCAACGGGCTGCTGGGGCACAAGACGCGGAACGGTGAGACTGGACAGGGATCTTAATATGACATTTCCGGACCATAAGGAATTCAGTTGACGGAGGCTTAAATGGAGTATCACATCAAGACCCCGGTGGACGAAAATACGGTCAGAAAACTGAGAGCGGGGGACGTTATCTACATCACGGGGACCATGGTCACCCTGAGGGACGAAGGCCATGCGAGATTCCTGACGGAATGCGAGGAGCCTCCCGTTGATCTCAAGGGCGCGGTGCTCTACCACTGCGGGCCAATAACAAAGCGAAACGGAAACGGTTACGAAGTGGTCTCTGCGGGCCCTACCACCAGCATGAGACTTGAGAAATACGAGGCGGACTTTATCGGGAAGACAGGCGTCTCCGTCATCATAGGAAAAGGCGGCATGGGAGAGAAGACCGCTGAAGCCTGCGTGAAAAACGGATGCGTCCACGGCATTTTCCCCGGAGGCTGCGCGGTGTCCGCGGCTGTACACATAAAGAAGGTCAAGGGCGTGGTCTGGGAGGACCTGGGCATGCCCGAGGCAATGTGGATATTTGAGGCCGATGACTTTGGCCCCGTCACCGTGAACGTCGATGCGGCGGGCGGAAATTTGATGAAGGAAAAAAGCCGTGAAATGCGGGGGCGCCTTTGAGCGAGACCGGTTGAATTCTGAAACAAGGAGCAGATTATGACAGTCCAATGGTATCCGGGCCACATGGCAAAGGCCAGAAAGACCCTTGAGGAGAACCTGAAGCTTGTGAATATAGTGATCGAGCTTTGCGACGCGAGGCTTCCCTACAGCAGCAGAAATCCCGCTATCGACAGGATCATCGGAAAAAAGCCGAGGGTCCTGGTGTTCAACAAGGCGGATCTTGCGGACCCTGTTCAAAGCGAGTACTGGATGGACTATTACAAAAAACAGGGCTTCACCGTGGTGTTCACAGACGCCAAAGCCGGAGACGGTGTGAAAAAAGTCATTGCCGCGGTCAACAAGGCAATGGAGGAAAAGGTGAACCGGTCCCTGGAGAGAGGCAGGATAGCAACGACCCTGTACGCCATGGTGGTGGGGATCCCCAACGTGGGCAAATCCTCCTTCGTGAACAAGGTTGCCGGCAAGGCTGCCGCCAAGACCGGGGACAGACCCGGCGTCACCAGAGAAAAGCAGTGGCTCAGCATGGGCGAGGATATTTACCTTCTGGACACCCCGGGCCTCCTCTGGCCCAGGATCGACAACCAGTTTGCCGCCATGAGACTTGCCGCCAGCGGCGCCGTGAAGGACGAGGTGGTAGACACAGGCGAGCTCTGCGCTTTTCTGCTGACCTTTATCGACAGCCACTACCCGGGTGCACTTGAAGCCAGGTACGGGATAAAGATCCCGGAAACGGAAGAATTTGAAGACACAGGCTACGTCACCGAAACGATCCTCGGCGCGGAGAGGCTTGCCAAGGGCCTTGCCATCCTCGAGGCCTGCGGAAAGGCCAGGGGCTGCCTTGTGAAAGGCGGAAGCGTTGACCTGGGAAGAGCCGCGGCTCTGGTGCTGGACGATTACAGAGCGGGAAAAATAGGAAAAATAAGCCTTGATTTCCCGGAAGTCCTTGACGAGGAGGCCGACATCAGCCTCAGAAACGAAGAGGCGGCCCGGGTCAAGGAAGAAAAAAGAGCGGCCAGAAAGGCAAATTACAGGAGCAGGAAAAATGCCAAAAGGTGAACAAACCGATCTGCTGAGGTTCGAAAAAATGCTCAAGGAAAAGGGCGTTGTTTTCGTTGCGGGCGTTGATGAGGCCGGAAGAGGACCTCTCGCGGGACCCGTTGTGGCCGCCTGCGCGGTATTCGACATGAACAAGCCTTTCCCCGAAGCCAATGACTCCAAAAAACTCACCGAAAAACAGCGGGAAAAGATGTTCGACGGGATCATAGAAAGCTGCGCCGCCTACGGCGTCGGCATGGCGGACAATGAGCGCATTGACGAGATAAACATCCTACGGGCCACCTACGAAGCCATGCGGGCCGCGGTCAACGAGGCTGCGAAAAAGCTTGGCGGATACCCGGAGCACATCCTTGTGGATCACGTCCACATACCGGACCTTCCCGCGGGCGTTGAGCAGATATCGATAACCCACGGCGACGCACTTTCACTCTCGATAGGCGCGGCTTCCATTATCGCCAAGGTCACCAGGGACAGACTGATGACGGAAATGGACAGTGTTTATCCGGGGTACGGTTTTGCCAAGCACAAGGGCTACGGCACCGCCGCCCACTATCAGGCGATAAGAGAGCTGGGAACGTCGCCGATACACAGGAGATCCTTCCTGAAAACGCTTCACTGAAAATACTTCACTGAAAATACTTCACTGAAAATAGTGAAATAACCACGCGGCTTCAACGCAAAAACGTAAAAGACAGAGGGGACGATCCATGGGAAACAGCACCCCGCGCCGCGGCAACAACATCGAAAAAGGACGCGCAGGCGAGGACGCCTGCGCGGAAGAATACGAAAAAAGAGGCTGCTCCGTCATCGCCAGAAACTGGCGCAAAGGAAAGATCGGCGAGATAGACCTGATAGTCCTTGACGAAAGCGGACGGACCCTTTGCTTCTGCGAGGTCAAGACCAGAAAAAGCGACCGG
>JAGCZO010000180.1 GCA_017959965.1 Clostridia bacterium | reverse complement strand
TTCCGTAGGCTCTTCCGTGGGTTCTTCCGTAGGCTCTTCCGTGGGTTCTTCCGTGGGTTCTTCCGTTTCCTGTTCTTCAAATTCCCTTACATACCACCCGGCAAGATATCGGTTGAGGAGCATGGAATCCCAGTCGCTGACGTCCCCGTCCCTGTCCACGTCAAGGTTATTCGTATTGACTTTGACGTTCCATGACGCAAGATATCTCTCAAATAGCATTCCGTCCCAGTCATCGACAAAGCCGTCGCCGTCCGCATCGCCAAGCACAACAGCTGCGGTTCTGACCTTTACCGCGGCAGGACCGCTGTCTTTTGCCAGGACAACTCCGGGCGAAAGCATCGAGAGGATCATTGCCAATGCAAGAAGCATGCACACCGTTTTTCTCATTTACTGAAAATTCCTTTCGTTTACAAATATACCGGACACATTCCCCGGCAGATTCTTTTTCGGTCATTATAACAATTTGTGCGGAATATTTCCAATATTATTGCGATTTGGTTCTACTCCCGTTTCCGTAACGGACTCGTCGAAATGGCGTTTATGCCGCGAAAGGTTCTTGACATGAGTGCGGCGTGATAGGCTTTCTCGCCTGGCAAAAACGCCTCAAAGGCGCCATTTTGCCGGTTTTGCCATAGAATCACGCCGCAGAGAGGCTTATGTCAAGAACACCGTGGAATAAATGCCTTCGACGGCAAATTAAAATTATTACAGAAACGGGAGGAGAACCTGCGATTTTTTGTGCCCGAAAACAAAGCAAGTATAAATTTTCATGAGATTTGGCGATTTTCGCAAAAACAGTTTCGGATATCAGGCGCCGCGAGCATCATTGACAAGAACCATTGTTTTGTTATAATTATTTGTATCTAAAAAGCGTAAAAGGACCGTTGGCCATGAAATCAAACGTTCTTAAATCAATTGCGTCATTCGTTATACTGGTAGTTCTCGTTGTTACTGCGACGGGGTGCGAACAGTTTTTTGAAGCCCTTGCCGAATCCTTAGAGTCTGAAGCGCCCTCCTCCGGCACAGCCGCCCCCGGTCCTGACGAAACAGCCGATACCGGTACCGAGACCGCGACCGAAGGTCCGGACTCCATACCTTACAGGGAAACGCCGAAGGTCGACGTCAAGCCTCTTCCCGAGGAAACATTTGCCGATGACGTTGAGAAAGAAGCGTCGGATATAATCGACGGAGCCATTGCCAAGGCCGTTGCTTACGTTGGCGTGATGAAGGACGACCGTCATTCCTCCGTTTCATATTCTTATGACGCCGAGGCAGGCGGAGCGTTTTCAGGACTGACTGACCCTGAGAGAAAGCTTCTCGACGATTTTATCAAAGATTCTTACGAATACAAGGCCTTCCGGGTGGAGTCCGATAACTTTGACGGAGATCTCAAGAAATCCTTCTTTCACGTTACGTCCGCCCTCCTTTTCGGTGCGGATCCATTTATAACCTGTTTTGCGGATATCGAGCCCTACAGCATCTTCCCCGTCGGCGCTGAAGAAACTATTTACAAAGCAGTCTATTCTTACTTTTTCAACCCTTACAAGGACGGAAACGAAAGGCTCTCTGAGGAAAGCATAGCCAAGCTCAAGCACGACATGACCCTTCTTGACAGAATAGTCAAGAGGATAGTCAGGTACATGCCCGAAGGACTTACCACATATGACAAATACTATTATCTGGCGGCGGTCCTCAGCGAACACGTGATGTACGACGAAAGAAGGCCCGACTGTTATTCTGCCTTCGGAGCGCTTGTTGAGGGAAGAGCGGTCTGCGAAGGTTATTCCCTTGCATACCTGCTTCTTTGCAAAGAAGCGGACCTTTGGTGCGCCCTGAGGTGCGGTCAGCCGGAGGGCGTCGGTCACCAGTGGAACATGATAAAGCTGGAAAGCGGAATATATAACGTGGACGTCACCTGGTGCGACACGGACACGGCTTTGACTCAGAAATGGTACAAATGCTTTGTCAAAACGGATGAATTCTTCACTGAGGACGGCCACTGCATCACTGTAGGAGTGAGCAGCACCGGTTCCTACGAGCCGAATCCCTACGAGAATTGAATTTGATAAGGCTTCTAATTATAGCCAATGATCATGATCTCCTGATGAAAGGAAGTGTCGTAATTGCCAAAAAAGTTTTTAGTTTTGATGCTGGGGGCAGTGCTTTTGTTTACCCTCTGTTCCTGCGGTCTTTTAAACCCGTTTCCTGACGAAAATACAGAAGAAGCCGGCAACGCCCACGTGAGCCTTATGGCCGAAGCGGAAAGCCTTGCGGAAGCCGCGTCAAAGCAGTACGATGCGGGGCTGACTTTTCAGAGTGAATACCTGTACGGACTGGCTCAGGCGGAAATATCCTCCCTGAGACTTTGCGTTGACACTGTGCTCTGGCTCAAAGGTGAAGGCGCCAATCTTGCGGCAGTCATCGGCGACGCGCCCTACAAGAACTGGGATGAGATCGTCGGTGCATGTCTCGGGAGCAACGTGCCCTTCTGTTTTGAGGGCTTGCTTTACAAATTTCAGGGTCAAAACGCCAAGGCCGACGAGTGCTTCGATAAAGCAGGGTACAACCCCCTTTCGTTCGATTACGATTTTTAC
>JAGCZO010000179.1 GCA_017959965.1 Clostridia bacterium | reverse complement strand
TTTCACATTGGCGCCAGGGCTGACAGCTTCAGACTTCCCGCAAAGGAAGCTCTTCTTAAAGTCAAGGAAGTCGGCGCTGAAGGATATCAGATATACGCCAGCAACGGCAGCTTTGCCCCTGACAATCTTGACGCCAAAGCAAGATCGGAGTTCAAAAAGTATTCCGATAGTCTGGGACTGACTATTTCCGCTCTCTGCGGAGACCTGGGCAGAGGCTTCTACGACAGAGACTACAATAAGATACTCGTTGAAAAATCAAAAAAGATACTGCAGCTGGCCGCGGATCTGGACACCCACGTTGTCACCACACATATCGGCGTCGTTCCCGAGGACATGAACGGAGAAAGGTTCGAAACGATGCACGACGCCTGTCTCGAACTTGCAAAAGCAGCGGATGACATCGGCGTAAAATTCGCCGTTGAGACAGGTCCGGAAACGTCTCTTACTTTGAAAAGATTCCTGGATACTTTAAACTCAAAAGGCGTCAGCGTTAACCTTGACCCGGCGAACCTTGTGATGGTGACCGGTGACGATCCGGTGCAGGCTGTCTATAATCTTAAGGACTATATCGTTCACACCCACGCCAAAGACGGTAAAATGCTTACCAAAGGAGATCCCGAGATCATTTACGGCCTCAAGCCCCCTCCGGCAGGCGGAATACCCGCGCCCTTCATAGAGGTTCCCCTTGGCGAGGGCAGCGTCGATTTTCCGAAATATCTTGCCGCCCTTCACGATATCGGATTCAGCGGATTCCTGACGATAGAAAGAGAAGTCGGAGAAGATCCCGCAAAAGATATCGCAATGGCAGTTAATTTTCTTAAAAATACAGTTGCCAGACTGAAATAAACCGGATCGGAGAACAAAGCAATGAAAAAACTTAAAGTAGGCATTGTGGGCAACGGCGGCATATGCGGTTGTCACGTAACAGGTTATCAGGCAATACCCGACAGAGCGGAGATATACGCCCTTTGCGATATAAACAAGGAAAGAGCTGTCGCCCTTGCGAAAAGGCTCGGCGTTCCGGAAGAAAGAGTATTTGACAACGTTCACGAAATGGTAAAGCTTGACGAGCTTGACGCCGTAAACGTCTGCACCTGGAACAACGGCCACGCCGAGTGCGCCATTGCGGCTCTCAACGCAGGAAAACACGTTCTTTGCGAGAAGCCCATGGCCATGAACGCGAAGCAGGCAGAAGAAATGAAGAAAGCCGCAGAAAAAAACGGCAGGCATCTCCAGATTGGCTTCGTAAGACGCTTCGGAAACGATATGGAGGTCCTTAAAAATATCGAAAAGGACGGTTTTTTTGGCGATATATACTACGCCAAAGTAAACTACACAAGACGCAACGGCTGCCCCGGAGGCTGGTTTTCCGACAGTTCCAGATCAGGCGGCGGGCCTCTGATAGATCTGGGCGTTCACGTGATCGATTTTTCCAGATACCTGATGGGAAATCATATGCCCGTATCCGTATACGGAATAACCTTCGATAAGCTGAAGAACAGGCCTGACATCAGGAAAGCAGGCGGCTATCTTTCCAGCGACTCCGGAAAAGGCGATCTGTATGACGTTGAAGATCTTGCCGTTGGACTCATCAGATTCGACAACGGATCCGTCATTTCCATCGACGCCGCGTTTTCTCTCAACCAGGAAGGCGACAAAGGGGACATGGAATTCTTCGGAACAAAAGGCGGCGCCAAGGTCACTAATAAAGTAGATCTTTATTCGTCGGTCAGCGGCTATATGACCAATACACAGCTTGCTTATCCCACCGCTTTCGATTTCGTGGGTTCCTTCAACGCCGAGATAAAGCATTTCGTTGACTGCATAACTGTTCCCGGCACAAAATGCATCGCCCCCGCCGAGGACGGCGTCGTCCTGATGAAGATCCTTGACGGTCTTTACGAATCCTCAAGAACCGGCCACGAGGTCGTTTTAAGCTGAGCGTTCTACACTATTTGAAAACAAAACGGAGTCGTTATGAAAATATCTGTAAACACGTACAGTCTCGGCGGCATCGCAAATGACGCCGGAAAGCAGCTGAATATGATCGAGATGGCAGATTTTGCCAAATCAAGAGGCTTTGACGCCATCGAATTCGTGGGGCTGGAGGTCCCGGATAATACGGATCTTGACGTCATCGGCTTCGCAAAGTATATGAAAAAGTACTGCGAAAAGATCGGCCTTGAGATCTCGGGATACACTGTCGGCGCGGATTTTCTTGCCCCCGGCAACGTTGAAAGACTGAAAAAAGAAGTCGACGTTGCCGCTGCCCTTGGAGCGCCCGTTATGAGACACGACATAGTTTCATACCTTCCCGAAGGAAAAACCTATTTCGATCTTATTCCGGAGTTTGCGAAAGACATAAACGTAATAGCCGATTACGCCGCTTCCCTGGGCGTTAAGACATGCACCGAAAATCACGGATACGTAAGTCAGGGCTCGGAGCGGGTCATCGCCCTTTACAAAGCGGTAAACAACAAAAACTTCGGTCTGCTGGCGGACTTCGGCAACTTCCTCTGCGTCGACGAGGAGCCGGTGAAGGCTGTGGCGGCGGTTGCGCCCTTTGCCTTTCACGTCCACGCCAAGGATTTCAAATACGTTTCCAAAGAAGAATCTAAGGATCCGCCTCCCGGATATTTCAACACGGCGGGAGGAAATCACATTAAAGGCTGTGTCCTCGGCGAAGGCATCGTGAACGTCAGGAAATGTATTGAGATCATGAAGACGAACAATTACGACTCGTATATTACCGTAGAATACGAGGAGCCTTTCGTGGATAAAGCGGCGGGCATAGAAAAATGCATCGCTTACATTAAAAGCTGTCTTTGACAGGCAATAGGATTTCAGTGGACAATTAAAAATGAGGACGCCCCGGGGAATTGACAGATCAGCTCCCCGGGGCAGTCGTTATGTGGTATAATCTATGTTATTTGGAGGAAAGAGCCCTGTTCTTCATTCTCTCTATAAGCTCGATGCTGTGGGCTCTGGTAACACCTTCCGCGGCTGCCGAGCCGTCAAGAAGTCTTCCGACCTCTTTTATTTTGCCTTCGTTGTCAAGTATTTCAGCATTGGTCCTGACAGAATCGTCATCCGTATTTTTATCGATATGAATATTTCTGTCAGCTATCGCGGCAATGGGCGCAAGGTGAGTAACGCAGATCAGCTGATGGGATCTGCTGACGGAATAAAACTTTTCCGCTACCGCGGCTGCGGCGGATCCGCTGATGCCCGTATCGATCTCGTCGAATATCAGAATGGGTATCATATCGGCGTCCGCAAGGCAGGACTTGATGGCCAGCATGATCCTGGAAAGCTCCCCTCCGGAGGCGATCCTGCCCAGTGGTTTTGGCGCTTCACCCGGGTTTGTACTGATCAGAAATTCCGCGCCGTCAAGTCCGTTTTCCTTAAAATCAGGTTTTTCACCGTCAAAGTCTCTGAATTCTACCGTAAATCTGACTTTATTCATTTCGATGTCGGCAAGGGCCTTCACAACACCGTCGGTAAGGACCTTTGCGGCCTTTACTCTAAAGTCACGGAGAACGA
>JAGCZO010000178.1 GCA_017959965.1 Clostridia bacterium | reverse complement strand
GTGGGATACCGCAGGTTTTGAACCGGGCGATCAGGACGTTTCGATCCTTTTGCGCAGCTCGGACGGAAGAGGCATTTCTGTGGCGGGCGGCAAGATCCGCATTCCTGAAAAGACAAGGATAGAAGCTTTGTCGGTTACCGACGGACTCATATTCAAGGATGAGGAAACTGCTTGGTTCCTTTTGGATTGCGGTTCTTCTGACTGCTATGTTAATTTCGCCGGGATAAGCGAAAAGATATCAGTCTCGCTTTACGATCTTTCGGGAAATCTGATCGGAACGAATCAGAGTTCTTCCGCAGGTTATGCCGCACTCAGGGGAAAGAAACAGGACACTGAAAAGATGGCCGGAGAGACAGGCATTCCGGGCGTATCAAACTGCTACTACATTTGCGCGAGAAGAACCGGGAGCGGTGATTCAAAAGAAGATGAGGATATTTCTTTTAAGCTGGTTCAGAGCCGTGACGTTGTTTATTTCGACGGCAAATACATGTCCGTCGCTCCAGGAAAGACCGAAGACAAATATAAACTTACGGATTCTTCCGGCAATGAGTACCAGACACCGAAAGAGGACTGCAAGATACTGCCTTTTAATGCTTCTCTTTCAACTCTCGACATTAAGGGCGGCGATACTGACAAAGGCGTCTATCCGTCATTTGACGTTGCGGAGGATAAGTACGGTTATTATGTTTCAGGTCCGCAGCGCGTAACTTTCGATTGCGAATCGGTCGAAGGATATGCGGCGAAATTTAAGATCACTGCCGAAAACGGCGGAAACAAGACTGAACTGGAACCCGGAAAACCCTTTGATCTTCCCGGGGGAGAGACGGTGATAAACGCTGAGGTAACTTCGTTCGACGGACAGAAGAACTCTTATTCCGTATATGTTCTCGCAGGAGACGACAGCGGATCTTTTGCGGAAGAAACACTGTCGGGATTCCCCGCCAGCTACTACAGCGGACTGTGGCTCCTGCACTGCAAACACCCTGCATACCAGTTCAAAGCCTACGATACGAAGCTTACTTTTGCCGAGGTCCTGAAGGCAGAGACGGTAGGCAACAAGAGCCTTATTCAGGACAGGGTATATCCCGAATACGTCAAGGGCGGAAGCCCCGTGTACGACAATCCCGACTGGAGAGCTGCCAAGAGCGAGGTCGTAAGCTATTTCCTGGATCCGAGAAACTTCTTCACGGACAAGAGGATATTCATGTTCGAGATGCTCGGATTTGATGAGAGCATTCACAAGAAAGAGGGCATCAAGGAGATAATCTCGGGATCGTTCATGGATACTGATGATTTCGACTATGTAAATGCCATCTATGAGGCAGGCCGAAAATCAGGCGTTTCGCCGTATTTCCTCGCAAGCAGGATCATCCAGGAAATGGGCTTTTCGGGCAGGTCGGCGCTCTGCAAGGGTACTGTTGACGGATATGAGGGTTACTTCAACTTCTACAACATCGGTTCCGCATCTTCGACGAAAGAGGGCGGAGCGACTGTCGGAGGCGCAAAGTATGCCAAGTGGGGAAGAAACCCCGAGAAGGAAGACATTTCCGATGCGGAAGCAAAACTCCTGCTCCCGTGGGATACAAAAGAAAAGGCCATAACCGGAGGCGCACTGTGGATCGCTTCGGGCTATATCGAAAAGGGCCAGAATACGCTTTATTTCCAGAAATTTGACGTGCTGGACGACGGAACCGTAAGGTACAACCATCAATATGCGCAAAACATTATGATGGCATACTCCGAGTCGCTTAGGTATTATAACAGCTATGAATCCATCAAAAAGACTGAATCGGCATTCATATTCGTGATACCGGTCTATCAGAACATGCCGGCCGAATACGGTTTCTTGCCGAAAGGCTAAAGGTGATTATGAACGGAAAAAAGAAGACAGGTATATCGATTCGTAAAACGGGCAGGAAATTGGCCGCTTTTGCGGCTTCGCTTCTGATCGCAATGTCTGTACTGCTTTACGGCGGGACTAACGGAGTCTTTGCCGCATCCAAGATCACGCTTTCCGTTGAGACTGACTCGCGTTCCGCAGGTCAGGGCAACATCGTCACCGTCAGAGTCGTTGCCGACAACATGCCCGGGATTACTTCATTTGGTCCTGTCGAACTGAATTACGATACCGAGGATGCCGAATATATTTCTTTTTCACAGGGTAAGGACATCTCAGGGAACTTCCTCTTTGTTGAGACCCAGGAGAGAGGAAAGATAACGGTTTCAGCCGATGACCAGAACTTCAGGAAGACTGAGGATAACAACGAGGATAATGAGGCAGAGCCTTTCCGTTCCGAGAACAAGGTAACTCTATTCATGGTATCTTTCCGCGTCCTTCCCGGAAGCAGCGGCAATCTTAATATCAAGATCGACAAGACGGGAACTTTTAAGAACGAAGCAGGTCAGGAGGTTGACGTTGTCAAAGGCAGTTACGTTTCGCTTTCGATCAATCCTTCATCGATCTCTAAGGATGCAACACTTGCTTTCCTTACTGTTAAGGATGTTAATCTTTCCCCTGAATTCAATCCCAACATCACCGATTATTCCGCTACGGTCGACCGCGACGTCAAAGAAGTTCAGGTTACTCCGATGCCGAACAACATGTTCGCGTCGCTTGCCATCTCAGGCAACAACAATCTTCAGATCGGCATGAACGTCATCAAGATCGAAGTCACTGCGCAGGACCAGGAGACTACGATGCTCTACACGATACACATAACCAGAAAGGAAAGTTTCGCGCCCGACAGCGCGACTCTGGTCGATGCTTCAGGCAAGACATATTCGTTCCTGGATATTCCGGACAACGTGACCGTGCCGGAAGGGTTCGTGCAGACCATCAGGATGATAAACGGATACAGCGTTCAGACATATGCAAGAGACGGCGTTACGAGCGTTCTGCTTTATCTTTTCGACGGAAGCAACTCGCCTGCATTCTATTTTTATAACCCTGTCGAAAAGACGATCATACCGTACGATCCCGAGAACACGATAATCAGAACGAGCAAGATCTTAAGGATCTCCGCGCTTCCTGAGAATGTACAGGTCCCGGCAGGCTTCGTGGCAGCGACTTATGACACCGGCAGGATCACCCTCAAAGGCTACGTTGACAAGAATTC